>JBGVMO010000128.1:0-1767 GCA_045124835.1 Eubacteriales bacterium
CGCCTTGGGCGGCAAGGTACAGCTCTATGCAAAGAGAGAGGACCTCAACCATTCGGGCGCACACAAGCTGAATCACTGCATGGGCGAGGCGCTTTTGGCCAAGTACATGGGCAAAAAGAAAATCATTGCCGAGACGGGCGCAGGCCAGCACGGCGTTGCCTTGGCAACGGCGGCCGCTTACTTTGGCTTGGAATGCGACATTTATATGGGCTCGGTTGACATCAAGAAGCAGGCTCCCAACGTTGCCCGTATGAAGATTCTCGGCGCCAACGTGGTGGAGGTTAAGGAAGGACTTGCGACCTTGAAGGAAGCGGTTGACGCCGCATTTGCCGCTTACAGCCGCGAATACAAGGACTGCATTTACTGCATCGGCTCGGTGCTTGGCCCTCATCCCTTTCCTATGATGGTAAGAGATTTCCAAAGCGTTGTCGGTATTGAGGCGAGAGAGCAGTTTTTGGAGATGACGGGCCATTTGCCCAGCGCCATCGTGGCTTGCGTTGGCGGCGGCTCCAATGCCGCAGGTCTCTTCTCGGGCTTCCTCAACGACCCCGTTGATATTTACGGCATTGAGCCTCTTGGCCGCGGCGAAAAGCTCGGCGACCATGCGGCCAGCCTGAAATACGGCACCGAGGGCATTATGCACGGCTTCAACAGCATTATGCTGAAGGATGAAAACGGCGAGCCCGCCCCCGTTTACTCGGTGGCAAGCGGACTTGACTACCCCTCCAGCGGCCCTGAGCACGCCTTCTGGCAGGAGATTGGCCGCGTGAAGTACGACGTTATTAATGACGACGAGACTATCGAGGCCTTCTACAAGCTTTCCCGTATGGAAGGTATTATCCCCGCCATCGAAAGCTCTCACGCCGTTGCATACGGTATGAAGCTTGCCAAGTCGATGGACCACGGCTCTGTGCTTATCAACCTCTCGGGCAGAGGCGACAAGGATATGGATTTCGTGATTGAAAAATACGGTATTCCCGAAAAATAAGAGAACACACAAAAATCGCTCCGAAGGTCAACGCCTTCGGAGCGATTTTTTATGTGATTTCATACTCTTTTGGAAAGAACCTCTTTTTCATAGGCTTCGATTTCTTCCCAGAGCTCCCACTCGGTAGGAACGCCGCAACGCTTACAGTATTCTTCCCAAACGTCGCCAAAAGGAAGCATTTTCACGCTCTCCTGCATCACGAGAAGCGCGGTGAGCTTGCCCTCGTCCTGAAGCGCTTTAAGCTGCGCGTTGGGGGCAAGCATGGCCATCAAGAGAGCCTTCTGCCAGCTTCTGAAGCCAACGGCCCACGAGGCAATGCGATTGATGGAGGCGTCAAAATAGTCTAACGCCATATATACCCTGTCTAAAGCGCCGTTTCTCACGATTTCCTTTGCCATTTCTCTCGTTTCATCGTCAAACAGCACCGAATGATCAGAGTCCCAACGGATAGGACGGGTAATGTGGAGCGCAATTTCCGGAAAGAAGGCCAAGAGCGCCGGAATCTTATCCGAAACGACCTCTGTTGGATGATAGTGGCCATTATCCATCAAGGGCAGACATCCATCGTGCATAGCCGCAAAGGAAAGCGCAAACTCCGCAGAGCCCACGGTATACGCCTCAACACCGATGCCAAACACCTTGGATTCCACGCAGGGCTTTACCTTACTTTTATCAAACGGCTCGGCAAGGATGGCCTCGATGCTTTCCTTATAACGAAGGCGAGGGCCCATTCTGTCGGCCGGAATATCCTTATAGCCGTCTCCCGTCCAGATATTCAT
>JBGVMO010000129.1:0-18149 GCA_045124835.1 Eubacteriales bacterium
TTTTTTGTGCAAATCATACAACCGAAGAACAAAAAAGCGGCGCGAGCAAGCTTGCTCGCGCCGCTTTTTTGTTCTTCGGTTGTATGATTTGCACAAAAAAACAGTTTTATATTTGTATAATTATGAAAATTGACGAAAAACTATTTACAAACGCCAAAAGGTCTGCTATAATAGACTTGATGAACTATTTTTCTTTGTCTTTTCTTTTTACATAAAGTCATTTTGAATTCTACAAGGAGGCCCTATGATTTGGTATACAGCTGACGTGCGCTCGTTTTCCCCTGCGGAATACGAGGCTGCCTTTGCAATGCTTGATGAAACGAAGCGCGCCCGCGTAGAGCGTATGCGTCAGAAAAAGGACAAGCTGCGTACCGTTCTGGCAGACAAGCTCGCGCGCGACGTTTTGTCGCGCGAATTGAAATGCGCGCCCCAAGAGGTTCTTTTTACTTATGAAGAGGGCGGCAAGCCCTTTATCGAGGACAATCCCTTATATTTCAGCCTCAGCCACAGCGAAGACTTGGTGGTTTGTGCCATTTCCAAAATGCCCATTGGTGTTGACGTGGAGCAGCTGCGGGATATGTCTCCCCGCTTGGCAAAAAAATTCTTCACGGCAGACGAATGCCTCTATATTTTTGGGCACGAGCCGAAGGATGCCGATTGGGACGGTATTTTTTCGCCCGTTGAGCGTCTGCGCTTTTTTGAAATCTGGACCTCTAAGGAGGCCTTTATCAAGTGCATCGGGCACGGAATGGACAGGCTTCGCACCATCAACACAATTGATTACAAATTTGAACGGCATTTGCTGAAGGAGGACTATCTGGTTTCCGTTTACCAGGAGTATTTCCCTCTTTTCTGATGCTTTAAAGTCAAAATCTGCAAGACAAGCTCTTTTTCGGCAGGCGCAAAATTTGCGCCTGCCCTTTTCTTTTTCCTTCCCTCACTTTTTTGCGGCTTTTGTCTTGACTTACCGCTTGCTTTATGTTAAAATGTAAGTTAAATGAGTATAGATATTGTTTTTTCGTTTGGCGGCGCGCCTGCGCTTTGCTTCAATCGTATAGGAAGGGGCTTTTATGGTATATACGGATATGCACGCGCACCTTCTTTGCGGCGTGGACGACGGTGCCAAGGACGAGGGAACGATGCGCGCCATGCTTGATGCGGCTTATGCCGATGGGGTGCGCCGCTTATGTGCGACCCC
Source organism: Eubacteriales bacterium (assembly GCA_045124835.1). Taxonomy (GTDB): domain Bacteria; phylum Bacillota; class Clostridia; order Oscillospirales; family CAG-272; genus UBA1740. Next base: position 1,199 of record JBGVMO010000129.1, read on the forward strand.
GCATTTTCAGCCGGATTTTTACGGCGACAACACACGCCTGCGAGACGAGGCCTTCGCCCGTCTTTCTGCCTATGCCGCAGAGCGTTATCCGGATCTTTCGCTTTCCTTGGGAAACGAAATCGGCTATCGCACGGAATGCCTTGACGACATAAGAAAGGGCAACAGCCTGCTTTTAGGCGGCAAATACGTTTTGCTGGATTTTCCTGCCGACGTTTCGCTTTTCATTATGGAAAACGCGCTTTCCCGCTTCTTCAGCGGCGGCTATCGGGTTATTTTAGCGCACGTGGAGCGTTACGAGGCACTTTTTGGCGAGTATAAGCTTTTGCGCGAATGGCAGGAAAGCGGCGTCTATTTTCAGATGACTGCCTCGTATTTAGCAGCCTCTCTTTCGGGCTACGCAAAGAAGCACCGCAAAAAGCTTCTTTCCACCTCGCTCATCAGTATGGTGGCGTCGGATGGGCACGACCTGTCCTTCCGCCCGATGCAGCTTTCCGCCGCCGAAAAGGCACTTTGCCGCTTCGGAGGCCAAGCGCTTGCAAGCCAACTGCTCTATCACGTACCAAACAAAGTATTAAACGGAGAGGACATTTGATTTCTCTCCTTCAGAAAGGAACGCTACTATGCAAGAGAACAAAAAAACCATTGATGTTGGAGATTGTCTCAGTATTTTAAAGCGCTATTTGATTTTATTTATCGTTTTGGCGATTTTGGCCGGCGGACTGATGATTTTCTACCAATCGGTTACCTACCAGCCCCGCTACCGCTCCATCGCCTCCTTCTACCTGCTGAACAAGGACTCGGACGACGGCGTTTATGAAAACCTCGTGCTGTCTAACCGTCTTTTGGCTGACTGCCGCGAGATTTTAACCCGTCCTTCTGTCCTGAAGCCCGCCTCTGCGGAGCTGGGATATTCCATTTCTAAGGGTATGGTATCGGTTTCCTCTCCCAGCGACAAGGAATATACCTGCATCATCGACATTGAGGTCACGACCGAAAGCGCGCAAAAATCCTACGATATTGCCTCCGCTATCTGCAAGTACGGCGCCGTTGAGATTCCCCGTATCACCGAGGGCGGTCAGGTGAATTTTATGGATCTGCCAAGCATTGAAACCTCCCCCGTCAATGCTCGCTTCTCTGCCTCTAAAATTCTCTTGGCGGCTGTGGGCGTTCCTGCTCTCGTTTACGCCTTCTTAATTGTTCTTCGCATTTTCAACGATCGTATCAACAACACCACCGATGCCCAGTCTCAGCTTGATTTAAGCGTGCTTGGCGTTATTCCCAATCTCAATGGCGACCATCGCAAGAAGAGATACGGCAAAAAACGCGGCTACGGCAAGTATGCGCCCTACGGCCCTTATCATCAGAATCCGGCCAACAGAAGCCGCGATTAAAGAAGCATCCTTGTCTCTCAACAAAACGGCTACCGCCTTGCCAAACGAAAGGAATCCGAGCAATGAACGAAATCACCTTTGACTTTTCATTCATAAAAAATAATTACTTCTCCGATGAAGCCTTCAAAACCCTGCGCACCAACTTTTTATTCTGCGACCCTGACGTTAAGACCATCCTTTTAACCAGCTCCAACATCAGCGAGGGAAAAACGACCATCTCGGTTGGCCTTGCCTTCTCTCTGGCGGAAATGGGAAAGAAGGTTCTTTTGCTTGACACCGACCTTCGAAATTCCAGTATCGCGCGCCGCTTCTCTGCCGGCCACGGCTCCGTTGGCCTTTCCCAGTATCTTTCGGGGCAGGCAACGCTTGAGGAGGTTTTGCTTCACACCTCGCAAAAGGGGCTTGACATTATTTTTGCAGGTCAGTTCCCTCCCAACCCCGTTGAGCTTTTGGGCTCCTCCTCTATGAAAAAGCTTCTCGCCGCTATGCGCGAGGAATACGATTATGTGCTGCTGGACTCTGCGCCTCTCGGCCTTGTGGTTGACAGCGCCGTGACCGCCGCCTTCTGTGACGGCGCCATCATCATTCTCGCCGCAGGCCAAACCCGCGCGCGTCTTGCCTTGGAGGTCAAGGAGCAGTTGGAGCGAAGCGGATGCCACATTCTCGGCACCATTCTCAACTGCATCGAAAGCGAAAAGCGCCTTGGACAGAAGGAATACTCCTATTACTACTCGCACAGCGAGATGCCCAAGACCACGGGCGGCTGGCGCAAGCGTATCAAAAAAGATGTTTGATGGCGCCTTCTCCAAAATCAAGCCCGAGGACAAGGGCGAAAAGGCAAACGATGCCGCAAAGCCCGAAAGCAAACAGGATTGAATAAAATAACAAGAGCAAGAGGAAAAACGCCTCTTGCTCTTCTTTTTCAGGCGCACCTTCTTATTCCGGGGAAGGCACAACAAGTCAAACGTAGCGACGAATTTTGTCCAACGCCGCTTTTTCCAGGCGGGAAACCTGCGCCTGCGAAATCCCGATTTCCTCCGCAATTTCCATTTGCGTTTTCCCATTATAGAAGCGCATTCGGATGATATGCCGCTCGCGCTTGGCCAGCCGCTTCATCGCATCGCGCAGAGAAAGCGACTCCACCCATACGGTATCCGAGCTTTCCTCGTCGCAAAGCTTGTCAATCACGTACACCGAGTCCTCGCCGTCGTTATAGACGGATTCGTATAGTGAGACGGGCTCAACAATCGCCTCTAAGGCGCGCGCAACGCTCTCCTTTTCCTCTGATAGCTCCTTGGCAATTTCCTCCAAGGAGGGCTCCTTGCCCGTTTTTGCGGTTAAAAGCTCCCTTGCCTGCAAGGAACGGTAGGCCAAGTCTCTGACAGAGCGCGAGACGCGCACCGCGTTGTTGTCCCTCAAATAGCGCCTGACCTCTCCGATTATCATGGGCACAGCGTACGTTGAAAACTTCACGTCAAGCGCAACGTTAAAATGGTCAATCGCCTTGATAAGCCCGATACACCCCACCTGAAACAAATCGTCCACGTTTTCCCGTCTGCCCGAAAAGCGCTGAATAATGCTTAAAACGAGTCGCAAATTTCCGTATATCAGCTCATCTCTTGCTTCTTTATCCCCCTGCTTCACGCGAAGCAGAAGGCTTCGCTTTTCCTCGTCGTTCAGTATAGGAAGACGCGAGGTATCAACCCCGCAAATCTCCACCTTGTTATAATATCCCGCCATACCTTTCCTTTCGGCAGAAGCTTTTATCCCCCAGCAACGCTTGAAGAGGTCTCCTGCGCTGAAAAGTATTGGCAAAAAGCCGCTTTCCTTATGCAGAAAAGCGGCTGGTAAAAATAGGCTGTCCTATCAAAAAGCCCTACCTATGAAAAAGGCAGGGCTTTCGTTTTATTCAGTTATCATGGAGAGTTTTCCGTTTTGAAGATAGGCACGCTTCATGGCGAGCGCCCCATCCTTCACGCCGCAAAGATAAAGAGAATTGCGGTAGAAAACGGCTCTTGGCTTCTCCATATCCAAATCTTGCGCCATCGGCGCTTCAAGCGTACCGTCGGGGAAGCTACCGCTATAACGGCAAAGGCTTACACCGCTTTCACCGACAAGAAGCATATATTTTTCGCCCTCGGCCTCAAAGAAGCAAAAATCCTGCACCTTTTGTGCGGTTTCGATCGCCACGGGGGCGCTAAAGTGCAAAAGGTCTTGGCTTTCCGCGGCAAAAAGGCGGCCGCTTTGCGCATACAGAAGATAGTTTTTATTGTCTGCTTGGAAAACGTCAATGGCTGTTACATCGGCAGGCAAAAGGTCGGGGACGTCAACATCAAGCCCCGTTTTCAAAAAGGAGAAGCCATCCTCCGAAACGGCAACGCGCAGGAACACGCCCTCCTGACGCCGCGTCAGATAATACAAGTAGCTTCGGCCGTTTTCAAAAAGGCAGGCCGCATCCAGCGCACCGTACTCGGCCCTCTCGTCAACGGGAACAGAGACGGGCGCCGTGCCAAAGGAGCATCCGTTTTCGGAATAGAGCGCCGCTACACGAAAGGCACCGTTGCCACTCTTCACCGCACCGCCACGACGGGTGTCAATATAGAAGAGGTGAAGTCGGTCTGAAAGAACGGCAGGGCGCACGGAAAGAACGCCCATTTCGCGCCCTATCGGCCGAAATCCGTCCGGCAGGGAGGGAAAAAGCTCTGCAAGAGGCGTGCTTTCCATCGCCGAATGGTATTCAAAGCCCGCTTCAAAATGCATATAGGTTTTGGTGTGAATTTCGGAATTTGAAAAATCCATTTCACCAAGAAAGAAATCCTCATCAAGCAAGACACCGTCCACGTAAAGCGCCAAGCGGGCATAACCCTGCGTCAGAATCACCTCGCGGCGAAAGGCACCCTCTGCCTTTAAGGTAAGCACCTCGCCGCCGCTATAATAGGCATTCACCGTCAAGCTTCCCTCTTCGGTCACCGAAAGGGTTAAACGGGGCGCCCCATCCTTTTGCAAAAGGATTTCGCCGTCCATTGCATCCGCTACAAGCAAAAAGCGCGCGGCGCCTTCCACTATCGGCTGCACGCTGTCCTTTTTAATTCGCATATGTACCTTCCTTCCCTGCAAAAAGGGGCCGTTCGCCCCCTTTTGTTAACTTCTGTTTACAAATATGGCCGTATTTCTATCGCCATCTTATCCTCCACAGCAATGAGCCGCTTCGTCACGTCCTGCGCGCAGCCCTCTGCCGCGGCATACTCATTCAGATAGCGAGAGAGCGATTTTACACCCATATGACACCCCTCGGTTATCATATCGGCCACAACCGCATCCTCTTCCTTCATCATAAGGCGCATTTCGGTTTTCATTTTTCCCATGGCCTTGATGATGGCACTCGGCTCCTTGTCGGGCACCTCGTAATGCCTGAGCATAGAGGAGACCTCCTTTTCAAGCGCCTCGTGCTCCTTTTTGCCCGAGGAAAGAATTTCCGCAAAGCGCGCGTTTTTTACACGCGGCAAAACCTCCTCCAAGGAGGAAATGCCCATTTTAATGCCCGCATTGCATTCGCGCAAAAGACGCGCGGTATCCTGATTATCCATAGTAACTCCTTTCTCCTTTTTTCTTATTGTTTGCGGAGAAAGGGGTTTTATGCGTCAATCCTGACTGCGCTCAGCAAGCCGATTGACGTTGGCGCGGTAGAAAGCCTCAAAGCATCCCGCATCCAGCGCGTCACGGATTTTTTGCATCAAATCGTTATAAAAATAGAGATTGTGCAACACGCAAAGGCGCATACCGAGCGCCTCCTTCGCCTTCAACAAATGGCGAATATAGGAACGGCTGTATCGGCGGCAGGCAGGACAGCCGCAGGCAGAATCAATGGGCCTTGGGTCAGCGAAATATTTTTCGTTGTTGAGGTTAACCTTGCCGTGCCAGGTAAATATCGTTCCGTGACGGGCATTACGGCTTGGCATGACACAGTCAAAGAAATCAACGCCGCGATGAACGGCCTCCAAAATGTTCTGCGGTGTACCGACGCCCATCAAGTAGCGCGGCTTGTTCACAGGCATATGCGGCTCGACCGTTTCGATGATGTGATACATCACCTCGGCCTCCTCGCCGACGGCAAGACCGCCAATGGCGTATCCGTCCAAATCCTCCTCGGCAATACGGCACATATTTTCCACGCGCAAATCCTCAAAGGTTGCGCCCTGATTGATGCCGAAAAGCATCTGATGGGGGTTTATCGTTTCGGGCAAGGAATTCAGGCGCGCAAGCTCGGCCTTGGAGCGCTTGAGCCAGCGAATCGTGCGCTCGTGAGACTGCTTGGCGTATTCATAGGTGGCGGGGTTTTCCACGCACTCGTCAAAGGCCATGGCAATGGTGGAGGCTAAATGCGACTGAATTTGCATTGACTCCTCGGGCCCCATAAAAATGCGCTTGCCGTCAAGGTGTGAGCTGAACTGCACGCCCTCCTCGGTGATTTTTCTCAAGGACGCCAAGGAAAAGACCTGAAAGCCGCCGCTATCCGTCAAAATGGGCTTATCCCAGTTAAAAAAACGATGCAGGCCGCCCATACGGTAAATCAAATCGTCTCCGGGGCGAATATGCAAATGATAGGTGTTGGAAAGCTCGACCTGACAGTGCAGGCCCTCCAAATCCTCGGTGGAAACACCGCCCTTAATGGCGGCGCTCGTGCCAACGTTCATAAAAACGGGCGTTTCTATCACACCGTGCACGGTATGAAAGCGGCCGCGGCGCGCTTTACCTTCTTTTTTCAACAATTCAAACATTTTCTTTTTCCTTACTTCAAGCGTTCAAAGCGCCTGTCTATTTCCTTCTTCGTCAAATAAAATGCAATGGGGCGTCCGTGTGGACAAACGGTCACGTCAGGCATCGAAAGAACCTTTTCCACAAGCCATGCAATATGGGAGGCATCGTACTTGCGACCGCCCTTGATGGCCGCCTTACAGGCTATCTGGTAAAGCATTTTTTCCCGACGCATTTCCTCCGAAACGGAGGGAGAAACGGAAGCCTCGCGCAGAGCCTCACACATCGAAACGAAAAGCCCCTCCGCATCGATAGGCTTGACGTCCACGGGGACGGCCGTTAAAATGCCGCGCCCGTCAAGAAAGCGACAGATAAAACCGAGAGAAGCAAACTCTGCCGCGTTTTCCTCCGCCGTTGCCGCATCCTCGGGCGAAAGCGACAGAGAAAGAGGGATCAACAGCTCCTGCGAGGCAACGCCCTTGTCTGCCAAGCGCGTTTTCTTCATATCCTCAAAGAGAATGCGCTCGTGGGCGGCGTGCTGATCAATGACGAGTGCCGTACCGTTTTCAAGCTCGACGAAAATATAACAGTCAAAAAGCTGACCGACAATGCGGTATTTGGGAAGAACGGGTGCCGCTTCCTCCGCTTTTTCGTTGGCGTTCACCTTCTCAGCTTCGTCTTGTTTCTCCATTGCCGCCTCTTCGCTTGCTTGCGACATAACGAGCGAAGCAGAGGCGCTCTCTGCCGCCTCTTCCTTCTCTTTTTCAGGCGCAACGGGCTTGACGGCGCTCGCACCGTAGGGCACGGGGCTTTGCAGGGCGGCGGCCGCCCTTTCGATAAGCGGCAGAGAGTCTGAGGGAGACACCGTTTCGCGCACAGGTGTAAAGGAGGAGGGGGAAGGCGACTTAGTGGGCACCGCTATGGGTCTTTCGGTTGTCTTGGAAGCGGTGGGCGCTTGCACAGGGGCAGGGCGCGTGGGCTCTTCGGGACGAGCAGAGGCGGAGGAGCGGGCGGCACTTTCAAAGGAAAGCTGTTCTCCCTTATCGGCCTCGCCGAAGGTCTTGGTTAATTTCTCGCGCTCCGCTTGGCGCGTTAAATGCATTTCGGGGCGCTCGGTGGCACTCGTTAAGGCGTCACGCAACGCGTAATACACCGCCTCAAAAACGGTGCGCTCATCCGCAAACTTGACCTCAAGCTTGGCAGGATGGACGTTCACGTCCACCGTTCCAACGGGAACGGTGATAAAAAGTGCGCAAACGGGGAATTTTTCGGGCGCCATATACGAGGTATACGCGCGCTCAATGGCGGCCGTGGCCGTTTTGCTATGCACGTACCGACCGTTAACGAAGACGTGCTGATAGGAGCGCGTGCCGCGCGCGTTGTCGGGAAGCCCCGCATAGCCCGAAACCGTAACGCTGCCAAGCGTTGCCTTGGCCTCGATAAGCCGTGCGGCAAACTCCTTTCCGTAAAGCGCGTAAAGGGTGTGTAAAAGGCTACTGTCGCCCGGGGTTACGAAGCGGCGGCGGCCGTCTGCAATAAAGGTGAAGGCAATATCGGGGCGAGAAAGTGCAATGCGCTCTGCAAGGGTGGCCACCGCTTGCGTCTCGGTTGCGTCCTTCTTCAAGAATTTACGCCGTGCAGGCACGTTGTCAAAAAGGCCCTCGACCGTCACCGTCGTGCCGTTGGCACAGCCGACCTCCGAAAGCGCAAGCTCGCTTCCCGCAACGGCCGTCAGCATAAAGCCACAATCACTTTCCTTGGTCTTGGTGATAATGGTCAGGGTGGAAACTGCCGCAATGGCAGCAAGGGCTTCGCCGCGGAAGCCAAGGGTGGCAATGGCATCCAAATCCTCGGAGCCCTTAATTTTGCTTGTTGCATGGCGGCGAATGGCAATGGGCAAATCCTCTTTTTCAATGCCGCATCCGTCATCGGCAACGCGCATAAGGGAAACACCGCCGTTTTTGATTTCAAGCGTGATTTGCGAGGCGCCTGCATCAATGGCGTTTTCAAGCAGCTCCTTGGCAACCGAGGCGGGTCTGTCCACCACCTCGCCTGCCGCTATCAAATTGGCCACCTCAAAGCTGAGTTGATTGATTTTTGCCATAGGCGTTTCCCTTTCTGTCAACAATTGTTTACATTTGAACGTGGCACAAAAGCAAGTGCCGACGTCCCTACGGACTTTTTCTGTTTTTCCTCTTTTCAGGAAAGCGATTTTTTCAGCTCGTAAAGCAGATTCATCGCCTCGATGGGTGTCAGGACGTTGACGTCCGTTTCCCTGAGCCGTTGGGCGACGGCCGAAGCCTCGGTATCCGCAAGCATCGAAAGCATATCGGGCTCCTCTGCCGTGCTGATGGGAGCCTTCACAGCGGTAAGCGCGGGGGCTTCCTTTCCTTCCTCAATGGCGGAAAGAATCTTGCGCGCGCGGTTAATCACCTCGTTCGGCACGCCTGCAAGCTTGGCAACGTCAATACCGTAGCTATCATCCGTTGCACCGCGCACGATTTTACGTAGAAAGACAATGCCGTCTGCCTTTTTCTTGGCGGCAATGTTGTAATTCACAACGCCCTCGGCCTCATTCTCCAAGACGGTCAGCTCATGATAATGCGTGGCAAAGAGAGCCTTTGCGCCGATTTTCTTGCTGAGCGTATACTCCGCAACGGCACGGGCAATGGACATTCCGTCATAGGTTGAGGTGCCGCGGCCGATTTCATCGTACACGATTAAGGAGCGAGGGGTTGCATTCTTCAGAATGTGCGCCACCTCGGTCATTTCAAGCATAAAGGTAGACTGCCCCGACGCCAAATCATCCGACGCGCCAACACGGGTAAATACCTTGTCGACAATGCCAAGGCTTGCCGCGGTGGCAGGCACGAAGGAGCCGATTTGTGCCATAATCACAATAAGGGCAACCTGTCTCATATAGGTGGATTTTCCCGCCATATTCGGCCCTGTGATGAGCATCAGTCGATTGTCCTTGCCATCAAGCAGGGTGTCGTTCGGAACAAAGTAGCTGTCCTTCACGAATTTTTCAACAACGGGATGACGCCCGTCCTTGATATCAATACCGCCGTTTTGCATCACGGTGGGACAAACGTAACGGTTTTCTACCGCCACCTCTGCCAAGGAGGCATACACATCCGCTTCGCCGACGATGGCCGCCGTTTTCTGTATGCGCTCGCAAAGCGCGGCAACGGCCGTGCGGATTTCGTTAAAGATAGAGTACTCCAAGGCGCGAAGCTTATCCTCTGCACCGAGCACGGTGGACTCCATTTCCTTCAATTCCTGCGTGATATAGCGCTCGCAGTTGGTCAAGGTCTGCTTGCGGATGTAGCGGTCAGGCACCTGCGCCGCAGCAAGCTTTGAAACCTCGATATAGTAGCCGAAGACCTGGTTGTAGCCAACCTTGAGGGTTTTAATACCCGTGGCCTCCTTCTCTCTTGCTTCAATTTCTTCCTTCCAGCCCGATGCATTGCTGTAAATAGCGCGCAGATAATCCACGTCCTCGTTGTAGCCCTGACGAATCATACCGCCCTCGCGCACTGAGAAGGGAGGATTTTCATCGATAGCCGCATCAATCATCGCATAGACGTCCTCCAAGACGTCCATATCCTTGGCAAGCGCTTGCATACGCGCGCCGGAGAGAGAGGCAAACTGCTCCTTCAGGGCAGGAAGATGCGAAAGCCCTTGGGCTATGGCGCGCAAATCTCTTGCGGAGGCCGTTCCATAGGCAACCTTGGCCGTCAATCGCTCAAGGTCGGGGATGGCAGAAAGAATGGCTCTTGTATCCTCTCTTGCTAAATATCTGTCCGCAAAGGCGGCAACCGCCTCCTCGCGCGACAAAATAGCAGAAACGGACAAAAGAGGCTTCAAGACCCAAGAGCGCAAAGTGCGCGCGCCCATTGCCGTTTTGGTTCTGTCAAGCACCCAAAGCAAGCTGCCGCGCTTTTCCTTACTGCGCAGACTTTCCACAAGCTCAAGGTTGCGTCTGGTGCTGAAATCCAGCTCCATATACTGCCCCTCGCTATACACCGTCAGCTCGCGCACGAAGGTGGGCGCGCACATCTGGGTTTCACGGATATAGGCAAGAAGCGCGCCAACCGCCGACAAAACGGAGGCGGCGGTAATGCTTTCACGCTGACGGCCAAGATATTCGTCCGTCATACGTGCGGCCTGCTTCTCGTCAAAAAGCTCTTCTCGCTTATCGGTCAAGACGGCGTGACAGAATTCTCTGGCGAAAACACCTGCCTCGCCCATCTTGGAAGCTGAAATATTCAAAAGAATTTCGCTCGGAGAGAAGGCAAAAAGCTCGTTGCGCAATCTGCCGCTTACGTTCTCACCCGTCAGCTCCGTGGCAAGCACCTGCCCTGTGGAAATATCCGCAAAGGCAACGCCGAGCGAGGAGGGCGTATAGCAAAGAGCGCAAAGGAAGTTGTTGCTTCTGTCATTCAAAAGCGTGCCGTCCGTGACCGTTCCCGGCGTTACAACGCGCACTACCTCGCGCTTGACCAAGCCCTTGGCGGCGGCGGGGTCCTCCGTTTGCTCGCAAACGGCAACCTTATACCCCTTTTCCACCAGCTTACCTATGTATAAGTCGGCCTTATGGAAGGGAACGCCGCACATAGCGGCACGCTTCCCCTCTCCGCAATCGCGGCTCGTCAGCGTCAGCTCCAGAACCTCTGAGGCAACCAAGGCGTCCTCGAAAAAGCATTCGAAGAAGTCGCCTAAGCGATACATCAGAATAAAATCATCGTACTTTTCCTTCACGGCAAAGTACTGCTCCATCATCGGAGAGGGAGAAAGAAGCTCCCGTCTCTTCTGTACTATTTCAGCCATTATTCCTTGACCCTTTCGTCAGGATTATTTTTTGAAGGCGCAGTCGGCAGAGCAGCTGGAGCAATCGTGGGTGCAGGGGCGCTCGCCGAAGGCGTAAAAGTTAATATCGGAATTGACCCTTTGCATCAGGGCGTTCACGCCCTCTTGGGTCTGGTTGTATAAAATAAAGGCATCCGACTCAGTGACCGTCTTATAAAGCTCGTCAATTCTTGCCTGCAGGCGCGCAATCAAGTCTGCATCCTGCGTGTCTGCCCCCTTGGTGAACTCCTGTCCCAACAGCATACGCTGTACGTTATATTCACGGATAGCGTCCTGCAAATCCTTATCGCCCTCAAAGGCCGCCTTGGCACCGTTAAATGCCTTCACCGCCTCATCGTTTGCTATTGCCTCGCCAAGAAGCTTGGCACATTCCTCAACCGTTCTCATCTTTTTTTCTCCAATCTTTTTTATTTTTAACGCAGTATAACGCCCTGCATCGCAAAGGAGGCTATCTGCTCGATTTTCACCGTCACGAAGCAACCAACGTCCTTGGGCGTTGCCTCCACGTGAACGAGCTTGCCACCGTCCGTTCGGCCGCTATACATATTTTCTTTTCCGTTTTTGGCAGGCGCGTCAATCAACACGCGAACCGTCTTACCGAGATACCCTTCGTTTTTCTCCCGACTGATGTCTGTCTGCAAGGAAAGAAGGCGCTCAAAGCGCTCGCTTTGCACCTCGGGCGGCACCTGATTGTCCATTTCAGCGGCAGGCGTTCCCTTTCTGGCAGAATAAATGAAGGAGAAGACGCTGTCAAAGCGCACTTTTTCTAATATATCAAGCGTTTCGGCAAAATCCTCCTCCGTTTCACCGGGGAAGCCGACGATAATATCGCTCGTTAAAACAATATCGGGGTTCGCCGCGCGCAAGGCCTCTACCACCGAAAGATAGTGCGCCTTATCGTAATGGCGATTCATTTTCTTCAAAATGCGGTCACTTCCCGACTGCAAGGGAAGGTGAAAATGCGGCTCCACGTGCTTTGCCTTGGCCAAAACGGAAAGCAAGCGCGGCGAAACGTCCTTCGGGTGACTCGTCATAAAGCGCAAAACAAACTCGCCCTCCAAGGCATCAAGTGCCTCTAACAGCGCGGCAAAATCCATATCGCTTTTATAAGAGTTGACGTTCTGCCCCAAAAGCGTGATATCCTTCGCCCCGTCGCGCAAAACAGCCTTTACCTCTTCGATGATATAGCGGCTTTCACGGCTTCTCTCTCTGCCGCGCACGTAGGGCACGATGCAGTAGGAGCAGAAATTGTTACAGCCGTACATAATGCTGACCCAAGCTCTGTGGCAAACAGCGCGGGAAATGGGCAGCCCCTCAAGACAATCCTCCTTCTCGTCAAGCAGGAAGATGCGCCCCGTTTTTTGCAGGGCCGCATACAAGAGAAGCGGCAATCTTCCCATCGCGGCAGGCTCCATCGTGAAATTCACATAGGGATACCGATGCTTTAATTCCTCGACCCTGTGCCCCTGCGCCGTCATACAGCCGCAAACGCCGATTATCAAATCGGGATTTTTCTCCTTGATGTGCTTATACCGTCCGACCGTGGAAAGCGCCTTTAATTCCGCGTGCTCGCGAACAGCACAGGTATTCACCAAAATCAAATCGGCCTCCTCGGGCGTTTTCGCAACGCCGTAGCCCATCTCGTTGCACAGGCCGCGCAGCTTCTCGCTATCCGCCTCGTTCTGCTGACAGCCGAAGGTGAGAATAAAGGCGCGCGCCTCCTTCCCCTTTGCAGCCATACGGGCAGTATATTCCAAAACGGCGCGCTTGGCGCCTTCTGCCGTAACGTCGGGTAATTTCGTCATACACGTTCCTTTTGCGCCGCTTGCCACCGAAAATCCCTTTGGGAAGCAAAATGGCGCCTACTGATATTATTATAATATTATACCATATTAACCCCCTCTGTGTAAAGACTTTTTTCGCAAAAAAGTGACAAAGAACGGCAAATAAAAAAAGAAAAATTCCGAAAACAAGTTTCGGAATTTTTCTTTTTTTCTGCCCGTCAGACCTTCTTGTAGAAATTAACCTCGCGCTGTGGGTCATCGTATTCCTCGATATAACGAACAACCGCTTCGGCATCGGTCAAGACCGCGTAAAGCTCTCCCACGCTTTCCATCACGAAGCTCTTTTCCATCGCATCGGCAAGCATGGCAAGCATCGGGTTATAATACCCATCTACGTTATAGATAACGATGGGCTTATTGTGGCGGCCAAGCTGCTTCAAGGTGAGAATTTCAAAAAACTCGTCGTAGGTGCCAATGCCGCCGGGCGTGATAACGAAGCCGTCAGATTTTTCCTCCAACAGTTTTTTGCGTTCACGCATGGTTTCGGGGGAAATAAATTCGGTGCAATCGGGGAAAAGCACACCGTCCACGTTGAAAAAGGTGGGGGCAATGCCAATCACCGCACCGTCACGGCGGCGCGCGCCGCGCGCCGCGGCACCCATAGAGCCCGAGGCACCGCCGCCAAAGACAACAGCGTGTCCCCGTTCGGCAATCACCTCGCCAAGCTCCTCCACCGCTTCAATGTAGACCTTATCAATGGCGCTGCTCGAAGCGCCGTACACACAAACGTTCATACGAACTCCTTTCTTTTAAGTGGGTTAAAGTGAAGCATATCACCAAAATCGCCCGTAGAATGAGTTCCCTTCAGGTACGATTATTTCTTGGGGATAAGCTTTTCAGCGCCGCCCATATAAGCACGCAGCGCTACGGGGATTTTCACAGAGCCGTCCTCACAGAGATTGTTCTCCAAAAATGCAATCAGCATACGGGGAGGCGCAACAACGGTGTTATTGAGCGTGTGCGCCAGATAGTTGCCCTTTTCGCCCTTAACGCGAATACGCAAGCGTCTTGCCTGTGCGTCGCCGAGATTAGAGCAGCTGCCAACCTCAAAGTACTTCTTCTGACGGGGAGACCAAGCCTCAACGTCAACAGACTTCACCTTCAAATCGGCAAGGTCGCCCGAGCAGCACTCAAGGGTGCGAACGGGAATATCAAGCGAGCGGAAAAGATCAACGGTGTTCTTCCAAAGCACATCGAACCACGCCTTCGACTCCTCAGGCTTACAAACGACAATCATTTCCTGCTTTTCAAACTGGTGAATGCGGTAAACGCCGCGCTCCTCGATGCCGTGCGCGCCCTTCTCCTTACGGAAGCAGGGAGAATAGCTCGTCAGAGTCTGGGGCAGGTCGGCCTCGGGCACAATCTGATCAATAAACTTACCAATCATCGAATGCTCGGAGGTACCGATGAGATAGAGATCCTCGCCCTCAATTTTATACATCATCGCGTCCATCTCCGCGAAGGACATAACGCCCGTTACAACGTCAGCACGGATCATAAAGGGAGGCACGCAATAGGTGAAACCGCGCTCAATCATAAAGTCGCGGGCATAGGAAATCACGGCGGAATGCAGACGCGCGATATCGCCCATCAGATAGTAGAAGCCGTTTCCTGCCACGCGGCGCGCAGACTCAAGGTCAATGCCAAGGAAGCGCTCCATAATGTCGGTATGATAGGGAATTTCAAAGTCGGGTACAACGGGCTCGCCAAAGCGCTCCACCTCAACGTTCTCGGAATCGTCCTTACCAACGGGCACAGACTCGTCGATGATGTTGGGCAGGGTCATCATAATACGCTTGATGTCAGATTCAAGCTCCTCGCATCTCTTCTCACCCTCGGCAAGACGGGCGGCCTCTGCCGCTACCTGCTTCTTGACCTCCTCGGCCTCCTCGCGCTTGCCCTGACCCATCAAGGCGCCGATTTGCTTGGAAAGCTTGTTACGGTTGGCACGCAGAGCGTCTCCCTCCTGCTTATAGCGGCGATACTCCGCGTCAAGCGCAATCACCTCATCCACCAAGGGAAGCTTTGCGTCCTGGAATTTCTTGCGGATATTTTCCTTAACTGCGTCAGGATTTTCTCTGACAAAGCGAATGTCTAACATAGTATACCCATCCTTTTTTCTTTAAAATTCTTTTTGCAAATAAAAAAAGCCCCGTATTTATGGGACGGATTTCTCCGCGGTGCCACCCATATTGCTTGTAAAAAGCCTCTTTCTGTCAGGTTCGACTCATCGCCGAGGACTCGGAAACGGAAATACCGACTCGCGCACCGATTCACACCAACATCGGCTCTCTTTGCCGCGAAGCACAGGTAATATTTTTCTTCATCGTCCGACGGGAAATTCCCGCTACGATTAGTATATACCATTTTTTTCATTTTTGCAATAGTTTTTTGTTTTTTTCGTGTCTTTTGGCGCAAAAAAAGCCCTGCGTCCGAAGGGACGCAGGGGAAGATGCCGATTCTTTTTTCTTTTTTGCCTTATTCCAGCTCGAAGGCGCCCGTATAAAGCTGATAATACTTGCCCTTTTCGGCAATCAGCGCCTCGTGGTTACCGCGCTCGATGATGCGGCCGTGCTCTAGAACCATAATCACGTCAGAATTGCGGACGGTGGAAAGGCGGTGGGCAATGACGAACACCGTTCTTCCCTTCATCAAGTTATCCATACCCTGCTGCACCACCGCCTCCGTGCGCGTATCAATGGAGGAGGTTGCCTCATCCAAAATCATAACGGGAGGCGCGGCTACGGCCGCACGGGCAATGGCTATCAGCTGGCGCTGGCCTTGCGAAAGGTTGGCGCCGTTCTGACGCAGCACCGTTGCGTAGCCCTCAGGCAAGCGCGTAATAAAATCGTGCGCTCCGGCCAAGCGCGCCGCATCCATACACTCCTCGTCGCTCGCATCAAGACGGCCGTAGCGGATGTTCTCCATCACCGTTCCCGTAAAGAGATTGGTGTCTTGCAAAACGATGCCCATGGAGCGCCGCAAGTCAGCCTTCTTGATTTTGTTGATATTGATGCCATCATAACGGATTTTACCGTCATCGATATCGTAAAAGCGGTTTATCAGGTTGGTAATGGTGGTTTTGCCCGCGCCCGTTGCACCGACAAAGGCCACCTTCTGTCCCGGCTTTGCATAAACGTCCACGTCGTGCAAAACGATTTTTTCGGGCACGTAGCCGAAATCCACACCGAAAAGGCGAACGTCGCCCTCAAGCTTGGTATAGGTGACGGTACCCGTTTCAGCGTGCGGATGGCGCCAAGCCCAAAGCCCCGTGCGCTCCTCTACCTCAACCAAGGCACCGTTTTCCTCCTTGGCGTTGACGAGCGTGACGTAGCCCTCATCCGTTTCGGGCTCCTCATCCAAGAGGGTAAAGACGCGATTGGCGCCCGCAAGGCCCATGACGATAAAGTTGATTTGCTGAGAAACCTGCCCGACGTTGCCCGAAAACTGCTTCGTCATATTTAAAAAGGGCACGACGACGGCAATGCTGATGGAAAGACCCGAAAGGCTGACGTTGGGCGCGCCCGTTACCAGAAGCACACCGCCAACAATGGCGACAAGCGCATACAGCACGTTGCCGACGTTATTTAAAAGCGGCATCAGAATGTTGGCATACCGATGGGCGCGGCGAGAATCCTCGTAAAGCGCGTCATTGATTTTATCAAAATCCGCAAGGCTTTCCTTCTCGTGACAAAAGACCTTGACAACCTTCTGTCCGTTCATCATTTCCTGAATAAAGCCCTCCGTTTTCCCGATGGCTATCTGCTGACGGACGAAGTATTTGGCGCTTCCGCCGCCGACCTTACGCGAAAGCACGGTCATCAAAACAACCCCTGCCACCACCAAAAGCGCAAGCCAGAGGCAGAAATAGAGCATGATGCTGAAAACGGTCAGAATGGTGACCGCGGAAATCAAAAGCTGAGGCATACTCTGAGAAACCATCTGGCGCAAGGTGTCGATGTCGTTGGTGTAGTAGGACATTACGTCTCCGCTTTTGTGGGTATCGAAATAGCGGATGGGAAGGTTCTGCATACCGTCAAACATTTTTTTGCGCATCTTGTAAAGGAAGCCCTGCGTAATGACCGCCAT
>JBGVMO010000130.1:0-9057 GCA_045124835.1 Eubacteriales bacterium
GAAGGCCTTTTTTGTCAAGAACGTATTCAAGCTTTTTTCAAGAGATCTTTGAGCTTTTGAACAGCATCCTCTATCAAGGCGCCCGTGTTATAATCGGAAACACCTGCCACAAAATTGCCGCATTTATTCATGGGAATCAAAATACGAACGGCGTCTGCCTGTCCGACTGCCTCGGCCATTTTCGGCGTGATTTCCCCCAAGAGAGAATCCGCGATAACGATGCCGATAGGGCCAACAATCGCATCGGCCTTGCGGGAAGCCACAATTAAGGGGTTTTCGCCCGTGGCGGCGTTCTTTGCACCTGCCTTGAGCATCGCGGCGGTTGCAATGGCGTTGGTGCCGATGGCAGTGATTTTTGCCCCTTCTACCTTTAAAAGTATTTCCTTTATCAGCTGAGCGCCCAAAAGGCCGCCCTGCCCGTCTATCACGACTACGTTCATACAAAGCCTCACTGGTTGTTATTTAAGAGGGGCTTCTCAAGGAAGCCCCAAAATCAACTTTAAGTGTTTGGATTCGAGTTGTCCTCTTCCGTTTCATCCGTTGCGGCCTCCTCGGCGTTTTCTGCGAGATTGCCATCGGCGTCATCATGGAAGTAGTCAACATCATCCGCGAAAGTCATCTTCTCATGCTTTTCCTCAGCGGCGGCGCGGTTTTCCTCTTCGCTTTGCTCGGCGCGCTTTTTAAGCATCAAAAGCATCTCTTCCTCGGTGGGCGTTTCGTCCTCCATTGCATAGAGGAACTGCTCGGCATCCATCACCTCATATTTCACAAGGTACTCGGCGATAAAGTCAAGCTTGACTCTGTTTTCGGTCAGAACCTTCTTGGCAAGTGCGTACGCCTCGTCGATGATGCGCTTAACCTCAAGGTCAATCTTGTGCGCCGTTGCCTCGGAGTAATTCTTGGTGCTGTTAAAATCTCTGCCCAAGAAGACCTCGGCGTCACTATGCTCACCGCCCAAAAGAATGGTTCCGATTTCTTCACTCATACCGTAACGTGTCACCATATCGTGTGCCACGCGCGTTGCACGTTGAATATCGTTAGAGGCACCGCCCGAAACATCGCCAAATACAAGCTCCTCTGCGGCTCTTCCTGCCAGAAGCATTGCAATTTGTTCCTTGAGCTGAGACTTATACACGCTGACGCGGTCACGCTCGGGGACGGACAGGGTGTAGCCCAAGGCTCTGCCGCTGGGAACGATGGAGATACGGCGAACAGGATCCTGCGTGGGCAACAGATGCGAGAGAATGGCGTGTCCACCCTCGTGATACGCGGTGTTTCTCTTTTCGGCCTCGGTCATACGAGAGGTCTTCTTTTCGGTTCCTACCAAGACCTTCAAGGTTGCCTGCTCAATTTCGCTCATACCGATAAGATTCTTTCCCTTGCGGGCGGCCAAAAGCGCCGCCTCGTTGAGCAGGTTTGCAAGATCAGCACCCGTAAAGCCTGCGGTGGTCTGGGCAATCTTGGCCAAATCCACATCGCCCTCCAAGGGCTTATTGCGCACGTGAACGCGCAAAATCGCTTCTCTGCCGCGCAGGTCAGGATAGTTCACGGTGACTTGTCTATCAAAACGGCCGGGACGCAAAAGCGCAGGATCCAAAATATCGGGGCGGTTGGTTGCGGCAATAACGATAACGCCCTCATGCGTACCAAAGCCGTCCATTTCCACCAAGAGCTGATTCAAGGTTTGCTCTCTTTCATCGTGCCCACCGCCAAGACCCGTTCCGCGCTGTCTGCCGACGGCGTCAATCTCATCGATAAAAATGATGCTGGCAGGGCTTCTGCGCGCCGTTTCAAACAAATCACGCACACGAGATGCACCGACGCCGACGTACATTTCTACGAAATCAGAGCCGGAAATGGAATAAAAGGGAACGCCTGCTTCACCTGCCACTGCCTTTGCAAGCAGGGTTTTACCCGTTCCGGGAGGGCCCACAAGCAAAACGCCTCTGGGAATTTTTGCGCCGAGACGAACGAATCTTTCGGGGTTTTTAAGGAATTCTACAACCTCCTGCAGCTCTTCCTTTTCCTCGTCTGCGCCTGCAACGTCAGCAAATTTGACGGCATTTTTGGCATCGGCGTTGGTTTTCACCTTGGCGTGCGAGAAGGATCCCATTTTGCCGCCCTTGCCCGAAGCCGAACGCATCATAACTATCCAGAAGATAACCAAGACGACGGCGATGATGATATAGGGCAGATACAGCTGATACCAAGGGGTATCCACAGGCTCCTCGTAGTTATAGGAATGGAGGGTTCCGTTCGGATTGCTTTCGGTAATCAGGCTTGCCTTGGCAAGCTCGTTGATTTCCTGATACTGCATGGAATTGGAAAGACGATAGGAAAGCGTTTTGGTCACTTCCTTGCCTTCCTTATCCAGCTTGACGCTTCCGTTTTCGTCATATTCACGCACCTTCATCGTCAAGACGTTGGACGTGTTTACCTCAAAGGAATAAACCTCTCCGTTTTCAAAATACTGAATCACATCGCTGTATGAAAGCGGCGGTGCATCCTGACCGTAGCCGGAAAAGAAGCTCGCCACCAAAACGAAGCCCACCACCAGCACGAGCAGGAAAACGATGTTTTTTACATTAAATTTCATGGGCAAAAGAAACCTTTCTTATCTATGTGTACTTACGATTAGTTTTCGTATGCTTCAGGCTTTAACACACCGACGAAGGGCAAGGCACGGTATTTTTCATCAAAATCCAAGCCGTAGCCGATAACGAATTCGTCGGGAACCTTTTTGCCGACGTAATCGGCCTCGAACTCAACCACGCGGCGCGAGGGCTTATCCAGGAGTGTGCAGGTGCGAACGCTCTTTGCACCCTTCAATTTCAGATATTCAACCAAATGCGAAAGCGTTTTGCCGCTATCCACGATGTCCTCAACGAGAATAATTTCGCAATCCGCAATATCGGCACGCTGTAAATCCAAATGAATATTGATGTTACCCGTGGTCGAGGTGCCGCTACCGTAGGAGGAAACCTTCATAAAGTCGATTTCAATGGGGGTTTTGATTTTACGCATCAAATCGCCAAGGAAAACAACGGATCCCTTCAAAATGGCGACAAGCAAAACGCGGGAGGGGCTTTCTCCGTAATCTCTATCAATTTCCGCGGCAATGCGCGTGGTCATTTCATCAAGCTCTGCCTCAGAAACCAAAATACGCAATACGTCATTCATCTCATTTTTCATTTGAACTGTCCTTCTCTCATTTTTCAACGTAGTAAATATGGTATGCATTATACTGCTTTTCTTTATTCGCTTCATTGTCCTCGCGCACGCCGAAGCCGGAAACCCAAACAATGCCGCGCTCATCGCAAAGCACGGGAACACGCGCGCGCAGATGCGGCGGCACGGAGGCATCGGAAAACAGCTTTTTCAGCTTGCGGGTTTTCCCGCCGTACCGATACGCGTCTCCATCCTCCTTGGAACGAACAAACAGCTCTCCTTCTATTTTAGCCGAGAAGAGTGTTCGGTATATAAAGGGTTTGTGAAGATTTTCAAAACTGCTGTGTTTCTTTTCGGTGAATAAGTAAAGTATTCCCCCGTTTGAGAGACAATTCTCACCGAGGTGGATTTTTTCATTACCAAAAGAAAAGGCAGGGGCGTTCTCTTTTACGAAGAACACGCTTTTCTTTTCGGCGATTAAATGAAACGCGCCGGGAAAGGAAAGCGAAAAGCACTCGTTTCTTTGTATCTTTAAAACGGCAAGCTCGATTTGCTCAGCCGTCGGCTTCTCTGCCAAGGCACATTGCTTTTCGTGCAAAAGAAGCAAGGCGCGGTAGCAGAGGGAATAGGGCAGGCTTAAAAGCGCCTCCCTGCCAAGCGCAGAGCCGCTATACGCCTTATCAAAGGCCTCCTTGGCCAAGACATCAAGACAGGCAGCATCCTTCTCGACCTCTTCAGTCATTCTGGAAAACGCTGCACAAACGGCGGGATTGAGCCTTTCAAGGCGAGGAGAGATTTCTTTTCTGATATAGTTGCGCGTATACGCCGTATCCTCGTTGGTGCTGTCCTCCACATAGGGAATTGCGGCCTCTTTTACCGCCGCATAAACCTCTTTTTTTGAAAGAGAAAGCAGGGGGCGAATCAAGCTTCCGCGCTTTACGGGAATGCCGCAAAGCCCCTTCAAGCCCGTGCCTCTGACAAGGTGCAAAAGAACGGTTTCAAGGTTATCGTCCGCATTGTGTGCAGTGGCGATAACGGAAAGCCCCAGCACCTCTCGCTTCTGCTCCAAAAGCGCATAGCGATGCTTGCGCGCTGTTTCCTCAATTCCCTTCCCTTCCTCTTCGGCGAGCTTGGGAACGGAGATATGCGCAACGTGAAAGGGGACGTGGCGCTCTTTGCAAAGCGAGCGGCAAAGTGCCTCATCACGCTCGGCCTCGCCGTTGCGTATGCCGTGATTTACGTGCATCGCTTCAAGGCGAAAGCCTTCTTTCTCTGAAAGCTCCGCTAAAAGATAGAAGAGCAACGCCGAATCCGCGCCACCCGAAAGGGCCAGAAGCACGCCGCCCGAAAGCGCCGAAAGGAGCTTTCTTTCCTTCAAAGTCTTTTCAAGCTGCACTCTTGCATACGCAAGAGCCGAGGCTCTTTTTTCTTCGCCCATACTCACGCCTTACCGTAGGGAGCGGGCGGCTCGGGCAAGGAGCTGTCCTCCAAGGAGCGAAACTTGGTAAACTGCGCGTTCCATCCCATCAGAACGCTACCAACGGCACCGTGCCTGTTTTTGGCGATGATAATCTCCGCGGTATTGGCGGCGGTCTCTTGGGCCTTGGGGTCTACGTCCTTATAATATTCGTCACGGTAAAGGAACAGAACGATATCTGCGTCCTGCTCGATAGAACCCGAATCACGAAGGTCGGAAAGCATCGGCTTTTTGACCGTTCTGCTCTCGGGACCACGGGAAAGCTGTGCGCAACAAAGAATCGGCACACCGAAGTCCTTAGCCATAATTTTGAGGTTACGGGAAATATCACCGACCTCTTGCACACGGTTTTCGATGGATTTACCGCTTTGCATCAGCTGCAAATAGTCGATAACCACCATACCGAGATTTTTCACGCGGCGAAGCTTGGCCTTCATATCGGTGGGCGTGATATCCGCCGTGTCGTCAATCCAAATGTCACAGCCTGCCAGAGAGACGGTTGCATCTGCAATATTCTCCCAGTCGGTATCGCTGAACTGACCGCTGCGGATAGCGCGGCTATCCACCATTGCCTCACCCGAGAGCATACGCATAGCCAGCTGCTCGGCGGGCATTTCCAAGGAAAAGCAAGCAACGGCCTTACCCGTCTTTTTGGCGACCTCAACGGCAATGTTCATAACAAAGCTCGTTTTACCCATACCGGGACGTGCGCCAACCAATACCAAGTCTCCCTTGCCAAGCTGAACCAGCGTATTATCCAGCTCCGAAAAGCCGGTTTTGACACCCGATACCTCGCCCGGATGCTCGGATTTATACTGCAAGTCCTTATATACGACCTGCATAACCTCGCTGATATGGCGAAAATCCTTAGAGTCCTGCTTCTGTGCTACATCAAAAATCTTCTGCGCAGAGGCGTCAAGAATGGCGTCAATTTCTCCGTTTTCTGCATAAGCGGTTGCGCTGATTTCGTCACAAGCAGAAATCAGTCGACGCAAAAGCGCCTTTTCCTTCACGATTTTGGCATAGTCCACGATATTGGCCGCAGAGGGCACGCTTTCCGCCAAGCTGCGCAGATACGCAACGCCCGATTGCTCATCGTACGCGCCACCCTTAATCAAGGTGTTTAAAAGCGTAACGGTATCGACACGGCGGCTTTGCAAAAACATCGTCTGCATAGCGGTAAAAATCTGCCTATGCTCTTCAATATAAAAATCGTCTGCCACAACCTTGCCTGCAATGCTTTCAAAGGCTTCGGGCTTAATCAAGACCGAGCCGAGAACGGCCTGCTCTGCCTCAAGCGAGACGGGCAGCTTCTGGGCTCCAAGCTCAAGTGCCATAAAGGTTTCCCCTTTTCTTTTTTAGATTAGTTGTGCACAACAAGCGCAATTTTTCCGACAACGCCCTCGTACAGCTTCACGTTCAGGGTGTAGCTTCCGTAGGACTTGATGTTATCGGACATTTCGATTTTTCTCTTATCAACCGTAATGCCGAAATCCTTGGCCAAGGCCTCGGCAACGTCCTTGGAGGTGACGGCGCCGTAGAGTCTGCCATCTGCGCCCGAGGCAGAGCGAATCTTGACGGTGATGGATGCAAGACGCTCGGCGATGGCCTTTGCTGCCTTGCGCTCCTCCTCAATCTTAAAGCGCTTGGATTCCTCCTTACCCTTCAAATCGTTCATGGCCTGATTGTCGGCGCGAATGGCAAGCTTGCGCGGCAAAAGGAAGTTGGCGGCATAGCCCTCCGCAACCTCAACCACGTCATCCTTCTTACCAAGAGCCTTTACGTTTTGTAACAAAATAACCTTCATTGGTTTTTCCACACTTTCTTTTAGTTTAGTTCATATACTTATCGATGGCCTTTTTCAGTCTTTCAACCGTTGCAAGCCCCGTGCTTTCATCTACCTGCGCGCCTGCCGAGTCAAAGTGACCGCCGCCGTGCAGCTCCTCCAGTATCTTCGCCACGTTGACAGATCCGTCCGACCGCGCGGAAACATGCACCCTGCCGTTGATGGGAACAAGGGCAAAGGAGGCGTTAATGCCCTTGCCTGCCAAAAGCGCATCGGCCGCTTTGGCGGCAATAACGCGATAGCTGGCATCCGTATCACCGTCGCAAACGGCAATCGCCAGATTATCCTTATAGACAAGCACGTGAGAAAGGAATCTTCCCTGCTTAATCATATCGGCGACGTCCGTTTTGAACAGCTCGTTGGTTTCGCTGGGGTTTGCGCCCTCTCCGCGCAAAAACTGCGCCGCACCGTAGGTTCTGGTGCCCGTATTCTTGGTTAACTGCTTGGTATCAAGCAAAATACCCGAGAGCATCAGCTCCGCTTCCTCCTTCAAGAGCCGCTTAGTTGTCATATGCTGCTCTAAAATTTCCGCCACCATCTCGGAGGCCGAGGAAGCCGAGGGCTCAATGTACGAAATCTTGGTTTTGGCGTTCGTATTGCCCGACTTGGTATGGTGGTCAACGATAACCGTATCCTCTACCATCTCAAAAAGCTTGGGGCAAACGCTATTGGAGATATTGTTCACGTCAACCACTATCAAAAGGGTTCTCGGACGAACCATTTCCATTGCCTCGCTTTCGGAGATAAACACATCGTCATACTCCTCGCAAGCGGCAATCTTATCAAAGCAGGAGCGCAGGTTTTCATCCGAACGGTTGACAATGATATGAGGCTTTGCGCCGGAGAACATCGCCAGCCGCGCCATACCGATGGAGGCACCGAATGAATCGTAATCTCCGTAATTGTGTCCCATTATCAAGACGTTGTCTGCGCGCACCATCAGGCCGACGATGGCGTTACCCATCACGCGCGCACGAACGTTTGCGCGCTTATGAACGGCCTTGGTTTTACCGCCGTAAAAGTCCGTTCCCATATCGTTCTTGTATACAACCTGGTCACCGCCACGCTGCAAGGCCATATCCAAGGCGGCCTGCGCCATTTGCTCGCGGTAGGACAGCGTTCCCGATACGCAGGAAACACCGATAGAAACCGTAACGGGCATACCGTCACCGACGCGGATGCTCCTTACCTCGTCCAAAATACTGAATCGACTTTCCACGCACTCGGAAAGATGCGCGTAATCAAAGAGCATAATGTATTTATCGCGCTCATAGGAGCGGATAACGCCGTTCATAGAGGCCGCCCAATTTCTCAAAATTTCCTCAACCTCGGTTGCGGCGGAGCGGAATTTTTCCTGAATGTACTGCAAAAGCTCCTCGATGTTGTCAATAACGATGTAGGCCACCGCCGTTCTGTCCTCAATATAGCGACGGAAATACTCAAAGAGGGCCGTTACGTCCTCTAAGAAAATCATATGCAGGCTTTGCTCCTCCAAAAAGGAACGGCCAACGCGAAACAGCTTATCGTTGATAAGGACGATTTCCTCATTTTTATGCGCCTCGTTTTCGGGAAGGTCAAGATATTCCCGCGGCACCACCCGACAGTACGAGGAAAAGCTTCTGTTTTCCTCCACTCTCTCAACACCCATAGCCTTGCAAAAGGCGGCGTTACAAAGCACAATGTTTTCCCCCTCACCGCAAAGAGCGGCGGGAATTTGCAAATTGGAAATCCAATTCTCCGTATTGTCCTGCCTTAAAAAGACTTCGGTTTCTTCTGTATGCTGACGCGGCTTCATCCGAAACGTCCAATAAACCGCGAGGAACGCAAGATAAACGAAAACAGCAATCATACCGAGAAAAAGCGGCATGACGGAAACGCGTTCAAGCAGAATAATGAAGGTGACCCAGATAAAGCAGGCAACACCAATCAGAACGGCGATATCGTTACGCGTTGCTATTTTTTTCATTCGTTCTTCTCCTTTCTTTCGATTCTTACGGCGCATTCATCCTTTTACCGATACGACGCCATAATATCATTCCTATTGTATCATATATTTTCCGCTTTGTAAAGCAAAAGAAGAGACTTTTTGTCTTTTTTCAAAAAAAGTTTTCTTTTTTTCTGCCTCTTCGCGCACTTTTTAAAAAAGCACTTGCAAAAGCGGGGAATTTAGTATAAAATAAAGTAAGTATTATTAAGGAGGTGTACCAAGTGAAAAAGGGCGAAGACAAGCTCACTCTTCTTTCCCCCGTTTCCTGTCTTTCCGGCATTGGCGAAGCCAAGGCCAAGGCCTTTATGCGCTTGGGCATTCACACGCTCCGCGATTTGATTTTTCACGTGCCGCGCGCATACGAGGACAGGTCCTCCGTTTCGCTTTTACAAAACGCATCAGACGGCGAAAAGGCCACCTTTCTTTTAACGGTGGCAACAGCGCCCTCCTCCGTGCGCTTGAAGCGCAATCTCACCGTTACCAAGCTTCGCGCCTTTGACGATTCGGCAAGCGTTGAGCTGACGTATTTCAATCAAGAGTTTTTAAAGAACGTGTTTGCCGTTGGCGAACCTTATCGGT
>JBGVMO010000131.1:0-1958 GCA_045124835.1 Eubacteriales bacterium
ATGTTGCGTCCGTAAAGCACCGCTTTAACGATGGACGCAAGATTTCCGTCAAGTATAACCACGTCCCCCGCTTCCTTGGCAACGTCGCTGCCATATCCCATGGCAAAGCCGACGTCCGCAAGCCTTAGTGCGGGCGCATCATTAATTCCGTCACCCGTCATACCAACCACCGCATCATCATGTGAAGCAAGCCTTACAAGGCGGCTCTTATCCTTTGGCATTGCCCTTGCCACCACAGCAAGGGATGGGAGTATTTTAAGAAGCTCCGGATCGCTCATCGCTTCAAGCTCCGCATGGGTAAGACAAAGATCCCGCTTTTTGTTGATTATACCAACGCCTTCCGCAATGCTCTTAGCGGTGAGCAATCCGTCACCCGTTACCATGATAACGTCTATCCCCGCGCCGCGCAGAGCCTCGACCGATGCCTTTGCCTCGCGCCTTGGCGGATCGGAAAGCACCGCCGCGCAGATAAATCTCATATCCGCGCCATTACTTGATTCACAGATCGCGATAACGCGCTCTCCCCTTTTCTGATGATATTCAATCGAATATTCGATCGCGAGAGCATCAATACCCTTACAGCGCGAAAGTAATATTTCCGGCGCTCCCTTGTAATAGATCTTTTCCCGCGTGGTCGCGCTTGAATATTTATTCTCGCTTGCAAACGGCACTTTAGAGATAACGCGCTCACGGTCAACCAAAAGCTTGCCCCTCGCCGCCTCAAAAAGTGCGCGTTCGGTTGCGTTTCCCCCAACAAGATCGCGCCCGCTTGCGCTTACAGACGTGTTGTATAATACGTTCTCGCAAAACGACAGAAAAAGCCCTGGCTCTTCCTTTTTGAATTCCTCTATGGAGTTGACCGTGCGTCCGCCCGCAAGAACAAATCCCGAAACGCTCATTTTCCCACGCGTCAAGGTGCCCGTTTTGTCAGTAAAAAGCACGTTCATGCTTCCAGCCGCCTCAATTCCCGTCTGCTTTCGAACAAGAACGTTATCCTTAAGCATCCTTTTAACGTTTGAGGAAAGCACCACCGCTATCATCATGGGCAAGCCCTCGGGAACAGCCATTATGACCACCGTAAGCCCGAGAGTTACAGAATGTAAGATTTGAGATGTTAAAAAATAAGGATCACATATCTTCGTTAAGATCACCTCACGCGAAAAATCGCTTTCAATAAATATCGCCGAAAAAAGACTGATAAATGCGATCAATGCCGCCGCGCCGTATCCGAGAGCGCTGATCTGCTTTGCAAGCTTATTCAATCTGAGCTTAAGCGGACTTTCGCGCTTATCCTCCTGAAGCTGCTCCACAATATCCCCAAGAAAGGTTCTGTCCCCCACCCTGCACACAAGCATCTCTCCTTCGCCCGAGGACACAAGACAGCCCGCAAGGCAGGAGCAAGGTGATTCAGGGGAGAGCAAATTTTCATTTGTGACCTCAAACGAGGAAAAAGCCCCCGAAAACGCGCCCTTTTCAACCTCGCGGCTCTCACCCGTCATAGCGGATTGGTCAAGGGAAACGCTTCCCCTTATCAGCAAGCCGTCCGCCATAATCCTTTCACCGGCGCAAATAAGCATAAGATCACCCACAACCGCTTCGTCAGCGCTTATCTGCGCAACCCTTCCGTCGCGCACAACTCTGCATAAGCGCTTCGAGGCTCCGTTCAAGCGCTCGAACGCCGCGTGAGAGGAGCGCTCTGAGAGAGTTGATATAGTGGTGGACAGAACTATAGCGATAACTATTCCGCCAACCTCAAACCAATCCACGTCACGAAGGGTAAAAATAATATTCACCGCAAGCGATATAAGTAAAACGCGCACCACGGGATCTCCGAGATTTGAAAGGTATTCCGCAAAAAATCCCCTTCTCTTTTTTCTTGTCATCTTGTTGGAGCCGTATTTTTTTCGCGATTCTGCCACCTGCTCCGTGTTTAATCCTCTGTAATTTTTTATGTCCAC
>JBGVMO010000132.1:0-15055 GCA_045124835.1 Eubacteriales bacterium
TTATCACCATTAAGGACATTCAGAAGGCAACCAAGTATCCCAACTCTGCCAAGGATGAAAAGGGCAGATTGCTTTGCGGCGCCGCTATTGGCGTTACCAAGGACGTGCTTGAGCGCGCCGAGGCGCTTTTGGCCGTCGGTGCTGACGTTCTCGTGCTTGACTCCGCACACGGTCATTCCCGCGGCATTATCGAGTGCGTAAAGAAAATCAAGGCTCGTTTCCCCTCCTGCCAGCTGATTGCGGGCAACATTGCCACGGCAGAGGCCGCAAGAGATTTGATTGAGGCAGGTGCTTCCGCCGTTAAGGTCGGCATTGGCCCCGGCTCTATTTGCACCACGCGCGTGGTTGCGGGCATTGGCGTTCCGCAGATTACTGCCGTTATGGAGGCAGCCTCCGTTGCCAAGGAATACGGTATTCCCGTTATTGCAGACGGCGGTATCAAGTATTCGGGCGATATTCCCAAGGCAATTGCCGCAGGTGCTGACGTTATTATGGTCGGCTCTTTGCTTGCAGGCTGTGAGGAATCCCCCGGAGACAGCGAGATTTATCAGGGCAGACAGTTCAAGGTGTATCGCGGAATGGGCTCCTTGGCCGCTATGGAAAAGGGCTCCAAGGACAGATATTTCCAAGAAAATAATAAGAAGCTCGTTCCCGAGGGCGTTGAGGGTCGCGTTCCTTACAAGGGACCTGTGGCTGACACCATTTATCAGATGATGGGCGGCTTGCGTGCCGGTATGGGCTACTGCGGCTGTGCCACCGTTGCGGATTTGAAGGAAAACGGCAAGTTCGTTCGCATCACCGCGGCCGGCTTGCGCGAATCTCATCCTCACGATATCAATATCACCAAGGAAGCGCCCAATTACAGCGTAATGGGCTAATAGCGAAAAGCTGAGTCGTCACGGGCGGCACGCGCGCTCAAGGGCGCCGCGTGCCGCCTCTTTTATTGGGAAGAACAAAAAGGAAAGTAAGGCTTGAAATGAAAATTATTGATATAGAAGCGTGGGACAGGAAAACGCCGTACAAAAATTTCGTTCGGTATACCAATCCTATTTTTTCGCTTGCCGCAAGGCTTGACGTTGAGGCGGTATACAGGCGGAGCAAAA
The DNA here is from genome assembly GCA_045124835.1 of Eubacteriales bacterium. GTDB lineage: Bacteria > Bacillota > Clostridia > Oscillospirales > CAG-272 > UBA1740. The sequence goes on from JBGVMO010000132.1 coordinate 1,104, forward strand.
GAACGGGGCGCTCCTTCTTTGCGGATTTTCTTTTTTTGGTAACGGCCTCCCTGAACAGAGTGGAGAGCCTGCGACTGCGTATCAACGAAAAGGGCGAGGTGGTTCTTTACGATCAAATTGCGCCAAGCTTTATCGTGATGCAGGAAAACGGCGTTATCGCTACCTGTCGCACCGAGTTCACCTTGGACTACGAGGCGTTTTATCAGACGGTCAGACGGGATTTGGAAAAAAAGGCAAGGATGGAGAGCGTGCAGGAGGAGTTCAACCGCAAGGAAGAGCCCGACGTTTTTTATACCACCTGCCTGCCTTGGCTTGATTTCGTTTCGATGTCCAATCCCTATCATTACGAGGATGCCTCCGCCTCCTCCATTCCCCGTCTTTCTTGGGGAAAGTTTGTAGAGGAGAGTGATGGGCACCGTCGCTTGACCTTCGATATCGCGGCGCATCACGCACTGCTTGACGGAAAGGCCATTTGTGACGGCTTCGCCGTTATGTCGGCGGCCTTGGAGGAGGCGGACGCCTTTTACGAGGACCCGAAGAGCGTTTTGGATGCCATTTGCCATAAGCTCGGTATACAGGATAAGCTGTAAACAAAGGTTGACATTCAGAGAACAAAATCCCCTACTGAAAGGATTTATGCAATATGAAGGATAAGGTGTTTATTGCCTGGAGTGGCTCAAATTCCGTTGCCGTAAAGGTCAAAAAGATTTTGGAGGACAAATACAACTATTTCTGCACCATTGGCGGAAATGCGGACAACAGCTCCTCCTTTGCCTCGGTGGGCGATACGGTTTTGCAGCAAATCAAGACCTGTAATCAGGCCATTGTGATTTTTCAGAACAAAACCCTCCGTTGCCCCGGCTGCAATCAGGAAACCCCTGCGGTAAGCAACAATCTGTTTTTTGAGCTTGGCTACGTGCTTGCCAAGTACGGACAGAAAAAGGTGCATTGTGTCAAGAAGGTGGGAGAGAACATCGTTTTGCCCTCCGACTTTGACAATTCCTTTATCGAGCCCGTGCGCTGTGAAAACGAGGACGAGTTTGCCGAGGGCATCATTGCCTATTTCCTTGCCAGACAGAAAATGTCTATCAACACCAACAAGATGTATCTCATCAACAATCGGTACTTGATGCACGATTATATCCGCTCTCACTATTCCGAGGCGGGCTCTAAATGCTCGGACTACGAGCTTGCGCAGTACGTGCTTTTTTATATGCAGGCTGCCCATATGTTTGGAGATGGCGATGCGGTCGAAAGGGAAATTGCCGCCTTCCGCCAGGAGCATCATTACGATTTCTCGCAGGAGCTGAATTTGGCCGTCAATATCTGCCTTTCCTTCTTTGCCTTTGCCAGCAAGGTGCGCTTCAACGAAAAGGGCGATGCCTATATTGAAAAGAGTGTGTTCGTTAAGTTCAAGCGGGATTATGAGGCCTTCTTGAAGCTTTTGGTGGCAGACGAGACGGGAACCTTTGACAACTGGGCAAGAATTTTCATCTACAACCACACCTCCTACGGCTACAACCTCTTTGCCAACAATATGGAGGTAGACGAGGCCGTGCGCCAAGCGGCGTATCAGCACGCATTGGACGCCACGTATAAGACGGATGAGGCCATTGCAGAGCTTGCCGCCATTGCGCCCATCAAGGAAAACAACGATGACGTCGGCCTTATTTCCCTCATCCGCGCCTACGTTTACAGAAACGCTTTTCTTTGCAGCAGAAGGCTTGGCAAGGAGGATGATGCGCTTTCATGGCTTGAAAAAACGATGGAGGAGCGCGTCGGCCTGAAGCAGAATTTTGAAATCGGCACCATTGACTCTCAGCTTTACGCCAACTTTGCCATGGAATATTATCTGGCAAGATTGGAGTATTTGCAAAACGCGGATGCCTTAGGCCTTGATCCCTTCGATTGCTCCATTTATATGGAGGAGCTGGAGGCTTACATAGAGGATCACAAGGAAAAAACCAACGAAACCGATTACTTCAATAAGATTGAATTTCTTTATAAGAAAATGACGGACGTTGACCTTTTGTAAACAAAAGTTGTCAAACGGCCGCAAAAAAGCCGATACGGAAGCTCCGTATCGGCTTTTCTTTTTTAAAGACTTACTGTAAAAGTGTCTTATTCGTTGTCGAGCGCAGGATATTTCTTCAAGACGCGCACGTACATATCCAAGGGAATGGGCGGATAGCCGCACAGATAGTGGTTGATGCCCTTTTCGCCGTCAACCTCCCACTCAAAGATGAGAATCTTCTTTTCGGAGAAGTAAAGGGGAAGTCTGGCAATCTGGGTGCTGGCGTTGGCCTTAGCGGTAAAGCCTCCTTGCCAAAGCACTGCGTCCGTCTCAGCGTCCTTGATAACGAGCGTACCCTTCTTCTCCGAGAGGGTATCGTTGCAGGCGAAAATGGGAAGTCCCCAGTCCTTGGGCTCGTCTGCGGTGACGGTGAAGGGTGCTTGCGCGCGCTTGACGTAGGCATAGGCCAGCTTCTTGGTGAAGTAGTAGTCTACGATGGCGTCGGAAATCTGGGGCCATCCGTCAAGCAGATTCCACCAGATAATGCCGGTGGTGTAGGGGCGCTTGATGCGCATACGCTCAATAAAGTATTTCTTTGCCTCAGCCTGCGAAATCTGGGAGGCCAGAACGAAAAGCTCAGGCTCGGTGGGAACCTCGCCGAAGAGCTGAACAAGGTGCTTCTCCAAGAGCATCAGGCGGGCGTCGTTGCCGGTCTGGTCGCTGGAGTGGAGAATCCATTCCGCATTTTTAGCGTAAGGCCAATGGCACTCGGGTGTGGTGAACTTCTTGATGGACGCAAAGGAGGGACAGCCGTGATAGCCCGTTTCGCTGACGAAATGCGCCTTGTTCTGCTTGTAGTAGTCGCTCTTGTAATAGTCGCGCGGGCCCCAGAGGTGATCCTCAATCAAGGGAGTGTCGTACGCCTGCGAACGAACGCCTGCCTCGTAGGAGGGCGTGGTCAGATAAGGAGAGGAGGGCAGATAAGGACGGCCAATGTCGTTAAGGTCAACGCACTTGGAAAGAACCTCGCGCGTTAAGCTGTTGCTGTTGGGGTCGCGCATCCATTGCGTGCCCGAGTCAACCTCGTTGTCGCCCGACCAGATGATGATGGAGGGATGGTTGCGCAGCTTGCGGATAACGGCGGTGGCCTCCTCGGCAAGCGCCTTCTTGAAGGCCTCATCCTCGGGATAGGAGGCGCAGGCCATGGCAAAATCCTGCCAAACCATAATACCGTTTTTGTCGCAGAAATCGAAGAACTTGTGGTCCTCGTATACGTTTCCGCCCCAGCAGCGCAGAATGTTGCAGCCGATATCCTTGACAAGCGCAAGCGCCTCGTCATAACGCTCGGCATCGCGGGAATGGAAGGCGTCAAGCGGAACCCAGTTGGAGCCCTTGCACATAATCTCAACGCCGTTGACTAAGAAGCGGAATTGACCCTCGTCGCCGTTCAAGGCGTCGCGGCGCTCAAGCTCAACGTGGCGCACACCGAAGGAAACGGGAATGGAATGCACCGTCTCGCCGTGACGGGTGATGGTCAAGGTGCCCTCGTATACGTTGGGGTCACCGTAGCCGTAGGGCCACCAAAGCTTTACGTTGGGAATAGAGAAGTAAACGATGCCTCTGGTGGAAACGACGGGCACCTTCTTGGTGAAGGCGCTGTCCTCGCCACAGCTGGCCGACAGCTCAATTTCAACGCCGTCAAAATCCAAAACGTCACAGGCAAGGGTGTAGCCCATTCTGTAATGCTGCATTTCGGGGGTGTGATGACAATGGAAGTAGTGCTGGGTAAAGCGGATGCTGTCGCGCACCTCCAAGCGCACCTCGCGCCAAAGACCCGAGGTGACAGCGCGGGGCATAATATCCCAGCCGCCCATGTGGGGGGCTTTGCGCAGGGCACGCCATTGCGGCTTACCGCCAAAAAGAACGTGCTTCATGGCAAGGTCGCCCTCCTGACCTGCAACAAAGGGGGAGCGCAAATGCACGGTGAGCGTGTTTTCGCCCTTCTTCAAAAGACCGTCCAAGCAAAATTCGTGCGCGATGTACATATTGGCGCTCTCGCCGATTTTTTCGCCGTTGAGGAAGTATTCCGCAACGCAGTCAACGCCCTCGAAGACGATGTAGACGTTTTTGTCTGCCTTGGGCGCCTCAAAGCTTCTTTCGTACCACCACTCGTATTCCTCATATTTTTCGGTTTCCCGAATGTTCATGCCCAAAAACAGATCCTCGGGAAGAAGACCGTTACGGGATAAATCCAACTGCACGCAACCGGGAACGATGGCGTCAAGAGAAACGGCATCGCTTTTGCTGACTTCGTTTTGACCGCGAAGACGCCACGTGCCATTCAGGGAAAAGGTTTTCATAATGGTTTTCCTTTCGTTGTTAGGGTGAAAGAGATAAAAGTTACCTCTTTTAACTATTTTACCAAATTTCCCTTAGAAAAGCAAGGGCTTTTGTAAAAAACACCTGATTTTCTTGGGAAATAAAATTGACAAGTGCACTTTTTTGTGCTACTATAATACTGTAATGAAGCAGATTTTAAAAAGGAGACGGAAAGCATGAAAATTAAAAAGACACTTTTGGCCCTTTTGCTTTCTCTGTTGCTTGCGTTTTCGCTTTTGGCCTGTAACGGCGGCGGGAACGAGGGCGGCGAGAACGAGGGCGGCGAGGAGCCACCTGTAACCTTCGGGGATAACGTTATCGATTATGGCGATATTGAGTAAGGAGAAGAGCAGAAATGAACATGAAAAGCAAAAGACGCGCGGCGATTTTTGCCGCTATCATAGTTTCACTCCTTACGGTTATGCTTTTTGCCTTCACCGCAGAGGGCGCAAGCACCGTGGTTTCGCCAAAGCCGAAGAGCAAGGCGGAAAGAGGCCTTTTGACAACGAATGAATACTCGTATAGGGTGGAGGATGACTATTTCGGCGTGCGCGCCGCCTATAAGGTGGATGTGGAGGCGCTTGCCACGCTTGAAGAGAGCTATTACGTCACCTTCGGTGCCATGGTTGGTCGGTATGAAAGCGGCCTTAGCACCAACAATATGGTTTTAGAGGAGGAGGGTGATGCCTTTGTCGCACCCGACGGCGCCTCGATGATTACGGTTTACAGCACCGACGGCCGAAAAAGCGTGAACGGTCGCTTTACCTCCGAGGACAAGGATGAGTTTGCGCTTACCGTCAACCTCGGTGAGATGACCTCCGAGCGCTGCGAAAGCCAATTCGTTTTCGTGGGCTTTATCATTCTGGAGGACAAGGCAGGAGAGGACGAAACGCGTGTTTTGTACGTAACGCGCGCAGGATCGCCCTATGGCAACTATCCCTCCTACAACGGCTTTTATGAATATGCGTACTTAGAAAACAAGGGAGGAATTGCCATGGATGCGTATATCGCACTTTTGCAGGATGAAATGAAGGCGGACGTTGCCGCTTTGCAGTCCGCGCGCGTTCTGGTGTGCGGCGAGGATAGCGCCTCGGTGCTTGCGGACGGAGAAAAGGCCATTTGGGTAGAATATCTGCCTGAGCTGAACCCCTATAAGACGGGAGATGCGGACAAGAAGGCCATTCGCGCGGCGTATCTGTACTATCCGCTTTCCTTTGACCCCTCTGACTTTGAGGACTATGACCTTGCCGATATGGGCGTTGTGCGAACCTTCGTTTACATCGGTATGCCGCAGAATCAAGCCTCGCTTCCCGGTCTCGTTTGTGTGCATGGCGGCGGCGGACACGCTTACGCGCAATATGCCCTTGAGGCCGTTCGCTACGGATATGCCTCCATTGCCATTGATACGGAGGGTTATCGTAATACCAGCAAGAACGGCGCCTATACGGGTGCTGAGGCCACGTATGAGAAGGACGGTCTTGGCCATCTTTCCAAGGATAGCTTCAATAACGCCGAGGGGCCTCTTTCGGGGCAATGGCTCTATTATGCCGTTTGCGACACCGTGATGGCCAACACCGTTTTGCGTTCCTTCTCTACGGTGGATGAGGATTCCGTGGGCGTGACGGGCATTTCCTGGGGCGGCCTTATCACCTCGACCGCCATTTGCTACGATATGCGCTTCGCCTTCTGTGCGCCCATCTATATCAGCTTCCATATGTCAGAGAGCAAGGGCCGTTCCTTGGCAGACCTGCCCAATAAGCCCTTTGCCGATAAGCTTTGGCAGAATTCGGAGCTTTTCTCCAAGTCCACCGTTCCCACAATGATTATCACGGGAGAGAAGGACTCCTTCGCTTCTGTCGATACCGTTTCGGCCTCGGCCGCTGACCTGCCGAATGGCACGCTGCTTTATAAGCACGGCTTGACGCACGGGCAGCAGCAGGGCGCTTCCTTGCCTGAAATTTACTACTTCGGTAATTATATTCTCGGCAAGAATGACGGCTTCGTCAAGCCCACCGTTGCGCCCACCAAGGAAATGGGCAAGAATTACACGATGAAGCTCGCGATTCCCGAGGGCTTGACCGACGTTAAGGCAACCCTTTGCTACCGCACCTCTCCCATTCCCAGCTATAATACCACCAATGAAGCCCAAAAGCCGCAGTTTGCAACGCAGGAGCTGACGGTGGCGGCGGACGGCACGGTGTACGTAACGGTGCCCTCTGATGCTTGTATGTATTTCATCACCTTCTCGGGCTACAGCGAGGAGGTTGCCGCTATCAAGAACAACGCCGACAAGCCCCTGCCTTATGCTTCCAGCGACCCCTTCCCCAAGGGCTATGTATATTCCTCCACGGATCTCATTGTTCTCAAGTGATCTTTGCTTGTAAATAAAACTTTACAAAAAGGAGACGGAAATGAAAAAGTTTTTTGCGGAATTTAAAACCTTTATTACGCGTGGCAACGTGGTGGATATGGCCGTCGGTGTTATTGTCGGCAGCGCCTTCACCGCCATTGTCAACGGGCTTTCCAACAACATTCTCAAGCCCATTATCAACTGGGTTCTTGCCTTGGTTCTCGGTGCAGATTCCTTGAGCAAGGTGTATACCTTCCTGAAACCTGTGCACGTGCTTGGTGCTGACGGTCTTCCCACCGCCGAAATCGATCTTGCTAAATCCATTTACATTGACTGGGGCGCCTTTATCAACGCCATCATCAACTTCCTGATTGTTGCCTTCGTGCTTTTCTGCATTGTCAAGGCCATCAATCATATCAAGGAAAAGGACAAGGCCTTTAAGGAAAGCCTTAAGCCCAAGATTTCCAAGGAGGAGCGCGCCGCTATGAAGGCGGCGGGCGTTAACCTGAAGGACAAGGCCGCCGTTGCCGCTTACTTCAAGGCAAAGGCAGACAAGGCCGCTGAGGAAAAAGCCGCCGCCGAGGCCGCTGCCGCAGAAAAGGCGCGCTTGGAGCGCGAGGCCAATCCCACCGCCGAGGATCTTTTGAAGCAGATTCTCAAGGTGCTGGAGGAAAAAACGAAATAAAGCGATGCGCTTGCCGAAGGGCCGCTCTTGAAAATGTCAAGGGCGGTCTTTTTTTGAAGAAAATGCGCTTTTTACCTTGACTTTTGGAAAAAGAGGTATAGAATAGAAGAGGCATAGAATACAGTAATAAGACTGTAAAACGATAAAAGGATTTGGGGTGGTATTATGGCAAAGGTAAAGCTGAATATGACCGAGGGAAAAATTCTTCCTCTGCTTTGGCGCTTTGCGCTTCCCGTGATGGCAACCTCCGTTATCCATCAGCTCTTCAATACGGCGGATAGCATCGTCGTTGGGCGTTGGGGCGGAGAAACGGCGCTTGCGCGCGAAATCGCACTTTCAGCGGTCGGGTCCAGTACGCATCTTTGCAGTCTTATTATTGCCATTTTCACAGGTCTTGCGGTTGGCGCGGGTGTTTCGGTTTCGCACGCGGTCGGCGCAAAGGAATACGATAAAATTTCCCGTATCGTGCATACGGCGGTGACAACGGCAATGCTTGCGGGCACCGTGCTTGCCTTTTTGGGCTTTATCTTTGCCCGTCCGCTTTTACAGCTGATGAGCACGCCGGACACCGTGCTTGACCAAGCGGTTTTATACGTGCGCGCGTATTTTTGCGGTGTGCCGGCTCTTTTGATATACAATTACTGCGCCTCTATTTTGCAGGCCACGGGTGACAGCACCCGTCCTTTGATTTTCTTGTCTATATCGGGCGTTGCCAACGTGCTGTTGAATCTCGTGATGGTGATGGGCTTTAATCAGGGGGCCTTGGGTGTTGGCGTGGCAACGGCGGCATCGCACTGGATGTCCTGCATGATGGTGCTGATTTATATGGCAAAGGGCAACGACCTTTTTCGTTTTTCCTTCAGGCGTCTGGCTCTGCACGGCTCCATTCTCAAAAAAATATTGGCAATGGGCGTTCCTGCAGGCATTCAGGCCTCTATGTTTGAAATCGGCAACGTGGTGATTCAGTCGGCCCTCAATTCCTTCAACAATACGGTGTACGTTTCGGGCAGCTCCATCGGCTCAAATATCGGCGCGTATACGCAGCTGATAGTCGCGGCCTTCGTCTCTGCGGCGTACGTGTTCGTCGGACAGAATACGGGCGCAAAGAATATGGAGCGCATCCGCAAATGTGTCAGACAAAGCTCCCTTCTCGTTGTGCTCTTGGCCGTTGCACTCAATACGGTGCTGAACCTTTGCAGTGCGCCGCTTCTTTCCATTTATGCGCCGAACAACCCTGCTGTTGTCGAATTTGCCAGAACGAAGCTTCTTATTAACAGCTCCTTTTATTTCGTGGAGCATCTGATGTCGCTGTATGCCTCCTCCATGCGCGGAATGGGCAGAAGCACAGCGCCCATGCTGATTTCCGTCGGCGGCATCTGCGGCGTGCGCTTGATTTGGATTTATACGGTTTTTGCCGCAATACGCAACCCGCTGACCATCTTCGTTGCTTACCCTGTTTCCTGGGGCTTGACCTTTGTCGCGCAGTTTGCTCTGTATCAGGCGACAAGAAAGAAGCTGGAGCGCGAATGGAGACTTGAAAAAGAAAAGAAAGAAACGCCTGCAGTTGAAGCAAACGCTTGACTTTTGCGCGCCTTTCGCGTATAATAATTACGGTACACAAAACACCGCCACGGCGGTACGAAAACTTAAATTTTAAAAAGAACAGGAGACCCAAGCTATGCAAATGATTGAAATGCTGTACGATGAAATTCAGGATGCGGTGGACAGAAAGGTTCCCTTTATCATTCCGGTTGGCACGCTGGAGTATCACGCGCGCCACGCCTCCTGCGGCACGGACACGCTCGTTATCACGGGTTGTCTGCGCGAGCTTGAAAAGGAAAAGGAAATCGTTGTTTGCCCTCCCATCTGGTACGGTGTGGCTTCCTACGCCGTTTGCGCCCCCAAGCCCAGCCATTTTCACGTAAATGAGGATGCTTACGTGGATTATCTGTACTGGATTTTGAAGTCTATGATTCGCGCGGGTCATAAGAATATTTATCTCGTTGCGCACCATCAGACCGAGGCTGCAGGCTTGATGCCGATGACCATCGCTTGTCATAAGGCCGCCAAGAAGGTTACGATGGAATATATGGAAGAGAAGATGGGCGAAGGCTGGTGGGGTAGCGATGCTTACGCCTCCTATTACGAGGACCTCGGCAGCGAGGATGATCCCTTCTCCTACATCAAGGTTATTCCTCTCATTGGTGCTGACGCGCAGATTAAGTGCGGCGGCTTTGACCATGCAGGCAAGTGGGAAACCAGTCTTATGATGGGCACCTACCCTGAGCTGGTTGATCTTTCCCGTTGCGAGCGCAACACCGAATGGTTTGCCGAAAGCGCCAAGGAAGCGAGCGAGGAAACGGGCAAGCATATGGTGGAATGCACGCTGGAATGGCTCCGCAAGACCATTGTTTGATTTGAATGTAAATAAATATTTACAAAAAACGGACTGTCTCAAATGAGACAGTCCGTTTTGCTTTGCGGCAACGAAGGCGGCTTATTCGCCCAACACGTAGGCAAGTAAAAGGCGCGCGGTGTTTTCGATGCCGTCAAGGTGCGTGCGCTCAACGCCGTGGCTTGCGTAAACGCCCATACCAAAGAGGGCGGTGCGAAGATTGTTGCTGCCGCGCATGGCTTGGCTTGCATCCGAGCCGTAGCGGTAAAAGAGATCAACGGCATAGTCACAGCCGACGCGCTCTGCCGTTTCAATCAGGCGATTGGTTAAATCGTAATCATAGGGCATATGTGCGTCCTTGGCGCAAATCGTAACCCTTTGCTCGCTTCCGTCGGCATCGGGGCCGAGAATGGCAATGTCCACCGACACGTATTCGGAAACGTTACTCGGCACGTAAACGCCGCCAAGAGACACCTCCTCGTAGAAGGAAAAGGCAAAAACGGTGTTGCAAGCGGGCTTCAGGTTATTTTCCGCCAGATATTTCATCGTGGTGAAGCAAGCGGCCATGGCGGCCTTGTTGTCGATGTAGCGCGACTTGATATAGCCGTTTTCCGTCAGGGTAAAGCGCGGGTCAATGGAGATGTAGTCGCCGTGATTGATTCCAAGGGCGCGCACGTCCTTTTCGTCCTTGACGGGCTCGTCAAGCAAAACAACCTCCGTGTCTTCGTTGCGCTCCAGCGTTTTGGCGTCATCAAACGCGTGCCCCGAATGGTGCTTGCAAATAAGAAGACCCGTGTAGGTCTTTCCGCTTCGGGTGTGCAGTGTAACGTTTTCACCCTCGGCGCTGATGAGATTCACGCCGCCGAGCATTCGGATGCGAAGCGTTCCGTCGCGATTGATACCGCGCACCATCAGCCCGAGCGTATCCGCGTGCGCGGAAACGCAGACGGTTTTGGAGGTATCCTCTCCTTCAACCGTGATATAAGCGGTGGAACGGTTGTCGTAGGTGACTGTATAGCCCAATTCAGCGGCAAGCGCCTCCAAAAGCGGCTTCATTTTTTCATAATAGCCGACGGGGCTTGGCGTCTCTATCAAGCGCTTCATCGTGTCAAGCAGATAGGTAAGGTTAAGCTTTTTGTCCTGTTTCATGTTTGTTCCTCTTTATTCGTTACCAAATGAGAATCTCGCCGTTTTCGCCGTAGTGCCAGAAGCGGCCCTCGCCCTCGGGCTTTTTTTCGGAATAATAGTATTTGGGCGCGGCGTGCAAAAGGGCGTTGCGGATGACGATGTGAATGCCCCCCCAGTCCTCTTGGGTACCCGTGAAATAAACGGCGCCAAGCTCGCCGTATTCAAACGCGAAGGACTCAACCTCCTTTAAGGTCTTGGGCAGAACGATGGAGTCGATATCGCTGTGCGTAAACGCCGCCCATTCAATCTTCTTGACGCCCTCGGGAACGGCAATATGCTTGATTTTTGTGCCCGAAAAGGCAGACATGGCGATGACCTTGATGCCCTCGTTTGCGGGGATTTGGGCGTTTACTGTGCTTGCAATCAAAAAGCCCTTTTGGGTGTTGATTAAGCAACCGCCGACACTCTTAAAAACGGCGTTTTCTTTGTCAACGGTAATGCTTTGGAGCTTTTCACAGCCTGTAAATGCTGCGTTGCCAATCTCTTTAACGCTGGCGGGAATGGAAAGGGAAAGAAGCTCTGCGGCGTTATCAAAGGCGTCGCTCGTAATCTTCACAGTGCCGTCGTGAAGCGTCACCTCGGTTGCCATAGGGTCAACACCTACAACGGAATAATAGGGGTTTCCTTCATATTTCCGATAGGAAACGGGGTCCTTGGAGGCGGCAAGCTTTACAATGGAAACGTTTTCCACCTCGTAGCGCTCCCATCGGCTGGAGGACTCGCTCCAAAGGGTTTCGCTGAGCTTGCCGATGCCCTTGCCGCTGGGGATAAAGAAGAGCGCTTCGCCGCGCTTCACGGCAACGAGCTGTGCCTCCCAGACAACAGGGACTGCCCCATCGGCAGTGGCGGGAATGGGCTCGCCTTCTTTGACGGATCTCTCCTTTCCGTATTCATCGTGGTCGTAGACCTCGACTCTTTCAAAATGAAATTCCCAAAGAGAAAGCTCTTGCTTGATGGCCTTTTCTAAGGGGGCGCTCGGCTCTATCTGTTCAAAATCGTATTGAGAGAAATTGTCTTTTCCGTAAGGGTCACCCTTTATGAGCTTTAATGCCAGCATATTTTGTCCCTCTTTCCTTTTTGGCTGTTCGAAGCCTGTATATTCATAGTATAGCACGCCCCTCTTGGCTTTGTCAAGATGCGTAAAAAACGCGCCCTTGCGAGAAGGGCGCGGCGTGTATGGGGTTATTGGAAAAGGCGTATTCTTCCGATAATGGGAAGCTCGCGCGACTCATCCCTGATAACGCGGACGATCTGGAATACCAGAAGCCCAAGAAGCAAAACGTCTCCAAGCGGCAAAAGGAAGAAGAAAACGCCGCCCGTCAAGAGAGAAAAGAGCCAGGCAACCAGATTGAAGGCCACGGCAAGCGCGGTGAAAAGAAGGCCTTGATTGATATGGAAGCGCGCATACTTTGAATCCTTCGCCAAGAAAATGGGGAGAAGGACTAAAAGGCCCAAATAAGCAAGCACGGCCATCACCTTGTTCTGCGCAACGTCTATGTACTTATAGTCTCTTTGCGTATCTTTGGTGTCAAAGAAGCTTTTGGTTTTGTCAATAAAGCGTTCAAGAATGTCGCTGGCGGCAACCTCCTCGTCCGCGTCCTTTGCCGCATCGTTCTTTTTGGCGCTTGTGCGGAAGGAGCAGGTAACGCGCTCGGAGGACTCGGGGCGCAAGGCAAGCTGTTCACTCGGCTCGCCCAAGCATTCGGCGATGTAGGGGGCAGAAGCAAGCTCGTTTACGTAATCCTCCTCGCTCTGATGCTTGTAGGCGAGAAGGCTTTGGCAAAGGTTAAGCTGCATTTCCATACCGGCAGGCAGAGGCGCATTGTCAAGGCGAACGGTGATCATAGGCTTGCGCTTGTCAAGTGCATACACGATCTCCTGACGGCAGTTGGGGGAGGCGATGGAGGCTTCCGAAATGAAGGCAACAACCAACGAGCAGTTAAGCAGATGGTTGGCAATATATTCAGGCCATTCGGAGCCGACCTCAATACCGGCGTCATACCAGACAAGGTAGCCCTTATCTTCAAGGGCCGCGATGGCAGGCAGAACAAGATCGCTATCTGCGTGCGCGTAGCTGATAAAAACGTAGGGCTGGTCTCCCTCATAAGCAGGGGGTAGCTGTGTCATTCTCGTAGGGTTCCTTTCAAAAGATATTATTAAATCTGCATTGACAAGTGGAAATTATTTGTACTATTATATCACAAATTTTGATTTTTTTCAATATGTTGTCAAAAATGTTGTCACTTAAACCACAAAATATGCAAAAAGTGGCTTGGAATAAGGCTTCCAAGCCACTTAAAACCTTATTATTTGTTTTTTAAGGTTGTAACCGAAGAAACAAGCATACGGCGGAGTTCAATACATTTGTTGTGAAAATCCCTGAATTCTGCTTCTGTCAAAGAATTTGTTTCAAAAAGCAATTCAAGCCAATATTCGCTTTCGTTGCATTCTTTGAGTGCAATTTCAAGTTTTGAAATAAAATCCTTTGTTCCTTGTGCATATTGTGCTTCGTGAACATTGGCACCTACGGAAGTTCCACAACGAAGGAGTTGGTTTATCAAAGCACTTTCAACGCCGTTTTGCTTCATTTTTCTGCACAAGAAAACAATGCTTTTGGCAAATTCCTTGGATTTATTTCTTAATATGCTATCCGCCATTATGTTCTCCAAGATTCAGTTTTTAGTTTAGAGTTATGAATTTGGCTACGCCAAATGTTATGAGCTTGCTATGCAAGCGTTATGATATGATTGCCTTGTAGCTTCAAACTGTGCCGAAGGCACATCATAACTACGCGAAGCGTATCATAACTGATAACTCGTTTCGCAAAAGAAAAACGAGAAGTTATGAGTTTAGAGTTATGAATTCGGCTTCGCCAAATGTTATGAGCTTGCTATGCAAGCGTTATGATATGATTGCCTTGTAGCTTCAAACTGTGCCGAAG
>JBGVMO010000133.1:0-1527 GCA_045124835.1 Eubacteriales bacterium
GCATCGTAGTTATCTATCATATCAACGGCATTCTTTTCAATGCCGCCAAAGAGCTCTTGGCAAATAGGCGCGAGCTTTGCCTCGGTATAACGCGATGCCGAGGGAACGGTGTTTGAGGAATACTGCTTACCAAACGTACCCTTGGAATCGATAAGGGGATGTAACAAGGTTTCGTTTCCGCGTGTGAGGCGCACCATTGTATCGTAAATAGATGCATCACCGTGCGGATTGAGCTTCATTGTTTGTCCCACGATGTTCGCGCTCTTGGTAAAGCCGCCCGTTAAAAGACCCATTTTATACATTGTATAAAGGAGCTTGCGGTGCGAGGGCTTCAGTCCGTCAATTTCGGGAATAGCACGCGATACGATAACGCTCATAACGTAGGGCATATAGTTTTTTTCAATCGTTTCGGTAATGGGTTGGTAAACGATTGGAGCGTAAACGATTTCTTTCTTTTCTTTTTTTTGCTTTCTTGCCATTCTGTAGTGTCCTTTCTGTTAGGTTGGGAACGGTATGGGGGAAGCGAGCGCGCCTTACACTTCTTTTATCGTGTGTGCGGCGGCGCGAATGAGTCGGTTATAGAGCGCAAGGCCGAGCCCTTCTTGGGGCGGCAGATGCGCATAAATGATCTCGGCATCGGTGCCGTCTGCTTGGCGCAGGGCGGCAAAGAGCTTGTGGGCTTGCGTGGCGAGGTCATTTTTGTTTCCAATGGGAAAGAGTGTGTTACCCGAAAGGGAGTCACATTCCTCGTTGTAGCAAAGAAATGCGCACTTGTGCATTTTTGCTTCGTTTTTGCAATACGCGAGCACGTCCTCCTCCTTGCCCGAAAGCAAAACCAGGGGAGCGGTAGGGGCGTAATGTCTGTATTTCATACCGGGGGAAAGAGGGCGTTCGTTCTCTGCAAGCTGATGCAATACGGCATCGGCAATGGTCACCTTTTCGCACACCAAAGAGAGGGCATCGCGGGTGATGCCGCCCGGTCGCAAAAGAATGAGCCCGTCACCGTCAATTTTGACGATGGTGGATTCGAGTCCGATTTCACTCTCACCGCCATCAATAATCATATCCACACGACCGTCCATATCCTGTTCCACGTGGGACGCAGATGTGGGAGAGGGCTTGCCCGAAAGATTGGCAGACGGTGCCGCGATGGGAAAGCCGCAAAGCTCGATAAGCTTGTGTGCCACGGGATGAGCGGGGCAACGAACCGCTACGCTATCAAGTCCGCCCGTGGTCGATTTTGGAATGCTCTCGCGGCGTGGGAGAATGACTGTTAAGGGCCCCGGCATAAACGCCTTTGCCAATTGGTAGTAGAGCTCGTTGGTTACGGCATACGCCTCGGCATCGGCGGGGTTTGCAATATGAATGATAAGAGGGTTGTCCGAGGGACGTCCCTTTGCGGCATAGATTTTTTTTGCCGCCTCATCGCGCGTAGCGTCACCGCCAAGACCGTAAACGGTCTCGGTGGGGAAGACCACAAGGCCGCCCTCTCGCAAAATCGATGCGGCACGGGCGAGGTCGTCCTCT
>JBGVMO010000134.1:0-1572 GCA_045124835.1 Eubacteriales bacterium
CCCGTAAATGCTTGAAAATTTTTGCGCTCGTGTGGTAAAATAATAGCAAGCTCCGTAAAAAAGTTTAAAAAGTACGCAAAATTCCGTTTACTTTTGCTTTGGTCGGGGTATATAAGAGGTATATATTGTAAAAAACGCGCGTAGGCGAATGCGGCGCGCAAATCGCAAACGGTAAAAAAGGAGTTATCACTTTGAATAAGAAGACGAAAACCATCATCTGGATAGTAGTGGGCGTTATCGGGTTAATTCTCGCGGCAACCCTGCTCAACAACCTTTTAAACGCAGGGCAAGCGCTCACCTTTAACGCGTTCTTGCAAAAGCTCACCACGGGCGAGATTAACACCATCTACGTAGACGGCTATTCTTGGCGCGGTACGGGCAGCGGCGGCGTATTCAACACCGTTGCGCCTAGCCTGTACGGTATGAACGACTATTTCGGGCTTTGTGAGTTCTTGATCAGCAAGGGCGTTGCAGACCCCTACAACTCTATCAATATCTCTATGACCGACCCCAACGCAGGCAGCTTTTTATCTAGCTTGATGCCGATTATCGGGATAGTTGTCGTTTCGCTCATTTTCTTCTTTATTATGAAAAATGCGTCGGGCGCGCCTGGCAGCTCGGCAAATATCGGCAAGAACAAAGCCAACGTTCAAAGCAATTTGAAAGTTCGTTTCTCCGACGTAGCCGGTGCGGAAGAAGAAAAGGAAGAGCTTGCCGAGGTAGTGGAATTTTTAAAGAGCCCCAAAAAGTTCTCGGCTTTGGGCGCTAAAATCCCTTCGGGCGTATTGCTTGTAGGCCCTCCGGGTACGGGTAAAACGCTGTTTGCAAAAGCGGTTGCAGGCGAGGCAGGCGTACCGTTCTTCTCCGTTTCGGGTTCGGATTTCGTGGAAATGTACGTCGGCGTGGGCGCAAAGCGTGTGCGCGACCTCTTTGATATGGCAAAGAAAAATCAGCCCTGTATCATCTTCATTGACGAGATTGACGCGGTGGGCAGACGGCGCGGTGCAGGTCTTGGCGGCGGCCACGACGAAAGAGAACAAACGCTCAACCAAATCCTCGTACAAATGGACGGTTTTGAAACGGGCGAGGGCATTATCGTTATGGCGGCAACCAACCGTGCGGATATCCTGGACCCAGCCATCATGCGTCCGGGACGTTTTGACCGTAAAGTGGCCGTAGGACGTCCAGATGTGAAAGGGCGTGAGGAGATCTTAAAGGTACATGTACGCAAAAAACCATTGGGGGACGATGTAGATCTGCATGAAATTGCAAGAACTACTGCCGGGTTTGTCGGTGCAGACCTTGAGAATCTGATGAATGAAGCTGCCATTCTTGCAGCCAAGGAACAGAGAGTTTATATCAAACAGGCAGATATCAACCGTGCCTTTGTCAAGGTTGGTATCGGAGCGGAGAAGAAGAGCCGCGTGATTTCCGAAAAGGAGAAGCGCATTACTGCATATCATGAGGCAGGTCATGCGATCCTGTTTCATCTGCTGCCGGATGTGGGACCGGTGCATACTATTTCCATTATCCCCACAGGCCGCGGTGCAGCAGGTTATACCATGCCGCTGC
>JBGVMO010000135.1:0-16861 GCA_045124835.1 Eubacteriales bacterium
GGAAAACGGCGTCTTTTACGTCTTTTCCCTCTCTGCCGATGCGCTGACGGGCAACCGACAGACGATTTCCGTCAAAACGGAAAACGCCACCCTTACACTCTCTTTTGCGGAATTTTTCTTTGAGCCGTTGCAATAAATATGGAATAAAAGGAGATTGCTATGAGCATATATACTGCAAGCGAAGCGCGCTACGAGGCCATGCGATACAACCGCGCGGGCGCATCGGGACTTTCTCTGCCCGCCGTTTCCCTCGGTATGTGGCACAATTTCGGCGCACAAAACGATTTTGACAACATGAAGGCAATGTGCTTTACGGCCTTTGACCTTGGCATCACGCACTTTGATTTGGCCAACAATTACGGCTTCCCCTATATTGGAAGCGCGGAGGAAAACGTTGGAAAAATTCTGGCAACCGACCTGAAGCCCTACCGCAATGAGCTGGTTATCAGTACAAAGGCCGGCTACCGTATGTGGCCGGGGCCTTACGGTGATTTCGGAAGCCGCAAATATTTAATTTCGAGCCTTGACGATAGCTTAAAGCGCTTGGGGCTTGAATACGTGGATATTTTCTACCACCACCGCCCCGACGACAGCACGCCGCTTGAGGAAACGATGGAGGCGCTCGCCCAAATAGTGCGTAGCGGAAAGGCGCTTTACGTTGGTCTTTCCAATTATAACGGCAAGCAGATGCATAAAGCCGCCGAAATTCTTTCCGACTTGCACTGCCCCTTTATCATCAACCAAAACCGATACTCTATCTTAGACAGAACGGTAGAAAAGAACGGCGCCCTGCTTTCCTCTCGCGCGCTTGGCAAGGGCATGATTGTGTTCAGTCCGCTTTGTCAAGGCATTCTCAGCGACAGGTATCTATACGGCATCCCGGCAGACAGCCGCATCAAAACGAGCGGTATTTATCTGAAGGAAAGCGCGCTTGCGCCCGAGCTGCTGGATAAGGTTACAAGGCTTGCCTGCATTGCCAAGGAGAGAAACGAGACGCTGGCGCAAATGGCGCTTTCCTGGCTTTTGGCGCAAGAGGGGGTTACCTCCGTTTTAATCGGCGCTTCCTCGCCTAAGCAAATCATCGAAAACGTCGGCGTTTTAAAGAGCGCCCCCTTCTCCTCGGAGGAGCTGGCGCTGATTGACGAAATCAGCTTATAAAAGGAGACAGATATGGTTACGTTTTCTGATATTCAAAAGACCCTTTCCGAGATTGGCATTCTCCCGACGGACACCGTTATCGTTCATTCCTCGCTCAAAAGCTTCGGCAGAGTCGATGGCGGGGCTGACACGGTTATTGACGCCTTTGCCGACTACCTGAAGGACGGAAATCTCGTTTTCCCTGCGCTTCGCTCGCGCGACTTTTTCACCGCATACGAAACGTGGGATATCAACACAACGCCCTCGGACGTTGGCCTGATTTCCGAGACCTTCCGCTTGCGTCAGGGCGTGCTTCGCAGTGATCAGGAGACGCACTCGGTCTGCGCTATTGGCAAGGACGCCGCCTACATCACGGGCGGCCACAAGGATGGCAGAGAGCGCGTTGGTATTTTTGGCGACACCCCTTTTTCCTACTCTTCCCCTTGGCAAAAAATGTACGATATGAGGGGCAAGGTTGTGATGATTGGCGTTCCACTCGTTTACAACACCTTTAAGCATTTTGCCGAATACAAAATGATGACGGACATTCTTGACACGCTTCCCGAAAAGGAAAGAAGCGAGGCAAGAGCGCAAATCACCGATTTTGACGCCCACCGCCGCACCAGTGGCGATAAGGACTTCTGGTCAAAGCTCGTCTGGCCGCTTCACGACGGAGAAAAGGCGCAAGCGCGCCTTGAGGAGCTTGGCATGGTGAAGGCGGCTTATGCGGGCGAATCCCGCTTTATCACGATTGAGATTTATCCCTTCTGTGAATGGATGTACGATGAGCTTCTCTTCCGCCCGCGCGAATGGGTTGGCAAGCGTACGGCAGAATGGATTGAAGAATACGGTGAAGCCGTGCGCCAACAGCGAAGCGAGAACAACTGATTTTATATCCCTCGCCCACTCTGCCTTTAAGGAGATATCTATGTTTTTAGCAATTCTTTTACTTCTCTTTGCCGTGGCCGTCGTTGCCTTTATGATTTTTATTCTGTCGGCTGGCTTTGACCCGACGCAATGGTGGCTGATGCTGGTTTTAGGCCTTGTTGCTCTTGCCTCTCTTCTCGGCGGCCTTTACAAGCTTGAGGACGAGACCTTTTGCTTCACCAATATGCTGAACAAACGCGACGAAAGGCGGGCGGCCAAGGCCAAAGCGAGCGCTAAAGAGGAAACCGCCCAAAAGCCCAAACGGGCAAAAAAGCCCTGCGCTGCCGCCAAGAACGTCAAATTCAACATCATTGCAGGCGCAATCGTTTCCCTTCTTCTCGTTGGCTATACATGGCTTGTGCTTTGGATTCTTTCCAATCTTCGCCAAGGCGACGCTATCACGAGCGTTTGGCAATATTTCAGCATCGTTGGAATCATTGTCTCTGCTTTGCTATTCGGCTTCGCCGGCGTCCTTATCACGATGCACAATTTTACCGTTCCCGTTTTTTCGGGCTTTCATCCCGTCGGTAAAAAGATTGCGCAAAGCAAGCAATTTGTCCACCGCGTATATAAGGAACGGGGGTATTTGAGAGCGCTTCGCCGCGTTGGCCTGATATACTTCTCTCTCTTCGTGCTTTTCTTGGGCATTCTCTCTATCTTCAATCACTATGCCCTGAATCTCTTTGTCTGTTCACCGCTCTTCTTCCTTTCCTTGACTGTAATCTACGACGAAAACGATACCTACAAGGACTACATCAAGGAAAAATCCAATTGCGACAATTGGGAAAAATTCGTTTGCTCGTGCGGAACGCTGATTCCCGGAAGCAAATTTGTCGGCAGAGCCAACCAAAGAGAGACAGAGGATCTTTACCGTGAAACCACCACAACAACCACGACTACCACCATCGGAGACACGGTTTACGTGTACACGGACGTTGACACGGATTACTACACCGTCACCAACTATTCCTACGATGACGTTTACATCTGCCCAAACTGCAAAAAGAAAAAGAACCTGCATTACACAGGCTCCACCAAAAAATATTTATAAGCTTATATACGGTAAAAAGAACGGAAAAAGCAATGCTTTTTCCGTTCTTTTGTTTTGAAGGACTCGCCTTCGTCAGCAATAGTATTTCTTGATAGCGGCGGCAAGGTCTGCAAGATTTTCCTTATACGTTTCAAGGTACTTCATCGTCATGGGCTTCCAAGGCGCCGTCATAAAGCCGATAAGCTTCTCTTCCGCCATACCCTCCTTGAAATATCTGACCATATCGTCTGCATTATTCCAAGACTCGAAATAGCGAGAGGCGCAGGGGAAATAGGTATAGCCTGCATCCGCGGCAAGAGGAAGGATTTTTTCACGGAATTCAACGTATACAGGGTGTTCCTCCGCATAAGTCATACCACGGCTCTTGAAATCCTCGTAGGTGGCAAGAAAATGCTCCTCTAACTCCTCAATGGGCTTGAAATGCTCGGGGTAAAGGCCGTAATAGTACCAAGGAGAAAGAAGCGCGTCATTTCCGATTTCTGCCTTGTATTTCTCGGTGTCCACAAAGAGCGGATCCATCCAAAGCCAAGGCGTTGCGCCCGTTTCCTTGACGGTATCCACAAGGAAGCGCAAATCCTTGAAGAGAAGGTTCTTGCGGCGATAGAGAACAAGGGCGTCATCCCCGTAATAATGCTCGTCTCCCTCCTCATCCATACCGAGATGGATGTACTCGGGCTGCTCAAACATTTCGTAGACCTCGTTTATCAGGTCGCGGCATACCTCGTAATATTCGGGGGTGGAAAGCATCCGCTCGTAACGGCCGAGCCAGATATCGTGCCCGGCGGAAAAGTTGATTTTGGGAATGACGGTGATGCCCATATCGCGACATCTTGCCAGCTCCTTTTTCACGCGCTCTCTCGACCAAGCGTTTTTGATGGAAATCTCGGGATGGCTTTTGTACTCAACAGCGTCACCAACATCCAAAAGAATGGTGTCAACACCGTACTCCTGCAAAAGAGGAAGTATCGCTTCCCAAGCCGCTTCCTCAAAGCTTTCGTAAATATCGGCATCCTTTTTCTTCCACATACCGTGGCTCAAATGAATAAGTACCGCAGTTTTCATCAAAAAAATCCTTTCTCTACATCATTCATTACACGAAAGAAGCCCGGCTTCCTTGAAGGAAGGCCGGGCTATTGACGACTGTTATTCGCCGTAAATTGCGTCCCATGCTTCCTTCATAAAGCGGAAGGTTTCTTCAAAATACTGCTTGTGCTCAGGCTTCGTGGAGAACCAAGGAGCCGAAATATAGCCGAGAATCTGATCAGCAGGGGCTTTTTCTTTGAAATACTCCATCATATCGATGTGGTTATAATCGCATCTGTTAAAGACGGATGCGCAGGGGATATAGAGATATCCCTCCTTCATCAAGGGCAGAACCTTCTCGCGATAGTTCACAAGGAAGGGATCCTCCTCAACGAAGCGGATATTCATCTTTGCGTATTCACCCTCGTTATAGTAGGTGACGTATTCTGCGCGGGATTCAATGGGAGTCCAGTGATCCTCACGGAAGGCATTATAGTTCCAAGGCATCAGAACCATCTCGTCAGGCCCGATATGCGCCTTGTACTCCTCGGGGTTTTCAAAGAGGGGGCAGGACCAAGCAACAGGCTTAGCACCAACGGCAGTTACGCAGTCAATGTAGAAGCGGACGTCATGCCAGTACTGCTCGCCGTTGCGGTAAATGCAAAGGCCCTTGGCAGTGCAATGCTTGGCATCCTCCTCGTCAAGACCGATATGGATATACGCGGGCTTTTCAAAGATTTCATATACCTCACGAATAAGGTCATTCACCACGCGATAATAGGTGGGGGTACAAACCATTTTGCTGTATTCACCAAGCCACTCGTCATGCACGGTGGAAAAATTCAGCTTAGGAAGCAGGGTGATACCGAGCGCGCGACATCTGGCAATCTCATCATGCATTCTCTTGCGCGTCCACGCGTTCTTCATAGCAAGCTCAGGATGGCTTGCGAACTCAACGGCGTTTCCAACGTCAAGAAAAATCGTGTTGATACCCGTCTTGGCAGACTCCTCCACGATATAATCCCAAGTTTCCTCGTCAAAGCCCTGATACAAATCCGTGTATCCGCGAGTCCATTGATTCATGCTCAAATGAATAAGAAGGCCTCTCATCAATTCTTTCATGGTCAATTCTCCTTTAGCATTTTGTTCATTTTTCGCCCTTAGGCATCGGTTTCATTCTAACATAGGGGTATTTAAAAGTCAAGCCTTTTCGCCGATATTCAGCGATTTTTCCGCGCTTTTTTCTCATTTTCAAAAAGAGGGTTGACATTGTGCGGAACAAGGGCCAAGGAAGCGATGATTACCTCCTTTGCGCCGCCCTGCCGCCGCAGAATTTTCGCGCATTCCGAAACGGTTGCGCCCGTTGTTACGATATCGTCTATCAGTATAACGCGCTTACCGTCAAGCTTACATTTTGCGTCAAGACAAAAGGCGTCCTTGACGTTTTTGATGCGTTCTGCGTAGGTTTCCATCCGTTTTTGCTCCATCGCGCGCCGATTGGAGCGCAAAAGGCACCGTTCAAACGGAATGCCGCTTTCTGCGGAAAAGGCAAGCGAAAGAAGCCTTGCGTGATCATAACCGTTTTTTCTTTCCTCATGCGGCGTTCGCGGAACGTAGGTTACGATATAATCCGCCTTGCTTTCGATGGGCACAAGCGAAAGGAGGGTATCTGCCAATTCCTTTCCCATAAAGTGAAAAAGAGTTTCCAGATTCTTGTGCTTCAAGGCAAAAATAATTTGACTTTCAGCTGACCTCTCGTGCCCCGGAAAATAGCGGAAAAGCTTTATCATACGCCGAACGCCCGCCTTTTCCAAAAGGTCAGAGGAGCAGGTGCAGCTATCCAGCTGTCGCCCACAGCGGCCGCAATCAAAAAGCCTTGCGCGGCGATATTCGCCAAGGCATTCGGGACATAGCGCCCCCTTTTTCTCCAAGGCATCGCCGCAAACAGAGCAAACGGGCGGATATAAAACCTCGCGCAAGCCAAAGAAAGCGCGGTGCAAGCGGTAAAAGAACGGTAAACGCATACTCACTCCTCAAAGGCAGGAATAAAGGACTCCGAGGCGGCGCTTCCCTCCTGCACGTAGGCGTTTTCAATGCCAAGCTGCTCAGCAAAGCAGACGAAGGAGGCATAGCTATACGGCGAGACCTTTTTTGATAAAACGGGATGCTCCGAAACCTGTTTCATTGGCGTATACTGACTCATCAGGCTATAAATAACGGTATCCTTATAGAGCGAATGCACCCTTTTTACGCATTGCTTGGCCTCTATTAAATGAGATGGCAAAAGCAAGAAGCGCACAATGGTTCCCTTTTGCAGTAAGCCGTTTTCATCATACCCAAGGCGACCCGTCTGTCGCACCATCTCGGCAAGAGCAGAAAGGGCCACCCTCGGATAATCGGGCGCCGCGGAATATTCCTCTGCCGTTTTTGCGGTGCTATACCGCATATCCGTCAAATAAATATCCACAAGCCCGTCAAGCAAACGCAGGGAGGCGACGCTTTCATAGCCCGAGGTATTATACACGATGGGAAGGGAGAGGCCCTCGCTCTTGGCTTTCCTGATGGCAGATATAACGCTCGGCAGATAGTGCGCGGCGGTTACAAGGTTGATATTCGCCGCCCCCTTTTCTTCGAGCGAAAGGAAAAGCGCGGCAAGCGCCGAGGGTGTATACGGCCTTCCCATTTCCTTTTGGGAAATGGCGGCATTCTGGCAATAGAGACAGCCAAGATTGCATCCCGAAAAGAAAACGGTGCCGGAGCCCTTCTCTCCTACAAGACAAGGCTCCTCCCATTTATGTAGCATCGTATGTGCCACGTGTGCAAGAGAGGATGCATGGCAACGGCCTCTTTCACCGCTTACACGGTTAACGCCACAGGCACGCGGACAAAGCGCGCAGGCTTCATAAAGCTTTTCGATATCCGTTGCCATCACCTCCCCATTTTTTCTTTATTATAGCACATAAAAAGAAAAAAAGCAAACGAATGGCAATTTTTTCACCACTTGGTTTGCTTTTTACATTAAGACAAGAATGGGGGCTCGATGGGCCCTTTCTCACGGCGAGAAAAGACCACACCCTGTATTTGCTCGGCCGAGACCGCGAGAATGAGGGCACCTTCATCAACCTTCTTGACAAGCTCCCTTACATGATACAGCTCCCGTCTTCTGAGGGCGCAAAGAAGAAGCCCACGCTCCCCTTCACTTTTTCCCAAAGAAATCAACGTGCCACGTCCGAAGCGCTCGCGGATAAGCCGCACCAACTCCTCATCCTTGCTTGAAAGAATAAAGGCAAGCTTTCCTCTCTCTGCGCCGCCGACAACGAGATCAAGCACCACAGCAAAGGAAAGGCTGACGACAATAGAATAAAAAAGCACGTCAATCTTCCCCATCAGCAAGGCGGCGCCCGATATAATGGTTGCGTCAATGATAAGAACCCAGTTTCCTACCGTCAAAGGAGGGAAAAGGCCGTGCAAAAGGGTTGCGGCCAATTCACTTCCCCCCGTGGTATAGCCGCGAGCAAGCAAAAGCCCGATGCCGAAGCCGGACACAACACCGCCAAGGACGGCAGAAAAAAAGGGATTCGTTTCTATCATCGGCAAGAAGGAAAAGGCGTCAAGAAGCAAGGAGGTCAGCAAAATACCCGGAATTGCCAGCATCACCGACCGAAAGCCGTTTTTTAAAATGCTCCAAATCAAAAGGGGGAGATTGACGAGTATAACGCCAAGCCCAACGGGAAAGCCAAAGAGGATATGCGCCACGGTGGCAACCCCCGTTGCGCCACCGATAATAACGTCGGCAGGCGCCATAAAGAGCTGATAACCCAAGGCAAATATAACACTGCCAATCAAGAGATACGCGATGCTTTTTAAACCTTCCCTGCTTTTGCGCTTTTGCACAGTCCTTCTTCCTTATCTTTGATACCGTTTTTCTATTTCCACCCAATTCAGTATGCGAAAAAATCCGTAAACATATGCATCCTTTCGCTCTCGGTAGCGCAAAAAATACGCGTGCTCCCATAAATCCATACAAAAAAGCGGCTGTTCAGTCCTTGAAGGCGTTTTATGATTCTCCAAAAAGCGCAAAGCGATGCCGCGCCGCCCCTTAAGCACCCAAAGGAAGCCCACCCGATTGATTTGCAAAACGGCGCTTTTGACAGCGGCAAAGAACCCCTCCATGCCACCGTAATCGCGTTTTAGCGCCCAAAGCAGCTCTCCCTTCGGCGTCCGCAGGCCGCTTTGCGCCGGAGGCGCGATACCGTTAAAATAAAAGCGGTGACAATCGTATATCTGACCGCTTTCGTTGCGCGGGTCAACGGTGCAAAAGGGCATTTCCTCTCCCGAAAGCAAAAGCGGCCGAAATTTTTCCTCCTCGTAAAGACGAGCAGCGACCGCGCCGTATATTCCCAGATGGTGCGTTTCAAGCGTTAGTCTGTCAAGAACCGGCTCAAAGGCACCGTAGGGTGCAAGGAGCGGCTTTACACGGTAAGTTTGTTCCCAAGCGGACATACTATTCTCCTCCTTCGTTTTTTCCTTATATCCTATGCACAAGAAAAGAAAAAAAGGAGAGGTAAAGAAAAAATTTTCAGCCGCCCTTTTAAGAGGGCGGCTGCTCTGTCTGTTATTCAATTAAAGCAAGTCCTTTTCGGTGAAGGAATAGGTTTTATTACAGAACTGGCAAACGGCCTCAAGGCTTCTTTCCTTGCCTTCCGCTTCCTGCTCGTTGAGCATTTCAAGAAGCTCCTTTTTGCCTATCTTTTTCATATTGGCCTTCATTCTGGCGCGACTGCAGGAGCAAACGTAATCCACCGTAATTTCATCAAATTCATCGAAGGGGATGCCGCGCGTGGCAATGGCCGCAACCTCCTTGGGCGTCATTCCCTTATAGAAGCATTCGGAAACGCGGGTTAAATCCGCAGCGTTTCTTTCCAAAAGCGAAACGGTTTCCTCGTCTGCAAAGGGCAAAAGCTGAACAACCACACCGCCTGCCGCAAGACAAACACTTTTGCCGCTCTCCTCACCCATCAAAACGCCAAGCGCGCAAAGGGTGGGGATCTGCTCACTTTCCGCATAGTAGGCCGCAATATCCTCGGCAATTTCGCCCGTTTTCAGCTCGATGGTACCGATATGGGGCTGGGGGCTGACGCCGTCATCCCTGATAACGTAAAGCGTTCCGTTGCCAACGGCGGCACCTACGTCAAGCTTGCCGCTCGGCTTCCGCGCCACGTCCGCCTCGGGATTTTGCACGTAGCCCTTGACGTTTCCGTAATAATCGCCAACGGCTAAAAGCTTGCCAAGCACACCGTCACCGTGTATGCCAACGGTTAAGGTCTCTTTCTTTTCACCCATCATGGAGCTGAAAAGCGAGGTTGCCGTCAAAAGTCGGCCAAGCGCGGCCGCGGCCGTGCGCGAGGGGGTGTGATAGGCCATCATCTGATTCACGATGGCGGTAGAATCCGTCACTAACACGCGGGCAGATCCATCGTGCGTCATACCGCGATAAATGGTTGATTTTTTCATATTTTTTCCCTTTCTTTTATTCCTTGATGGCCATCGCCGTAATGACAAGGCGCAGGCTGTCTGTTTTTATCGGCTTATCGCTATATCCGTCTGTAACGGAAAGAAGGCGAAAGCCCGCATTTTCCAAAAGCGACTCTATTTCGGAAAGCGCGTAGGCGCGCTCGGCGGCATAGGTATCGTACCGCAGATAGCCCTTACCGTTTTTCTCAAAGACGGTTACGAAGAAATCGCAAAGTCCGCTTTTTTCATCGTAGCTGTTTTGCCAAGCGCAAAAGGCGTTTTTATTCTCAAGAATGTAGGCATTCTCTCCGTAAACGGTTGAAAATTTATAGGGAGAGTTGATATCGAAGGCAAAGACTCCGTTTGGCTCTAAAAAGGTATGAACGAGACTGAATACGGCGGCCAGCTCCTCCTTTTCCGTTATATGATTGACGGTGTCGAGCGAGGAAACGGCCCCCTTGACCGTTCCATACAGGTCAAGCTCGGTGGCATCCTGACAAAGCCAGAGGATTTTTTCAGCCCCCTCTTGCATTCTTGCCTCCGACAGCATTTCCTCCGAGGCATCAACGCCTATCATATCAAAGCCGAGACGATAAAGCGGAAGAGTAAGATTTCCGCTTCCACAGCCCAGATCCAACAGGGTGTCTCCCTCACCAATGCCGTGCTTTTCCATCACCTTTTTAATGTGCTCCGCCATTTTAAGATAGGGCACGTCCTTATTCAAGGCGGCGTAAAAGGGGGCAATCTTATCGTACAAATTTTCTGTCATTCTCTTTATTCCTTTCTCGCTGTCAAACAGGCGCAGAGGCACTTCCCTTTTCGATATAGGGGGCGCCATCCTTCTCTGCAACAAAGGAAAGAATTTCCTCTGCCGAGAGCCTGTCCGTGACGAAGGCTTTTTTCAATAGGTCGGTTGGGATATAGGAATCAAACTTATCGTATATCGGACGCTCTGCGGCCGAAACAAGCGAAGAGAGGTCAATTCCCTCTGTTTTGATTTTTTCGCAAAGTGCTTCGGCAAGCCCATGCATCCTTCCGTATTCCACGTGAAAGGTGATATAGCAGCAGCCCTGATGCTCAATATGGCTGATGCCAAAGAACTCGGCATTCACCGAAAGATAGCGGCGCAGGGTTTGAAAGGCGCGCGTGCCAAGCCACGGGAAAAGAACGGCGGTGGTTTGACTTAGGGGAATGAGAATGGCTTTCCCAAGCCCCATTTTGCGCGCAAGAGAACGCGCGCCTGCAAGGCGCTGCTGCGCGTTTGGAGCAAGATAGGGGTATTCCTTGTCCTCTAAAAGCACGCGGAGCATCCTTTGCAAAACGCGAGTGTGGATTTCACCGCTTCCGCCCGGCCAAGAAACCGCCATTTTTCCCTCTACCGCCTTGACAAAGAGAAGGCGCTTGGCAACGTCTGCCTCCACGACCTCCCAAACGCGCCCTGCTAAGGCAAAACGCTCACCAGGGGGAACGAGATTGGCAATCGTGCCGATTTCGCCCGAGGCGGCACGCACAGCGTATTCATCCGGCTCCTGAAAGACGGCGTAAAATCGGAAATTACCTATCAGACGCTCTCCGGCGAGACCGACGATGAGGCCGCCCTCATCCATCAGCTCTATATACCCTCCTTGAATCATCGATATGAGCAAGGAGCGATAGGTTTCCTTATCAATAGAGGAAAGCGGAGGAAGGGACAAGACGCGCTCAGCAAGCGCCTTGGGCGTAAGCTCGCCCGAGGAAGCAAGTATACTTAAGGTTTGATGAAAGGCCAAGGAAAGAGGCATTTGCTTTTGTCTTGGCATTTCGATAAAGCGCTCCTCACTGTATAGCTGTACAAGCGCTATACCGCGCAAAAGCTCCCAAGGCAAAAGCTCGGGAAGGCTTGCGTTTGAAGGGGGCACGTCCTCGCGGAACACCATCAGCATTTCAGGCGGCTGACTGCGCCTGCCCGAACGGCCAAGACGCTGTAAAAAGGCCGAGACCGAATGGGGAGAATTGAGCTGAACAACGCGCGAAAGCTTGCCGATGTCAATACCAAGCTCCATACTGACCGTTGCACAGGTGACGATATTTTCCTCGTCCTCCTTCATTCTCTTTTCCGCGTCATTACGTATCGCGGCAGAGAGATTGCCGTGATGAATATAGAAATTATCCCGTTCGCCGCGCAGAGAGGCGATTTGCCGCATAGACGCGGTGACAAGCTCCGTTTCCTCACGGGAATTGGAGAAAATGAGACATTTTTTTCCCTTGACTGCCTCGTAAATATAGGCAAAGCCCGCATCCACCGTTGATTTTGCTTGAGAGAGTGGGAGGTCTTCCTCCTTATCCTTCACGGCGCTTTGGGTATAATAATGCGAGAAGCCGAGCCGCCAGGTGAGGCTTCCCTTTTGTATTTCAGGGCAAACAGTTTCCCGCTTGCTTCCGCTTCCGAGAAAGGCGGATGCCGCGGCAACGTCGCCTACCGTAGCGGAAAGGCCAATCCGACGCGGATAGACACCCGTCAAGCGAGAAAGGCGCGAAAGCAGGCACAGCACCTGTCCGCCTCTATCGCTGCTCGGCAGGGTATGCACCTCGTCAAGCACAACGTAACGAAGGGCCGAAAAAAGCTTGGTAAGCTCGTGCTGCCGATGAATAAAAAGACTTTCAAGCGATTCGGGCGTGATTTGCAAAACGCCCCCCGGACGTGCAAAAAGCTTTTGCTTATGGGAGGCGGGCACGTCTCCGTGCCAGCGGTAAAGCGGAATATGGGAAGGCTCAAGAAGCTCGCTTAAACGGCTGTACTGATCGTTGATAAGGCTTTTTAAGGGGGCGATATATAAAACCTCAACGCCCTCCTTCCCGCTCGGCCTTTCACAAAGCTCGGTAAGAATGGGGAAAAAGACCGCCTCGGTTTTTCCCGACGCCGTGGGAGCGGCAAGGAGGAGGTTTTCCTCACCGTCGAAAATGACGCGCCCCGCCTCTATCTGCACGGTATTCAGCTCCTGCCAGCCGTGCGTATAAATAAACTCACGGATAAAGGGGGCATAGCGCGAGAAAAGGGTGCTTGCATCCCACATAGTCTTCTCCTTTCGGCAATCTTACGATTATATCACGATATCCTGTATGCGAACGGTATTTTGACCTTCGTTTTTCGGCGTTCCTGCCGAGGCGCCCGTCGCGCCCTCCAAAAGACGCGCAAAGGAGGCCTCCTTATTGGCATTCAAAATGGAAAGAATGGCGAGATAGTCGCGAATCATCTCACGGGGGGTTAACAGCTCCGCGCTTCCCGCGCGCTTCAAGGCAACGGCAAGAAACTGCCCTTGCTCCTTTTCTGTGACGGGCAACGGCGCCTCCGTTTTTTGCGCGAAAACCTTGCCTATACGCGAAAGCAAAGCGTACAGCTCGTTTTCGGACAAAGATCGCAGGCGTAAAACAGGCGCGGCGTAATTGACAAACTCGCCCATTGCAAAGCGGCTGTCGGCAAGGCGGCTTCGCAAGGCCTCATAGCTATAAAGGCCTCTTTGCGTATCCTCCAAGAACTGCGGTGTTCCGCCAAAGAAGATGCCAAGTCCCTCGGCTCTTCCCTGCAAGGCATCGTTAAAGATGGTTAAAAGCTTTTCGTAGTTGGCCTCACGCGAAGCACGGTTAACGATTTTATAAAGGACGATGCATTCGTCGATATAAAGAATTAAGCCGGTATAGCCGATAAAGCGCGCAAAGGCCGCCCAAAGCTTGATAAAATCGTACCAATTTTCATCCGTAATAATGGTGGTTATCGGAAAGCCGAGCGCAGCCTTGGCCTCGGTTTTGGTGGAAAACTCGCCGCGAAGCCAGCGAAGACAGGCCGATTTTCTTTCCTCGTTTTCGCTTGCCGACGCGATAAAATACTCCGAAAGGACTCTTGAAAAATCGAAGCCGCCGACCTCATTTTCAAACTTCTCGATTTGAGAGAAGATGTGCCGTCTTATCGCCGCAGAAAATTCCTCGGACTCAGGCAAAATGCCCTTCTCTGCCAAATCAGCAAGAATGCCGTTATAATAGCGGGAAAGCACCAAGGACAGTGCGTTGCCCTCGGGAGAGGCCTTTGAGGCAAGATTGTGCATCAGCTCACGGTAGGTGGCAACGCCACCGCCCTTGCCGCCGCAAAGCCTTCTCTGGTCAGCAGACAAATCGACGTCCGCGCAAAGAAAGCCCTTTTCCAAGGCATAGCCGCGGATAAGCTGCATCAAAAAGGTTTTACCGCTTCCGTATCTTCCGATGAGAAAGCGGACGGCACAGCCGCCCTCCTTGACGCTTTGTAAGGAGTCAAGAAGCGCCGCAATTTCCTCCGTTCTGCCAATGGCGATATAGGGGGCGCCAACACGCGGCACCACGCCCGCAGAAAGCGCAGAAACCAGACTGTTCAAAATGCGTTTTGGAATTTTTACCTCTGCTTCACTCATTGTCCGTATAGGATTTCAAAAAATCCTCTACCTCCTCTTGATAATCAAAAATGGGAACAAGGCCGCCGTCGGTCACATCTAAAACGACGTCACCCAAAGTATCGCTGAAATAACCGTTTATCTCCTCGGCAAGCACGGCGGCCTTGCCGAAGAGTATAGGAATGGGCCTGCCATGAAAAAGCGCATCGAGTAAAAGAAGGGCCTCCTTGCAAATGGGAGCTGTTGACACAGGCGCGGCTTGTTCGGAAGGAAGCACGGGCTCTTCACTTGCCGCCTGCTCCTCTTCTACCAGAAGCCAAGTGTTCTGCCAGGAATCGTTTTCGATTTTCTCGGCCTCCGAGGCCGAAAAGGAAGCTGTCGGCGCATCGTACTGCCGCTCGTACTCAGGGCGCGATGCAAGCGCCTTTGGCTCTTCGGGGAGGGCGCTGTCAAAATAGCTGTCGATAACGTCCTTGACCGTTTCATCAAGCTCCCGTACCATCAACCGACTTTTAACGTGAAAATGCATACGCAGACGGTTTTCGGCGTATTTGACCGCCGCCGTTATCTGCTCCGAAAGGCCAACCGAGGCAAAGATGGGCTGATAAACCAGCTCTATGCGGTATCGGGAGGCACCCGCAAAGACGGCGCCGCAAAAGGCCTCTCTCTCCTTGGTGGTTATCAGATTTTTTTCAAGAGCGGCGCGCGCATTGATATGCGAAAAAACCAAAGAGACGGCCTTTTCGATATGAAAAAGCTTGGAGAGAACGTCCTCTCGATTTGCAAAGCGGCTTTTATACGGGTCGTGCCGCGAAAGATACGAAATCAGAGGGCCGCTTTCTTCTGCGCTTGACTCTGCCAAGGCGCCAAGATAAAATTCGCGCAAAACATTCTCTGCAAGAATTTCGTTATAAAACGGGGCAAGCACGTACACAGGCAAGGAAACACGATAAAGGAGGCAATAGTCAATCAGCCACTCCGGCATATATCTGTTCATCTGCGGAAAGGCCGCGCGGTAGGCGGCAAAGACCTTTGCCAAAAGCAAAACGCCTTCCTCGCGGTTGCTTTTATCGGGGGCGTTTAAAATTTCGTAAACGAGAAGCAGAATATAATTTTTATCTGCCTTGATATATTCGCCGCGATAGACCGAATCGCGAAAATAGAGATAATACGCGCGCTGCTCGGGCGAAAGCTGAGAATACTGGGGTGAATAGCTGAAAAAGGGAACAAAGGGAGCCTCCTTTGCATCTCCAAGGTGGGAAAGCGATTCGGCGGCCGCCTCACGAAAGCCGTGATAAAAATGAAAGGGGGAGGTTTGCTCATACACCCGCACGCGCTTCAAAAAGGGGTGTCCCTTTGGAGCATATTCAAGCAAAAGGCTTGTTTTTTTGTCCGCCTGCGGCAACGCCCGTCTCGCCTTATCGGAAGAGTCGGCCGCGCCCTCCTTTTCGTCTGAAAAGGAGACGGAATAAGTGCCCTCGGGGGTAATAGAGGAGGAAGGCTTTTCTGCCTCCTTTTGAGACGGCAACGTGTAGGCGGCAGGGGGAGTCTGCCGCTTTTTTCTCGGCAAAAGAGAGGCTATATCCCAAAAATCGTCTATTTCCGCCATACTGCCTCTCCTTTCCTTTTGTTCATCATACTATTATAGCACAAGAATTCTTGTCTGTCTATCTTTTTTTGCGAAATAATCTCTTTTTTTAAAATTTCACGAAAGAGTTTACAAACACCAAGTATTGACAAAAAAGCGCCTACCGTGATACAATAAGAGTGATAAAGTCTTGAAGGTGAGAAACGGCTATGTTAGAAAAAGCAAAGTGGATAACGGGAGAAATCAACGAGGAGTCCAAAAGCGCCTGCCTCTTTTTTCGGCGCTCCTTCCTTTTAAAAGGAGCGGTCAAGGAGGCAACCCTTGCCTGCGCCGCTCTGCCGATGGGCGAATTTCGCATCAACGGCAAGCTGCCCGAAAATTTCTGCACCGATTTTTCCGACAGCGACCCCTCTTACGCCATTTGCTGTCGCTCTTACGACGTTTCTGCACTCCTTACCGCCGGAGAAAACCTGCTTTCCGTTACCATCCCGAAAAAGAGCCGTTTTTCTGCTGAATTGAAGGTGACGCTTGAAAACGGCAAGCGTTTTTCGCTTTACAGCGATTCCTCCTTCTGCGTTTCGGATGAAACGCCCTTCTTATCCGTTTCGGCCAAGAGTGAGACCTTCGACGGCGGCAAACGCGCCGATGATTTTTACAGCCCCGCCTTTAACGATGCCGGCTGGGACAATGCCAAAATCACCGCCGGTCCCGGAGGGCTTTTGCTTCCCTTGCGCGCCCTTCCAATCCGTCAGGAGCCGCTTTCCATTCCTGCAAACGAGGTGGAAGCAGGGGTTTACGATTTTACTTATCTTTTCGTTGGCCGCGTTTCCTTGCGCGTTAAGGGAAAAAAAGGCGATAAAATCAAGCTCTACTATGCCAAGCGCGCGCAAAAAAGCGGGCAACCGATTTTTGAACGGGAAGCCGACACCTATATTCTCGGGAAAGACGGCGTTGAAGCCTTCTTGCCCACCTTCTCCAAGCATTGCTTCCGCTTTGTTAAGGTTGTCCTTGTGGAAAACGGTGAAGAAAAGGCGGCTGAGGTTGAAGGCCTTTCGGCCATCGCCATTCATTCTGCCTTGGAAGCAATCGGCTACTTCGCCTCCTCCAACGACAACGTGACCGCATGGCACGAGCATATCTGCCGCAATTTGCGCTTTTCCTATCAGGGCGCGCCCACCTTTTTGCCCGACAAGGAGGAGTTTGGTCGCTGTGCCGTTGGCTTTG
>JBGVMO010000136.1:0-10263 GCA_045124835.1 Eubacteriales bacterium
AGAAATCGGATTTGTGGTTTCACGTTAAGGGAATCACGGGTGCGCACGTAATTTTGTTTACCGAGGGGGAAGAGCCCTCCGAGAAGGATTATACCGAGGCGGCTGAAATTGCGGCCTACCATTCCTCCGCAACGGCGGATACGGTGGCTGTGGATTATACCGAGGTCAAAAACGTCAAGAAACCGCCTGCCTCCCGACCGGGCTTTGTGACCTACAAAACCAATTTTACGGCCTACGTGCATAAGCCCAAGGATTTATCGCATTTGAGGAAGGAATAAAGGAGAAAAGCCGTGGTAGATTTATTGTCCCTGCAAAAGCATTTTATTCTGCAGCACTTGAAGGAGGGAGACGTTGCCGTTGATTTCACGATGGGCAACGGAAACGATACGCTCTTTCTTTCTCAAACCGTTGGTGAAGCGGGAAGGGTGTACGCCTTCGATATTCAGGAAAGTGCCCTTGCCTCAACCGAGGCGCGCTTGCGCGAGGCAAATGCGCCTGAAAATTATACCTTGATTTGCGCCTCGCACCATCGCGTCGGGGAGTTTGTCAAGGAGCCCATCAAAGCGGGTATGTTTAATCTCGGCTATCTGCCGGGAAGCAACAGAAAGCAGGTAACGACCATGCGCGAAACCACGCTTCCTGCCGTTGTGGCCGCGGTGGAGCTTCTCTCTGCAGATGGCATCCTTCTCGTTGCCGTTTATCCCGGTCATGAGGAGGGAAGGCTTGAGGGTGAAATGCTTCTCGAGCATTTTAAGGAGTACGACAGGCGTCATATCTGCGTTTCTTGCTTCCGTATCGTCAATTCGCCCACCTCTCCCTTTTTCTTTATCGTGGAGAAAAAATGATTTTTTGGTTATAGCGACCGCTTCTTGCGGTGCTTTTAGAGTGAAAAGCCTGTTTTGCCAAACAGGCTTTTTGTTTTTGGAATGACCTTGGAGGAGGCATAAAGAAAAATTATAAAAAAGTGCGTTTTATGCTTGACAAACGGAAAAAAGTATGATATACTCTGTAAAGTGTTTTGCTTTACATCTTGAAAAGGAGAGAAAAAATGTTCGAAAAGAACCTTGAAATCGCCTTTTTGCTGGATTTTTACGGAGATGTCTTGTCTGAGCACGACAGAACGATACTTGAGCTTTATTACGGTGAGGATTTGTCGCTTGCGGAGATTGCCGATAGCATTGGCATTTCAAGGCAGGGCGTGCGCCATATCATCAAAAAGGGCGAGGAAAACCTGCTCTTTTTGGAAAACAGGCTGCATCTTGCCAACCGCCACCGCGAAATGAAGCGCGCCGCCGAGGAGCTGCTTTCGCTTTGCTCTTCCTTGGAGGATAAAGAGGGAGAGGCCCCACTTGCCGAGAAGATTCGCGCCTGCGCCTCGCTGATACTCGAAAACAACCAGAATTAAGGAGGATTGCTTATGTTTCAAAATTTAACCGAAAAGCTGAGCGCCGCCTTAAAGAAATTTCGCAACAAGGGAAAATTAACCGAGGCCGACGTGCGTGAGGGTATGCGCGAGGTTAAGCTTGCTCTTTTGGAGGCTGACGTTAACTTTAAGGTCGTTAAGGACTTTGTCAAGAACGTGACCGAGCGCGCCGTTGGCGAAACGGTCATGGAAAGCCTTTTGCCTGCCCAGCAAATTGTGAAAATCGTTCACGAGGAGCTGATAACCTTAATGGGTGGCGATTCCCCCAAGCTTGAAATTTCCTCCCGTCCGCCCACGGTCGTGATGATGGTGGGCTTGCAGGGCGCGGGTAAAACGACCCACGCGGCCAAAATCGCGGGTATGTATAAGAAAAAAGGGAAGAGTCCGCTTCTTGTTGCCTGTGACGTTTACCGTCCTGCCGCCATTCAACAGCTGCAGGTTGTCGGCGAATCTTTGCAAATTCCCGTTTTCCAGATGGGAACGGACGTTTCGCCTGTTAAAATTGCCAAGGAGGGCGTGGCCTACGCCCGAAAGAACGGAAACGATTTGGTTTTTATTGATACGGCAGGTCGCTTGCAGATAGACGAGGTCTTGATGCAGGAGCTTGAGGATATCAAAAAGGCCGTTGAACCGACTGAGATTCTTCTCGTTATCGATGCGATGACGGGTCAGGAGGCTGTGAACGTTGCCAAGGCCTTTAATGAGCTTTTGGACGTCAGCGGCGTGGTTTTAACTAAGCTTGACGGTGACGCGCGCGGTGGCGCGGCCCTGTCCGTGCGTTACGTGACGGGTAAGCCCATTAAGTTTATCGGCACGGGCGAGAAGATGGATATGATAGAGCTTTTCCATCCCGACCGTATGGCATCGAGAATTTTGGGCATGGGCGACGTGCTTTCGCTGATTGAAAAGGCCGAGGAGGCCTTGGATCAGAAGAAGGCGGCCGAAATGGAAAAGAAGCTGCGCGAGGCCACCTTTACGTTGGAGGATTTTCTGGACCAGATGCGGCAAATCAAAAAGATGGGCAACATTGAGCAGCTCCTTTCGATGATTCCCGGTGTTAAGCCGGGCGCCTTGAAGGATATCTCGATGGATGAATCCAAAATGGCGCAGACCGAGGCTATCATCCTTTCGATGACACCCAAGGAAAGAATGCAGCCTGAGCTGATAAACGGCTCTCGCCGCCGCAGAATTGCGGCAGGCTCCGGCACGACGGTTGAGGACGTTAACCGTCTTCTGAAGCAGTTTGATCAGATGAAGAAAATGATGAAGCAGATGTCGGGTGCTTCCCGCCGTCACGGCTTCGGCAACGGTATGCGGTTGCCCTTTTAACACAGTTTTTTAAAAAATAAAAATATAAAATTTTTCGGAGGAAAAAACAATGGCAGTTAAAATCAGACTTAGAAGAATGGGCGCTAAGAAGGCTCCCTTTTACCGTGTGGTAGTTGCGGACAACCGTTATCCCCGCGATGGCAAGTTCATCGAGGAAATCGGCTACTACGATCCTATGAAGGAGCCCGCCGTTATCAGCATCGATACCGAGAAGGCTAACGATTGGATCAAGAAGGGCGCACAGCCTACTGACACCGTAAAGGCTCTTTTGAAGAGAACCCAGTCTGCTGAATAATCGGACAAGTGACTTTTAAAGCACGGCTTTAAAACATCAAAAAAGAAGGGTGTTTTTCACCAGAAAAACAAAAAATGTCATGGATTATAAAAAACTTTTGACCGATATCGCCCGTGGTATCGTCGATTCGCCTGATAAGGTCGTTGTGACCGAAACGGTTGACGGCGATAACATTAAGCTGCTTCTGACGGTTGCGCCCGAGGATACGGGTATGGTCATTGGCAGACACGGCAAAATCGCTAAGGCGATTCGTACGATGATGAAGGCCGCATCTATTGGAAACGGTCATCATATCACGGTAGAGATCGAATAAAAAAGCCTGCCCCTGAGTGCTTCGGCCTCGGGGCAGTTTTTTTATAAAAATTCCCAAAAAATGTTTACTTATCTTTTAAGTTATGCTATAATATTATATACAATGGGAAATTTGTGTTTATCGTGAGGAAAATATGGGATTTTTTAAGAAATTGGCGCTCAAAAGGGCCTCTACCGGAGAACAGCACAGCGAGGCGCTTCATGGGCAAGCCATCAAGTACGTTACGGAGCGCAGGGATGAAGAGGATATCGTGGTTGGCAGAGGCGGCTCTATTTCCGTTCGTAACGGAGAGCTTTTGCTCTTTTCCTCGGATAAAATTCTTCTGCGCGCGGATTTGAAAACGCTTGACGCCTCTTATCTTCTCTCGGGTGATGGCGTGATTCTGACTGCGCCCAATAAGGACGAGGACGGTAAAGAAAGAAAATACGTGGCATATTTCGTATATTACAGAAAGTAAGGTGCTGTTATGGGGTTTGTATATCGGCTTTGCAGCGCGCTTCGGCTTGCAAACGGCAAGCTTCGTCCGAAGACGGCGGCTGTTGTTCTTGCGGGTGGCGTCGGTGCCAGAATGCAAGCAGAAACGGGTGAAACGAAGCAGCTTTTATCCGTTTGCGGCATCCCCGTCGTTGTGCGCAGCCTTTTGGCCTTTGAAAAATCGCCTTATATTGATGAAATCGTTTTGGTTGCACGCAAGGAGGAGAAGGAAAGAGTGAAGGCTCTGCTTGCAGAGTACGGCATCAAGAAGGTCTCTAAAATCGTTCTTGGCGGCCAAACGCGGCAGGAGTCTGCCGAAAATGGCTTTAATGCGATTTCCTCTTCTATGAAATTTGTGGCTATTCACGATGCTGCGCGTTGTCTTATTACCGTGGAAATGATAGCTAAGGTGGTTTCTGCGGCGTATGCGCACCGTGCCGCAAGCGCGGGCGCCCCTGTTTCCGACACGGTTAAGGAAATTGATAAAAACGGATACGTGGTTAACACGCCGGACAGAGCGTTTCTTTTTGCGGCGCAAACGCCGCAGGTGTTCAGCGCCTCCTTGTACCGCGTGGCCGTCGAAACGGCTAAAAGGGAGGGCTTTGCCGCAACGGACGATAATATGCTGGTTGAGCGGTTAGGTCAAGCCGTCAAGATGATAAATTGCGGCGAGGAAAATATTAAAATAACAACGAAAAAAGATCTCATTCTGGCAGAAGCCCTTATGGAAGCGCGTGAAAAAAAC
Source organism: Eubacteriales bacterium (assembly GCA_045124835.1). Lineage (GTDB taxonomy): Bacteria > Bacillota > Clostridia > Oscillospirales > CAG-272 > UBA1740. The sequence goes on from JBGVMO010000136.1 coordinate 4,580, forward strand.
GCAAAAAAGAAGGGGCAGAAGCCATGACGGAGGAGAATTATGCTATACAGAATCGGACACGGCTATGACGTGCATCGGCTTTCAAGTGACAGAGACTTAATTCTTGGCGGCGTTGCCGTCCCGCACGAAAAAGGCCTTTTGGGGCATTCGGATGCGGACGTTTTGGTGCATGCGGTGATGGATGCTGTTCTTGGCGCTCTTGCTCTTGGAGATATAGGCAGGCATTTCCCCGACACAGACCCGAAATACAAGGGTATTTCAAGCATTGCTCTTGCAAAGCAGGTGGCAGAGCTGATGAAGCAGCGCGGCTATCGGATAGGCAACGTTGACGTTACCGTTATCGCGCAGCGTCCCAAGCTTGCGCCTTTCGTTCCGCAAATGCAGAAGAACGTGGCAGAGGCCTTCGGCGCGCCCTTGTCTGCCGTTAACATCAAGGCAACGACAGAAGAGCATCTTGGCTTCACAGGCAGGGAAGAGGGCATTGCCGCGCATGCGGTTTGTATCTGCGTTTCTGACGAGGAATAAGCCTCTTTTTCTGAAAAAGAAAAAGCAAGGCCGCATAAAAAAACGGACTGCCGTTTCCGACAGTCCTTACAGTAGCCTATCCGTTCGATTGGTGGGCACTTCCTTGGCTTTTTCTTCGGCGAACGGATATGGATACGGATTTTTAAGCCAAGACAATGGCAAGACTTGACTGTCAGGCCCCCAATACAGAATATGGAAAAAAAGAAGGACGGCCACAGCTTCTTGCAACAAAAAACAAACGATTAAAAATACAAAAGAAAGGCTCATTTTTTGAGGTGTAGGTGAAGTAAAATGGTGAAAATTGCTCCCTCCTTGCTGGCGGCCGATTTTTCTCGCTTGGGCGAAGAGACCGTTGCTATTGAAAAGGCAGGTGCTGATTGGCTGCATTTGGACGTTATGGATGGCGCTTTTGTGCCGAACATCAGCTTTGGGGCGGATGTGATTCGTGCCCTGCGAAATAAAACCTCGCTCTTTTTTGACGTACATTTGATGATAGAGGAGCCGATTCGCTATATTTCTACCTTTGTGGATGCAGGGGCGGATTTAATAACCGTTCATCTTGAAGCCTGTAAGGATGTAAAGGCAACCCTTGCCGCTATCCGAGAGGCAGGCGTTAAGGCAGGGCTTTCTATCAAGCCAAAGACGCCTAAGGATGCCGTTTTGCCTTATCTTTCCCTTTGCGACCTTGTTCTTATTATGTCGGTTGAGCCCGGCTTTGGCGGTCAGAAGCTGATCCCCGATACCCTTGAAAAGATGCATCTTCTGAAGCAGGATATTCAAAATAGCGGTGCGTCCGTACTGCTTGAAATTGACGGAGGCATTCACGCCGAAAATGCCGCTTTGGCCGCTGCCGCAGGCGCTGACGTTTTGGTGGCCGGCTCTTCCGTATTCAAAAAAAGCGATTATGCCGAGGCCATTCGTGCCATTCGCGGTAAATAATTTGAACTTCTACAAATTTTTACAAATATTTTTTCAAAATAGTGTTTACAAATTTGCATAAATGAAGTAAAATAATATGAGATATTAAATTCCCGGGATTTCAAAATAAAATGGGTGCAATGTTGGGCAAGAAAGCGACTGGTCTTGACGCTTGCGCTCCAAAAGAAAGGCCCCCTTAAAAAGAGGGGAAGGGTAAGACGTATGAAAACGACACCGAAGTATCGCCGCATTCTTTTAAAGCTTTCGGGCGAGGCCTTGGCCGCAGGCGGAAGCGGAATTCTGAACGACGAGTTTGTCATGACGGTTGCAGGCGTTTTGAAGAAATGCTTGGCTGAGGGCGTTCAAATCGGCGTGATTGTGGGCGCGGGCAACATCTGGCGCGGAAGACAGGGAAGCGACATGGATCCCACCAGAGCCGATTCTATGGGAATGCTGGCAACTGCCATTAATTCCATCGCTTTGCAGGACGCGTTTATCCGTGCGGGAATTGACGCGCGCGTGATGACCGCTGTTGCTATGGAGCGCTTTGCAGAGCCCTTCTTCAGAGATAAGGCTATTGAATATCTGGAAAGCGGCAAGGTTGTTATTTTTGGCTGTGGCCTTGGAATGCCCTTCCTTTCCACCGACACGGCGGCCGCTGTACGCGCCGCAGAAATCGGGGCAGACGTGGTTTTGATGGCCAAGAACATTGATGCGATTTATACGGCCGATCCCCGCAAGGATCCGACGGCGAAGCCGCTCGACAGCATTTCTTATCGCGAAATTCTGAGCAAGGGACTTTCTGCCCTTGATTTTACGGCAACTGCCTTCTGCATGGATAAGCATATGCCCGTTCTTGCCTTTGGTCTTTCGAACCCCGATAACATTTACAAGGCCGTTATGGGCGAGAAGCTTGGCACCTTAATCGGCGACTGAAAAACAGAAACATAATTTTATTTTCAACATAAGGAGAAAAACATGAAACTCGATTGCAAGCCCTATGAGGCAAAAATGAAAAAAACCTTGGATAGCTATGCGTATACTCTGTCCACTCTGCGTGCAGGCCGTGCAACGCCTGACGTTCTTTCTCCCATAAAGTTTGAGTATTACGGCTCTCCCACTCCCATCACGCAGATGGCAGAGGTAAAGGCGGCGGATGCAAGAACGCTTGTCATTCAGCCTTGGGATGCCACCACCGTTAAGGCTATTGAGAAGGCTATTCTTGCCTCTGATCTTGGTATTACGCCTATGAATGACGGCCGCGTAATCCGTCTTGTATTTCCTCAGCTGACCGAGGAGCGCCGTAAGGAAATGGCAAAGCAGATTGCCAAGTACGGCGAGGACGCCAAGGTTGCCATCCGTAACGTTCGCCGTGAGGCAAATGACACTACCAAGGATCTGAAGAAGAAGGCGGAAATGACCGAGGACGAGGTTAAGGCGAGCGATAAGGCCGTTCAGGATTTGACTGACCGCTATATCAAAGAGGTGGACAATATGACCGCCGTCAAGACCAAGGAAATTATGGAGATCTAATTGGTGCAAGAGAATAAGATATCCGATGCTCCCGTGTGCCCTGTTCGCCATATTGCCTTCATTATGGACGGTAATGGAAGGTGGGCGAAGCGCCGCGGCCTTCCGCGACAGAAGGGGCACGTTGAGGGGGCTAAGGCCTTTGATAAGATAGTTCACGCCTGCTTTGCGCGCGGCATAGAAGCCGTTACGGTATACGCCTTTTCAACGGAGAACTGGTCTCGCCCACAAATTGAGGTTGACGCCATTATGAAGCTGATGGGGCAATATTTGCGTTACGCCGAGAAAAAGCTGGCAGAGAATGACGTTCGGATTATTTTCTTGGGTAGCAAGGACAGGCTAAGCGCCCCCTTGCGTAAAAAGGCCGAGGAGATCGAAGAAAAATCAAAGGATAAAACGCATATTCTGAATATCGCCTTTAATTATGGCGGGCGTGACGAAATCCTTAATGCCTTCCGTTTGCTTGCGGCAGAGGGAAAGACGGATATCACGGAAGAGGACATTTCCGCGCATCTTTATACCGTTGCCTCTCCTGCGCTTGATCTTGTTGTGCGAACGGGCGGCGATCTTCGCATTTCCAATTTTTTGATTTGGCAATCTGCATACGCTGAATATTATTTTACAGACACGCTGTGGCCTGATTTTTCTGAAGAGGAGCTTGATAAGGCGCTTTCGGAGTTTGGGCACAGAGAGCGTCGGTTTGGCGGTGTCAAGTAATTTTTCGCAGTGGAAAGATAGGAAGCTTATTATGAAACAACGCATTATCACCGCTTTGCTTGGGTGTTTAATCTTATTTCCTGTTTTGTTTTTATCGGGAACCATCGTGTTTCCCATTGTGAGCGGCTTGTGTAGCCTTGTTGGCGCTTACGAGCTTCTTTCCTGCTTTGGTGCAAAGAAGCGCGTGCGCTTGGCGTTGCCTACGTATTTATATGCGCTTGCATTGCCTCTTTTGACGCATTTCTTCTGGCGTGAAAATACGGCTACCTACGTTTGCTTTGTTTCCATTGCTTCCTTCCTTTTGATAATGTACTATTTTGCCGTTTGCGTCTTCTCTCGCAACGACGAGCGATTTTCGCTTTTGGCACAGCTGGCGGTCAGCACCATCTACGTTGTCGTCGGCTTTACCTCTCTGGCGCTTTTGCGCCGCTTGGAGAATGGCGCATATCTCTTTCTTTTGGCCTTTATCGGTGCTTGGATAACCGATATTATGGCGTATTTTACAGGGTATTTCTTCGGCAGACACAAGCTTTGTCCTGAGGTTAGCCCTAAAAAAACCGTTGAGGGAAGCGTTGGCGGTTCTATCTTCTGCGTTCTCTTCTTCCTGCTGTACGGCTTTATTCTGCAATATTTCTTTGCTTTCTCACCTAATTACCTGCTACTTGGCATCAGCGGCTTCGTTATCTCCGTTATTTCACAGGTTGGAGACCTAGCCGCCTCCGTAATTAAGCGCGAAAATCAAATCAAGGATTTTGGCAATATACTGCCCGGTCACGGCGGTATTATCGACCGCTTTGATTCCATGCTTCCCGTATCGCCGCTTCTTTTGTTCTTTGCGGAGTTTGTGAGCTTTATTTAAAGCGCTTCACATCTCTTGCGGTGGGCCGCTTTGGCAAACGGGCATACGGAACTTATACGTTCGATGACTTTGCTCGGAGGTGTTGCGGTACTGTAACACCTCCTTTTGCATATATTTTTGTTTATGAAGGAGAAGGGAAATGACAGAAGCAATCTATCCGTCCTCTATCGCTGTTTTGGGTGCTACCGGCTCGGTAGGCACGCAAGCCTTGGACGTTGCCGAAAAGGCGCAAATTCCCGTTTCTTTGATGAGCGCGCACAAAAATGTCGATTCTGCCGAGGAGCTGGTGCGCCGTTTTTCTCCATCCACCTTTGTTATGACGGACGAGGGCGCGGCATTTCAGCTTGCTTTAAAGGTAAGGGATACCCAAACTAAGGTCTTGGGCGGAAAGGCCGCCTTGCTTGATGCTATTCACGAGGACAAGTCCCCTGTGGTGATACACTCCATTTTGGGTGAGGCAGGGCTTTTGCCTGCCATTGCCGCAGTGGAAAGCGGAAAGCAGGTCGGTCTTGCCAACAAGGAAACGATGGTGATAGCGGGCGACCATGTGAACGCCATAGCGGCGAGCAATAAAGCAAAAATTATTCCTGTTGACAGTGAGCATAGCGCAATTTTTCAATGCCTTTCCTGCGGGCGCAGAGAAGAGGTGCGCTCTGTCTTTTTAACGGCGTCGGGCGGCCCGTTTTTCGGCTACACGAGAGAAATGCTCCAAAACGTCGATTTGGCCGCGACGCTTGCGCATCCCACGTGGAAAATGGGGGCCAAAATCACGGTCGATTCCGCGACCTTGATGAACAAGGGCTTTGAGGTGATTGAGGCCGTTCGCTTGTTTGGGCTTGCCCCTTCGCAGATAAAGGTTGTTGTGCATCGTGAAAGCATAATACATTCTGCGGTGGAATATATTGATTCTGCGGTTATTGCCCAGATGGGCGTGCCTGATATGCGTCTTTGCGTGCAGTACGCCTTGACTTATCCGAATCGCGCTTCGGGTGTTGTGAAGCCGCTTTCCTTGACGGAAGTCGGCAAAATGACCTTTTTTGAGCCTGATTTTGACGCCTTTCCCCTTTTGCCCTTGGCGTATCGCTGCATAGAGGAGGGCGGGGCACTTCCTGCGATTTTGAACGCGGTGAACGAG
>JBGVMO010000137.1:0-16332 GCA_045124835.1 Eubacteriales bacterium
ATCCTTCCAGATACTATGACGGCTCACGGGGTTTCCTCCGCGTGTTACGAATACCGTTCCCGTACTAATTCCCTGCTCCTTCACGTAACGGAGCAGTTTTTTCTTTAATTCCGGAACGATAAATACCCGTCTGTTTTTGCCTTTACAGTTTAACGCACGGCTTTTTCTTTGCTCTTGACGGAAAAGAAAATTTGTGCTACAATATTTGTGTTACAGGAAGAACACAGTAGAACGCCACGGGAAAGGAGCTTTCCATGAAAAAGCTTTTAATTTTGCTTCTTGCCTTGCTTTTAACGCTGGCTTGCGTCGCCTGCGGCCCGAAGGGCAACGAAGGCGCAGAAGAGGGCGGCGGCCCCACAAACGAATCACAGGGAGACGGATATTTGCAAGAGGGCGGCGACAACGCGGGTGACGATTTGTATTGGGACGTCTGGACGAACGCCTCGGGCAAAACCTTTTATAGCCATTTGGCCAACGATAGCAGCACAACCTTGACCGTCAAGGTGATAAAAAACAGCGTTTCCTTCACCTTCACGGTGAAAACGACCGCAGCGGAGCTTCGCCCTGCCCTTTTGGGCTCCGGCTTTGCAGCCGCCGCCGATTTGAACGAGGAGGGCTCGGCCTTTATCCGTGTCAACGGTGTGCGCGCCCAAAGCGGCTTCACTTGGATTTTAACCAAGGAGGGTGACGCGGCGATTGTTTCGCCATATAGCGAGATTGCAGACGGAGAGACCTATGTCTTTACCTATACCAAAATCGCCCAATAAAGCAAAAACGGATTCCGTCGGAATCCGTTTTTCTTTTCAGATAAAAGATAGACCGAGGCTTTTGCCTCGGTCTATTCGTTTGAATGCTTATACCTTGCGAACGGAAATCACGGCGGAAAGGCCGTTGATGTTCCACTTCTTGCCGTTCTCGTCCTCGGCAATTTCGAGGGCATCTGCCAGAACGGTTTTGGCAATCTCCGCCTCGTTTCTCTTGGCAATGGCAACGAGCTTTTCGTCGCCCGAAAGAGAAATGACGATGCGGTCGGTTACCTCAAAGCCCGAATCCTTACGCATGGTCTGAATTTTGCTGACAAGCTCGTTCACGAAGCCCTCCTCCAAGAGCGCCTCGGTCAGATTGGTGTCAAGAACGACGGTAATGCCTCCATCCTCTGCGGCGGCAAAGCCCTCCTTCTTCTGCATTTCAATCAAGAGGTCCTCCTTAGCAAGCGTGACGGTTGCAGAGGGGAGCGCCAGCGTCAGAACGCCGTCCTTTTCAAGCTCATCCATGGCGGCGTTTCCGTCAAGCGTGGCAAGTGCGGCTCTGATTTCGCCTAAATACTTACCGTACTTGGGGCCAACCGTCTTCAGCTGAGGCTTGAAGGTGTAGGTGGTGAAGTCGCGCATCGAATCGGTGAACAGCGCCTCCTTGACGTTCAGCTCACCGCAGATGATATCGCAGAAGAAGGCGGGAAGCGCCTCGTCTGCCTTGACGTACATCTTGCCGATGGGCTGACGGTTCTTGATGGTGGCGGCGTTACGGGCGCTTCTGCCCAGAACGACAACCTTCAGAACCTCGTCCATATGCTTTTCGAGCGTCTTATCAACCATAGCCTCGTCGGAAACGGGATAATCACACAAATGCACGCTTTCGGGCGCGTTCTTGTCGACGGAAACAACGAGGTTGCGATAAATATCCTCTGCCAAGAAGGGCACCAAGGGTGCAGACAGCTTGGCAACCGTGGTCAAGGCGGTATAGAGGGTCATATAGGCGTTAATCTTGTCCTGCGTCATATCCTTGCCCCAGTAGCGCTCGCGGCTGCAACGCACGTACCAGTTGGACATCTCGTCCACAAAGCTGTCAAGCGCACGCGTGGCCTCGGGAATCTGGTATGCACCAAGGCACTTATCCACGGTGGCCACAAGGGTGTTCAAGCGGGAAAGGAGCCACTTATCCATCACCGAAAGCTTATCGTATTCGAGCTTATATTCGGTGGGATTGAAGCCGTCGATATTCGCATAGAGCACAAAGAAGGCGTAGGTGTTCCAAAGCGTGCCCATAAACTTTCTCTGACCCTCCACAACGGCCTCGCGGAAGAAGCGGTTGGGAAGCCAAGGTGCGCTATTGGAATAGAAATACCAACGAACTGCATCTGCGCCGAATTCCTCCAAGGCCTCAAAGGGATCCACGGCGTTGCCCTTGGACTTGGACATCTTCTGTCCGTCCTTGTCAAGCACGTGACCGAGAACCAGAACGTTCTTGTAGGGAGCCTTATCGAAAATCAAGGTGGAGATGGCCATCAAGGAATAGAACCATCCGCGCGTCTGGTCAACGCCCTCGGAAATCCAGTCGGCAGGGAAATGGCTGTCGAAGATTTCCTTGTTTTCAAAGGGATAGTGCCACTGGGCAAAGGGCATAGAGCCGGAGTCAAACCAGCAGTCGATAACCTCGGGAACGCGCTTCATTTCGCCGCCGCACTCGGAGCATCGCAGGGTAACCGCATCAATATAGGGGCGGTGAAGCTCGATATTTTCGGGGCAGTTGTCGGACAATGCGCGCAGCTCCTCAATAGAGCCGACAGCGTGGCGGTGACCGCAGGCGCATTCCCAGATATTGAGAGGCGTTCCCCAATAACGGTTACGGGAAAGTCCCCAGTCCTGCACGTTTTCCAGCCAGTCACCAAAGCGACCCTTGCCAATGTTTTCAGGGAGCCAATGCACCGTATCGTTATTCTGCATCAGCCGCTCGCGCAAGGAGCTCATACGGATAAACCAAGAGTCTCTTGCGTAGTAAATCAAGGGGGTGTTACAACGCCAGCAATGCGGATATTCGTGCTCAAACTTGGGCGCATCAAAGAGCTTGCCGTCTGCCTCCAAATCCTTCAGAATGGGCATATCGGCATCCTTGACGAAGAGGCCCGCATAGGGCGTTTCCTCGGTCATAAGACCGCGGCCGTCCACAAACTGCACGAAGGGCAGGTCATAGTTTCTGCCAACGCGCGCGTCATCCTCACCGAAGGCGGGGGCGATATGAACCACACCCGTACCGTCGGACATCGTAACGTAGGTATCCACGGTGACGAAATGCGCCATTTTCTTCTGCTTGGCGGCGCATTCACCCGTGCAGGCGAAGAGGGGCTCGTATTCCTTACCCTCCAAATCCTTACCCTTGAAGCTTTCAAGAATCTCAAAGGGCTCGTCCTCGCCAACGAGCACAGCGCTCGTCAGGGCCTTGGCCATATAATAAACAAGTCCGTCCTTCTTATAAAGAACCTTGCAGTATTCCTCCTCGGGATGCACGCAAAGTGCAACGTTTGAGGGCAGGGTCCAAGGCGTCGTCGTCCAAGCGAGAATGTAGGCATCCTCGTTCTTCACGCGGAAGCGAACAACGGCAGAGCGCTCCTTAACCGTTTTATAGCCCTGGGCAACCTCGTGGCTGGAAAGGGGGGTGCCGCAACGGGGGCAATACGGAACTATTTTGAAGCCCTTATACAAGAGGCCCTTGTCGTAAATCTGCTTGAGCGCCCACCACTCCGACTCAATAAAGGAATCGTGATAGGTAACGTAGGGGTCATTCATATCTGCCCAGAAGCCGACTCTGGCAGAAAAGTCCTCCCACATTTCCTTGTATTTCCAAACGCTCTCCTTGCACTTGTCGATAAAGGGCGCAAGACCGTAGGCCTCAATCTGCTCCTTACCGTCAAGACCGAGCTGCTTTTCCACCTCAAGCTCAACGGGAAGACCGTGCGTATCCCAGCCGGCCTTACGGGTAACGTGATAGCCCTTCATCGTGCGATAACGGGGGATCATATCCTTGATAACACGGGTCAACACGTGCCCGATATGCGGCTTTCCGTTTGCGGTGGGTGGGCCATCGTAAAAGGTGAACTCCTCCTTGCCCTCTCGCAAGGAAAGGCTCTTTTCAAAGACCTCCTCCTTTTTCCAGAAATCCAGCGTTTTGGCTTCTCTCTCCTTAAAATTCAAGTTAGAGGATACCTTGTCAAATACCATCTTTCCATACCTTTCTGCGCCAAGCGCTTCTTGATAAATAAAAAAGCCCGTCCTGCATGAACAAGACAAGGCCAAAATCCCTGTAACCACTCGTACACACCATACGCCGTCCGTTCACGGTGGACCTCCGTCACGCCTTACTGTGCTTTTCAGGCGCGCGGCTCGGAAGTGATTTTCAATCTGCACCCATCACCCATCGGCTTCCACCAACCCGACTCGCTTTTCGGCTTCGCGCAAATCTACTCTCTTCGTCATTGCCTTTATTACAAGGGCAAGTATACCATAGAAGAGAAAAAATGTCAAGAGCAAAATATATATTTAGAGGAAAGAAAAGCTCTTGCTTTTCAGAGTGCGGTATGCTATACTGAATAAAACCGTAGATAACAGAAAGGTCGCAATCATGAAAGAAATACGCTTGCTTGGCAAAAAAATCAATATAGAGGCCTCCCCCGTTATTCTCTCCTATCGGCCCGACGAACACTGGGAATCACACTTCAAAGTAATGGGCGGAAAATGGTGGCAGGAGGGCGGCTGGCTCTACGGTGAGGAAAACGGCAACAAGGGCGGCATTCTCTTTACGCGCGAATGCTTCCAAGAGGACGTGATGCTTTCCTTTACCGTTGCTACCGTGCTTCCCGCAACGCGCGATTTGAACGCCGTTTTCTGCGCCCATTGGGATGAAGAAACGGACTATCTCGGCGAGTCCTACGTTTGCGGCCTGAACGGCTGGTACGAGCATAAATCGGGCATCGAGCGCAACCTCTCCTCCAATCTTTACACCACCACCTCGCTCTATCATTACGAGCCGGGCTCGGTCGTGCGTATGTGCGCAGGCGCCATCAACGGCCATTGCTTTATGACGGTGGATGACGTTCTGGTTTCCGAGCTGATAGACCCTTCCCCTATCCGCTACGGACACGTTGGCTTTTCTCCCTACTGCACCAAGCTGAAAATCACCGACATTGAGGTGCGGAAAATTGCGTGGGAGCCCTTCCGCCAAACCTATCTTCCTGAGTTCTGATGCGACTTCTATACGAAAAAAGGAGCAAGCCTGCGCTTGCTCCTTTTTTGCTGTTTTCTTATTCCTCGTAAAGCGTGATAGAATGCACGCTCTCGAAGGTCTCTCCCACAGAAAGCACGTTCAGGCCCTTCTTGGTTTCCCATTTGCCCTCGCTGTTTTCCGAATCGGGCTGGCCATGCCACGGCTCAAGGCACAAAAGGGGCGCCTTCGGCACCGTCCAAACCATCAAGGCAGGTGCGTCATAGGCCATCGAAAGAATTTTCGTCTCGCCCTTATAAAGCGCAACCTCACGGGATTTGATACGATCAAGCACCAAGGTGTCGTGCACAAAAAGCCCATCGTGCAAGGGCAGACGCGTAAGCGCCTTGCCAAAGCAATCGTAGCTGTCCTTCAAAAGTCCGTTCTTGATATTCACCATATGGCAATCAATGTCCTCTGCCTCAGGGAATACCAGCGCGTACTCCGTCAAATCCTCCTCCAGAATAAAGCCCTCGTGCGAGCCAATGCCGAAGGAAATCTCCTTCTCATCCTTGTTTTCAACCGCCATTTTGATAAGAAGGGAATCGCCCTTCAAGGTGAAGATAACGGAGAAAAGGAAGGCGAAGGGATATATTTTTCGGGTTTCCTCGGAATCGGAAAGCGTAAAGACCGCCTCCGTCTCGCTGACCTTCTCACACGTAAAAACAGAATCGCGCGCAAACCCGTGCATATTCATCGCATACTGCTTGCCGCCGTAGGTATAAACGCCGTTTTTGAGCCTGCCGCAGCTGGGGAACAGAATGGGCGCGCGGCGACCCCAAGCGAAAGAATCTCCCTGATACAGTCTTTCCTTGCCGAGAAGGCGAACACTTTGCAGCTCTGCGCCCTTCGGAGAAATTTCAACGGTCAACCGACCGTTTTGCAATACGATGTTTTCCATTATTTAGCTTCCTTTCTTTTGAAGGTTTATTGTTTTTCTTTCACGACGTCAACCTCATCAATCCCATAATAGAGGCAAGCCTCAAGTGCCGCCGCGTCAATGCGCTCGCCGGCAATTAAAATGGGAACGGCAGGCGGGCAAGCGACGGAGGCAGAGGCCAAAATTCTGCCAACGGCAGAGGAAATCGGCAAGCGCTCCGTTTTGGCAAAAAGGGCCTCATTTAAGGAAAAAACCAACTCGGGCTTCGAGGGCGGCGGCGCTTGCTCCTTTATCGGCTCCCTCTTGGGAAGAGCGGAAAGCACGGAAAGAAGACGCCGAGCGTCTCTTTTTGAGGTTTTGACAGAAAGCATCAGAACAAGATAATCCTTGTCCGAAAACTCGGGGTAAATATTCTTTTTCTCAAGAATTTCGGCAAGAGCCTCGCCCGTATAGCCGTACGGCTTGGCAAAAATCGCGATTTTGCAGGGCTCGCCTTCCAAAACCGTGTAGCCAAGCGATGTAAGCTTTTCTTTACATTTCGCCGTCAAGGCCACGGCCTCGGCGAGCTCTCGGCGCCCCTTCCCCGCAAGATAGGCATTTGCGCTGTCCAAGGATTGCAAAATCAGGTAGGAGGGGCTTGTGGAGGCAAAAAAGGCGAGAGCGCGCTCGGCGTTCTCCTTAAAAAAGTCGGGGGCCACGTGCCCGATATGAAAATAGCCGCCGCCCGTCAAAACGGGAAGGGTTTTGTGGGCAGAATCCACCGCCAAATCCGCCCCAAGCTCCAAGGGGTGCATGAAGCGAGGGAGAAATTTCAGATATGCGCCGTGCGCGTTGTCCACGCAAAGCAGGCAATTGTTTCGATGGCAAAGGTCGGCAAGCGCCGAAATATCCGCCATTTTACCAAGATAATCGGGAGAGGTGACGTACAGTGCCAAGGGCGCGTTTTCTCGGATGGCCGCCTTTAAGGTCTCAAGCGAAAGAGAAAAGGAGAGGAGGTCATTCGACTCCGAGGGAAGCCATTTAATCGGCAAATCCAAGAGCGCCGAAGCGTTCATAAAGCTCTTATGGGCATTTCTTGCCGCTAAAATCAAGGGCGCTCTTCCCTCCCTTGCGGCAAACTGCTTCAAAAGCAGTAGCATCGCGCGAATGGAAAGCGAGGAGCCCTCTGCGGAATACAGCGTTTTGGCCGAGCCGAAAAGTCGGGTTGCATTTTGCTGGCTTTCGGCAAGAATACCCTCGCCGTGATACAAAACGTCCGCCCCCGTAATCTCGGTAATATCCCGTGAAGCAAGCCCCATAAGCCCCTTGCCCTTGTGACCGGGCATATGAAAGCGCGCGGCGCGCTTCTTGGCGTACGCCCTCACGAAATCGCAAACGGGTGTTTTGACTTCCTTGCGCTTCACGATTCAAACATCTTGGCCACCTCTAAATAGATGGCGCACTCCATTCTCTTACGGAAAAGCTCACAGCCGGGCGCGTATACGCCAAGCACGCTTCCCGTGGCGTGATAGGCATTGGCCGCACAGCCGCCCGAGCAGTAAAGCTTTGCCCAGCAATCGCGGCACTCCTCGTGCGCGTATACGTTGCAGGCGCGAAATTCGCACTGGCGCTCATGATTGGAAACGCCGTTAAACACGTCTCCCAGCTTGAAGCTTTCATCGCCCACAAACTGATGGCAAGGATAGAGGTCGCCCCACGGGGTGACCGCCATATATTCCGTGCCCGATCCACAGCCCGAAATTCTCTTGTAAATGCAAGGGCCTCCCGTAAGGTCAATCATATAGTGATAGAAGGTAAAGGGCTTGCCCTCCTTATGCCGCGCAAGCATCAAAGCGGCCAAGGCCTCATACTGCTCCTTGACAATCTCAATGTCCGCGGCCGTCAAGGCGGCAGGGTCATTCGGTGCGCAAACGACGGGCTCCATACTCAGCTTGGTGAAGCCCAAGGCGAGCATCTCTTTGATATCCTCCAAAAAGTCGGGATTCGCGTGCGTAAAGGTGCCGCGCATATAATATTCCTTATCGCCGCGCGCGGCAACGAATTTCTGGAACTTGGGAACGATTTTATCGTAGCTTCCCTCTCCCTTGTAGTCCACGCGATAGGCATCGTGAATTTCCTTTCGCCCGTCAAGGCTCAGAACCACGTTGCTCATCTCGCGGTTGGAGAATTCAATGACGTCATCGTCAATCAACATACCGTTGGTGGTTAAGGTAAAGCGGAACTCCTTGCCCGTTTCCTTTTCGCGCGTTCTCGCATAGGCAACCAGACGCTTCACCACATCCCAATTCATCAAGGGCTCGCCGCCAAAAAAGTCAACCTCAAGGTGCCGACGCGTTCCCGAATTTTCAATCAGGAAATCCAAGGCGCGCTTGCCCGTTTCAAAGGACATCAGAGCGCGCTCGCCCGCGTATTTGCCTTGGCTTGCAAAGCAATAGGCGCAGTTCAGGTTGCAGGTATGGGCAACGTGAAGGCAAAGCGCCTTCACCACGTTCGAGGTTTTTTCCTTCAGATGACTTGCCATCGGCTTGAAGTTGTCCTCGGCAAAAAGCCTGCCGCTTTCCTTCAAGGAAACGACCTCCTCGTAGCAGGAAAGGATATCCTTTTCGGAAACGCCCTTGTCGGCGCCGTGCTTTTCAAGCAAAAGCGCGACGATTTCTTCCTTCGTTTTTTCTTCAAAAAGGGCGATGATATCGTACGCAATCTCGTCCACCACGTGAATGGAGCCCGAAAAAATATCCAAGACGATAAAATAGCCGCCCATCTTATACTGATGTATCATTCCGTTCCTCTTTCGCACAAAAGCGCCGCCATAGAGGCGGCGCTTTTGCCATTATTACTTGTTTTCGTTCTCGCACTTTTGATTTGCGATACCGCAGCTGGTCTTGCAAGCGGACTGGCAGGAGGTCTGGCATTCGCCACAGCCGCCCTTCTTTGCGCTCTCGCAGAGGTTGCGGGTTTCCAAAGTCTTAATATGTTCCATTTTTGTTCTCTCCTCGGAAAGATTGTTTTGTTTATTATAGCACAGTACGGTGAAAAAGTCAATAGTGTCCTTCGCTTTTTTGGGTTTTTCTCTTGTATTTTTTCATCGATTGTGCTATAATTTTTTATCATATATTACGGAGGCCTCAAATGAGAATCGTTTTGAAGATAGGCACGTCTACCCTGACGCACGAAAACGGAAGCCTGAACATTCGCACCACCGAGCATCTTTGCAAGGTACTCAGCGATTTAAAGAATAAAGGAAATGAAATTGTTTTGGTCAGCTCGGGCGCCATTGGCATGGGCGTTGGCAAGCTTTCCCTGCGCGAAAAGCCCACGGACATTCCCACCAAGCAGGCCGCCGCAGCCATCGGCCAATGCGAGCTGATGTATACCTATGACAAAATGTTTGCCGAATACAACCACACCATCGGCCAGATTCTCATCACGGGAGACGATTTTTCACACGAGGACAGACACCGCAACTTTGTCAACACCTTAGAAAAGCTTTTGGAGTTTGGCGTTCTGCCCGTTATCAACGAAAACGATACCGTGGCAACTGCCGAAATCAAGGTTGGCGACAACGATACCCTCTCGGCTTTGGTTGCCAAGAGTGTCGGTGCTGACCTTCTCATTATTCTTTCGGACATCGACGGGCTTTACACCAAGGATCCCCACAAGGATCCCACCGCCCGCCTCATTGAAAGGGTGGAGGCACTCACGCCCGAAATCATTGCCTTGGCCGAGGGCGCAGGCACGCCGCTTGGAACGGGCGGTATGAAAACCAAGCTTGACGCCGCCGCCATCTGCATGGAGGCAGGCTGTGATATGGCCATTGTGAACGGCAAAAGCCCCGCCCTGCTTTACGATATTTTAGAGGGCAAGAGCGTTGGAACGCTTTTCGTAGCCCAAAAGCGCTGACCGCTTATACGCGAAAGGACACGGTATGATACATTCGATACTGAAAAAAGCAAAGGCCTGCGCGGTGAAGGCCGCCTGCCTGACCGCTGACGAAAAAAACTGCGCGCTTTTGCACATGGCTGAGGCGCTGATAACAGCTACCCCCGAAATTCTTGCCGAAAACGCCAAGGACGTTGAGGCGGCAACCCATCTTTCCTCCGTTATGAAGGATAGGCTCCTGTTAACCGAGGCGCGCATTGCCGCGATGGCCGAGGGGCTAAGACAGGTTGCCAAGCTTCCCGATCCCGTTGGCACGGTGCTTGAGGAGCATTTTCACCCGAACGGTATGAAAATCCAAAAGGTCTCCGTTCCCTTCGGTGTGGTGGCGGTTATTTTCGAAAGCCGTCCGAACGTTGCGGCAGACACCGCGGCCTTGACCCTGAAAAGCGGTAACGTTTGCGTTTTGCGCGGAGGCAAGGAGAGCTTTCTTTCCTGCTCTGCCATTGTTGCGGCCTTGAGGCGCGGACTTTTGGCCGCCTCCTTGCCCGAGGATTTGGTGCAAATGGTTACGGATCGAAGCCGCGAGAGTGCCACCGTCTTAATGACGGCCAAGGGCCTCGTTGATTTGCTGATCCCCCGCGGCGGCAAGGGCTTGATTCAGGCCTGCGTGGAAAACGCGACCGTTCCCTGCATTGAAACGGGAACAGGCATCTGCCATATATACGTGGATGAGTCCGCCGACTTCAACAAGGCGCTTTCCATTGTCAAAAACGCAAAAACCTCGCGCCCCTCGGTTTGCAACGCCGCTGAGGTCTGCCTTGTGCATGCGGCTATCGCACCCCGCCTTCTGCCCTTGCTTCGTAAGGCGCTGGTGGAGGATAGAATTGCCGAGGGCCAAAAGCCCGTCACCCTTCTGCTTTGCCCCGAAGCAAAGGCCATCATTGCGGGTGAAGCGGCAGGTGAGCTTGATTTTGACACCGAATTTCTCGATTACAAAATGGCAATCAAGGTGGTATCGGGGGTTGAAGAGGCCATCGCGCACATCAGCGAGCATTCCACCCACCACAGCGAAGCCATTATCACCGAAAGCGCGCAAAACGCCGCGCTCTTTACCAAGGTTATCGACAGTGCCGCCGTATACGTCAACGCCTCCACCCGCTTTACCGACGGGGGAGAATTCGGGCTTGGCGCGGAAATTGGTATTTCGACGCAGAAGCTTCACGCGAGAGGCCCGATGGGCATTCGCGAGCTGACAACCTACAAGTATATTGTCAACGGAAACGGACAAATCCGCTGACGCGTCAAGCGCGCATAGAGCAGAAAGGAAAAGCAATGGAACAAAATCGCTATTCGGTCGGCTTTGTCGGCTGTGGCAATATGGGAGGCGTGCTTCTCGCCTCGGCCGTTAAAAACGTAGGTGGCAAGGCCGCCGCCGTTTGTGAGACCCGGCCCGAAAAGGCGGCCGCCTTTATCGAAAAGGGAGTTACCCTTCTTCCGCTCGAAGATCTTGCGCGGTGCTGTGATTTTATCTTCCTCGCCGTCAAGCCGCAGGTGCTTCCTGCCGTTCTTGCGGATATGAAGGAGGCTCTTTCCGAGAATCCCTCGGCCGTTCTCATCACGATGGCGGCAGGGGTTGCCATTGAAAAAATCTCTATGCTAACGGACAAGGCGCGGCACATCATTCGCATTATGCCCAACCTCCCTGCCTCTGTTGGCGAGGGCGTGATTCTTTTCGCCTTGGGAGAGGGCGTTACCGAAAAGGAAAAGGAGAGTTTTCTCTCCTTGCTTGGCGGTGTTGGCCTGCTTGATGAGCTGAACGAAAAGGACATTGACGCCGGGAGCGTTGTTTCGGGCTGCGGCCCCGCCTTTGTTTATCGCTTCGCCGAGGCCTTCGTGAAGGCCGCCGAATCGGTTGGCGTGGACAAGGAAAAGGCGCTTCTCTACGTCAAGCAGACGATTCTCGGCGCCGCCGCCGTGATGGCAAATACCGACACGCCGCTTCCCGACTTGGTTTCGGCCGTTTGCAGTCCGAAGGGAACGACGATTGAAGGCATTGACACCTTGAACGAAAAGGATATCGACGGTCTTTTGAAGGCAACCCTTTCGGCCTCCTACCGTCGCACGTTAGAATTAAAGAAGGGCTAAACCAATAAAAAGTGAGGGAACGCAAATGCGTAAGCTTGGTATCAACACCGACTTTATCGGCAGCTGTCAGGATTTTGATGGCGGCTACGCCGCCGTCAAGTCGGTCGGCTTTGACAGCATTTTCGTTTGTGACGAGGACACGGCGCTGACAGAGCGGCATATTGTCGCCGCCAAGAAAGCAGGGCTTGCCGTTGATTTTCTGCACGCACCTTGGCACAAGATTAACACCGTTTGGTTAGAGGGCGACATGGGAGACGCGGTTATCGCGCGCCTGACAGAAACCCTCAACCTTTGCGCCAAGCACCAAATCCCCATCGCCATCATGCATTTGAGCAGCGGCGAAAATGCCCCCTGCGTCACGGATATTGGGCATCGGCGCTTTGACAAGCTCGTGGCACACGCCGCTTCGCTTGGCGTGAAAATTGCCTTTGAAAATCAGAGAAAGCTTGCAAACCTTGCCTTTGTGATGGAGCTTTACAAGGATAAGGAGGCCGTTGGCTTTTGCTGGGATTCGGGTCACGAGGCCTGCTTCACGATGGGAAAAATCAACTATATGGGTCTTTTCGCCGACAAACTTCTTGCCTTGCATTTGCACGACAACGAGGGTGTTTACGATTTGGATTCCCACTATCTGCCCTTTGACGCGCAAAACGATTTTTCGATAATTGCCGAGAAAATCAAGCGCGCCCACTACCCCGGTACCGTGATGCTTGAAATCAAGCGCGAGCAATACAAGGCCCTTGCGGACGAGGACTTCCTCCGCCGTGCCCTTCTTGCCGCAGAAAAGCTTCGCGGTATGATAGACGGATAATGTAAATATTGGTTTACATATCAAGAAAACACGCCTGCTTTTTGCATATAATTTTAGACCGTCTTTGCAAAAAAACAAATAAAAAAAGAGCCTTTACAGACCCTGCTGTACGGCTCTTTTTGTTTTGCTTTTGTTTTAAACTCTATCGATTTTTGCCTTAGAGCGATAGCTCTCATCCAAGGAAAGAAGGCCCTTTTCCATCGTCAAGAGAATGACCTCATCCGTTGTTAAAACCTCAAATGGAACGGCCATATCGAAAAGAATGTTGGAGTGCGTTGTTCCGGGAACGATTCTAAAATCGTGAATGGTGATATCGGGATGCACCGCTTTCGCAAGTGCCACCACCTTTTCACGCAGAGTGTCCACCGTCGTATCGCCCACGACGATGGGATCCATATGAATGGTGGCCTGAATTTGCAGCTCGTCGAAGAGCCTCTGCTCGATATTGTCCACCATATCGTGCGTTACGTACACGTCCTCCTTGCCGTCCACCTCCACGTGAAGCGAGGCAACGGTGCTGCCCGCGCCGTACTGATGCACGCAAAGATCATGAATGCCGTAAACGCCATCATAAGAGCGCACAACCGCTTCAATCGCGTCCACCGTTTCCTTTTCGGGCGCTTTTCCGAGAATATTATCCTGCGTTTCGCGCAGAATGCGAATGCCTGCCGTCAAAATAAAGAAAGAAACGATAACGCCCATCAAGCCGTCAAGGCTGAACGGCAGCGTGAAGAAATGCTCCAAAATCGCGGCAATAAGAACAGCGGTGGTGGAAATGGCATCCGAGAGGCTGTCGGCGGCGGTTGCGCGCATAGTGGGAGAATCAATTCTCTTGCCGATTTTTTTGTTTAAGAAGCAAAGCCAGAGCTTTGCAAGAATGGAGGCAACCAAAACCAAGGCCATGATAGGAGAAAAGACGGCCTTCGTCATATGCTCGGGGGTGAAGATGGAATGATACAGAGAAAGCCCCGCACTTTTCAAAAGCTCAAAGCCGACAAGCAATATCAAAAACGAGACAGCCATACCCGACACGTATTCCATTCTGGCGTGTCCGTACGGGTGATCCCTATCCGCAGGCTTGGCGGCGATGCGGAAGCTCACCAGCGTGACGATGCAGTAGCCCGCATCCGATAGGTTGTTCACCGCATCTGCCTGTATAGAAACGAGTCCGCTGAAGATACCCGTTAACAGCTTGCCGACGGCGAGCAGTAAATTCAATATAATTCCGACCACGCTAACGAGCATTCCGTATGCGCGGCGCACCTTTTTATCCGCGTGATTTTCATGATGCGGAACAAAGCGACGAATCAAGGCCTCTATCATCAGACGGCCTCCTTCCCTTGCATTAATCTTCTTTTTTTCCTTGTATAAAGGAAGAAATTCTTTTATATATCAAAAACGTCAAAAGGGTGTTGAGCATTCCCTTTGCGAAGGTAAATGGCAGGTTAAAGATAAAGAGCGCTTCCAAAATACTGTCGACCGAGGGTAAAAGCGCCTGATACATACCAAGCACTGCCTCTTGCGGCAGGAAGCTGTAATAAATGGGGTACATCACAAAATAGTTGGTGAGAACCGAGATGCCGGCCATGGCAAGCGCGCCAAGCGTTGCGCCGAGAAGCGCGCCTTTGCGCGAGCGATTCAAACGATAAATGACGCCCGCCGTTGCAACAAAGATGGTGCTGAGAAGAAAATTGGAAAGCTCGCCAACACCGCCCGTGGTGCTGAAGCCCAAAAGCAAATGCATCAGGTTTTTCACAAAGGCCACGATAACGCCCCAAACGGGTCCCATACTGAACGAGGCAACAAGTGCAGGCAAATCGGAAAAATCCATTTCGATAAACGAGGGAATCAAAAACGGAATGGGAAACTGCAAAAACATCATGAAGACGGCAGAGACCGCAGAAAGCATCGCCGTCATTGCTATGTAACGGGTGTGACCCCTGAAGGTTGTTTTCATTTTTCTTGTAACGCCTTGCCCGCCAAGCGCGCTTAAACTGAAGGAACTGCCGCGCAAGCTTAAAAAGGCAAAAAGCTTCCTTTCCTTTTATACTATGTCAAAAAAGCAAAAGCGTTGCAAGGAAAAGCTCCTTTTTGTAGAAAAAATCCCCGTAGCTATGACACTACGGGGATTTCATCACAGTTTGCTTTCGCTCTTTTCTCATCCGGACTTTACCGTCGGTATAGGAATTTCACCTATTCAACCGCCAAAGCGGGTCACGGACTTTACCGTCGGTATGGAATTTCACCAATCCCCAAAGAACGATTGAGTCAATCAAACTTAGGCCTTGATTTCGGCAACAACGCCGGAACCTACGGTTCTACCACCCTCACGGATAGCGAAACGGAGACCCTGCTCGATAGCGATAGGCGTGATAAGATCAACGGTCATATCAACGTTATCGCCGGGGCGGCACATCTCAACGCCTTCGGGAAGGGTGATGGTACCGGTAACGTCGGTGGTTCTGAAGTAGAACTGGGGTCTGTAGCCGGAGAAGAAGGGCTTCTGACGTCCGCCTTCCTTCTCAGTCAGAACGTAAACCTGTCCAACGAACTTGGTGTGGGGGTTGATGGAGCCGGGCTTGCAAAGAACCTGACCTCTTTCGATCTCGTTCTTCTGGATACCGCGGAGCAGAGCACCGATGTTGTCACCAGCCTCGGCGTAGTCCATCATCTTGTGGAACATCTCGATACCGGTAATAACGGTCTGCTTCTTCTCCTCGGAAAGACCAACGATTTCAACGGTCTCAGCCATCTTAACAACGCCTCTCTCTACACGACCGGTAGCAACGGTACCACGGCCGGAGATGGAGAATACGTCCTCAACAGGCATAAGGAAGGGGGAATCCTCGTTACGAGCGGGGGTAGGAATATAGGAGTCAACTGCATCCATCAATTCCTTGATAGGAGCGTACTCGTCAGCGTTGGGATCCTTGTTAGTGGACTCAAGAGCAGCACGAGCGGAACCGAATATAACGGGGATATCGTCGCCGGGGAAATCGTACTCAGAGAGAAGCTCACGGATTTCCATCTCAACGAGCTCAAGAAGCTCCTTGTCAGCGATATCGCACTTGTTAACGAAAACAACGATTGCAGGAACGCCTACCTGACGAGCAAGCAGAACGTGCTCGCGGGTCTGCTGAAGAGGACCGTCGGTACCTGCAACAACCAGGATAGCACCGTCCATCTGAGCAGCACCGGTAATCATGTTCTTAACGTAGTCAGCGTGTCCGGGGCAGTCAACGTGAGCGTAGTGACGGTTAGCGGTCTCGTACTCAACGTGACGGGTGTTGATCGTGATACCACGAGCTCTCTCTTCGGGAGCGTTGTCGATCTGGTCATATGCCATGAACTCGATGCCCGCGTTGCCCAAGGAAAGATACTTGGTGATAGCAGCGGTAAGAGTGGTCTTACCGTGGTCAACGTGACCAACAGTACCGATATTAACATGGGGTTTAGTTCTTTCAAACTTTTGCTTTGCCATTTTTAATATCCTCCTAAAATATAAAATTATTTTTTAATTTTGTTTTTATAAATCGGCGGTAGCCGAAATATTAAAATTAGTTGTTCTTGCCTCTTGCCTTGA
>JBGVMO010000138.1:0-2502 GCA_045124835.1 Eubacteriales bacterium
GCAGGCAAGAACCACGTTCCCTCCACGCTGACCGTAAAATCCGCATATTCGCAGGTGGTAGTAACGTAGGAATTGGCCTCGCCAAGCGTGTTCTTCGCGCTGTATACGCGAAGCGGCTCTCCGAGCGCGTAGAGCATATAGTCAATATCGTGTATATGCAAGTCCAGTATGGCGCCGCCGCTCTTGCGGCTATCCTTGCGCCAGCTTGCCCAATCCCAAGCGGGAGAGGGGCTGACGCGCCGAAGCGTCAGGTTCACAAGCCGCCCATAGCGGCCCTCGTCAATGGCCTGCTTTAAATATTCGTACTCCTTGAAGAAGCGAATCACGTGGCCAACGCCAATTTGCGTATTCGTTTCCCGCCGGCCTGCAAGCAGGGCCTCGCCCTCCTCGACTGACAAAACGGCCGGCTTTTCAAGCACGATATACGGGATTTTGCCCATCGCCGCCTCTGCGTATTCCTTGTGCAAGAAGGTGGGCAGACAAATATCCAAAAGGTCAAGCGCACATTCCTCAATCAGCGCCTTGCCGTCGGTATAGACCTTCGCACCGAAGGGCGCGGCTACCGCCTCGGCGGCTGCCTCGTTGATATCACAAACGGCAACAACCTCGACGCCCTCCATGCGCAAATAACATTCCGCGTGCATCTTGCCCATAAAATTACAGCCAAGAATGCCGATTCTTACCCGCTTCATGCAAGCGCTCCCATCAATTCTCTTAAATACTTGGCCGTTTTTTCAATATCGCGCTTCTGCTCTTCGCCCGTGATTTCACGCTCAATGGTGTAAGCGCCCTCATAGCCCAAATCCTTCAGCATCTTCAGCACGGTGGGAATATCCGCAAGGCCCTCGCCAACGGGGGTCTCCTTGCCAAGCTGCATACCGTCTCCCTCGGCGTCGGGGAAAAGGCCGTCCTTAATATGCGTGTTGCGCACGTACTTGCCGAACACGCGCACGGCGTCCACAGGGTTGCCCTTGCCATACAGAATCAAATTGGCCGTATCGAAGTTAATAAACACGTTGTCAAGCCCGATTTTCTTGATGGTGCGCAGAATGGTAACGGGGGTTTCCTGTCCCGTTTCAAAGAGGAAATTGATGCCGTTTTCCTTGTAGAAGGCGCAAATCTCGCGAAGCGCCGAAACAACACCCTCATATGCCTCGTCCGTGGGGTTTTCGGGAAGGAAGCCTGCGTGCGTGGCAATATCCGTTACCCCAATTTTCTTGGCAAAGAGCGCGGCCTGCTTCAATTCCGCAACGCGCGTTTCGCGGTACTGCATCGGCACGATGCCGAGCGTTTCGGGGCCTGCGGTAAAATTCCATTCGTTCGGGCCCGACCAGCCTGCCCACAGCAGAGAAATCTTAAAGCCCGTGGCGGCAAGTGCCGCGCGAATCTTCTCTGCCACCTCATCGGTATAAGCAGTCGGATCCCAGAAGGAAAGCTGACAGCTATCAAGGCCGCTTTCCTTGGCCTCTCTGAATTTGCCCTCAAAATCAAGCGCGGCGTTTGCCACTATCATAACTCCTATTTCGTTCATACCAAAAATCCCTTTCCTTTCGGCTTTTTTCGTTTTTTATTTCTTTTCGTCGAGCGCCTCAAAGTCCACCTGCATTGCCACAAGCGAAATGCACCGTCTTCGTTCCCGCCTCAGCTTTGCCGAGGAGAGAAACCAGATGTCCGTTGCTTCCCAAAGGAACACCCATGCAACGATGTCTAAAACCTCCGCCCAGACGGGCGCTATCAGCTGCTCAAAAATCAGCGCAAGGGCAAGCACGAGAACGCCCGCCGCCGCCAGCAAAAGAGAAACGGTGCGATTGCGCGAAAGCTCGCGCCCGGCGGCAATATATTTGCCCGTATAGTAGGCCTTGACGGCCGCGCGATAGCGCGCCTTTTCCGCTTCGTCAATACAGCCGCTTTTGATTTTCAGGGTCAAAGCCTCCCCCGGACGCACGCCCTCGGCACTCGCCTCAATGCATTCGGCAACCGCGCCGCTGATGACGGGCGCTCCGCTTTCCGATAAGGGCGAAAGAAAATCCGTATCGTCCGACACTGTAAGGGCAATGCAATGCGCGCCTTGGCACGCCGCCTTTTCTTTAGCCGCTCCGTCAAGCGCTTTTTTCGTTTCTCTGTATTTCCGTAAATCCAAAGCCCTTACCTCTTTCTCTTTTCTTGTTCTTATTTTACAACCAATCTGCCCTCTTGTCAATGGTTAAATCGCGCTCGATTTGGGTCTTGCTTGGCTTGGAAGGCAACGGCAAAGCAGCCCTCTCTTGACAAGCCTCTCTCTTTCGGCTACAATACAAGTATAGCACAAGAGGCGGCGCTTCCCTGCCGCAATGTATAAAATGTATAAAAGGAGAGATTGCCATGTCCATTAAGGTTGGCCTCCGCTTTATCGAAAAATGGGGCGAGAGCCTTGAAAAGCAGGTCGTTCGCTACGAGGCAGAAAACGCGCCGACGGGGCAAATCGTGTTCTACGGCCCCTCCGATTTCACGCGCTGGAGCAGC
>JBGVMO010000139.1:0-21666 GCA_045124835.1 Eubacteriales bacterium
AATAGCCACCGCTAAATCTGCGGCAGGCTCGTCAAGCCGCATACCGCCCGCAATGTTCAGATATACGTCATTCTGATAGAAGCGCAAACGGAGACGGCGCTCTAAAACGGCAATTAAAAGACACATTCTGTTGTAGTCAAAACCGTCGGAGGTGCGGCGCGGCGTTGGGAAAACGGTTTGTGCCACAAGAGATTGGATTTCCGTGATAATCGGGCGACTTCCCTCCATCACGCAACAAGCCATACTGCCGCTGACACCCGCAGGGCGCCCCTGCATCATAACCTCAGACGGATTGGCTATTTCCTTTAAACCCGTGTCTCCCATTTCGAACACACCGATTTCGTTGGTGGAGCCGTAACGGTTTTTCATTGCGCGCACGATGCGGTAGGCCTGACGTCTATCACCCTCAAAGTACAAAACGGCATCCACCATATGCTCCAAAATCTTGGGGCCTGAAATTCCTCCCTCCTTGTTGACGTGGCCAACAAGGAACACGGCTGTGCCCGTTTCCTTAGCATAGCTGATAAAGGTCATTGCACACTCGCGCACCTGCGTAACACTTCCGGAAACGGAAGTAAATCTATCGCTATATACGGTTTGTATAGAGTCAACAATCAAAACGCCGGGAGCAATGCGGCGGCATTCCTCCATAATGGCGTCGGCATTTGTTTCAGTTAAAACGTATAGCCCATCGCTCTTAACCTCAAGCCTGTCGGCACGAAGCTTGATTTGCCCTTTGGATTCCTCGCCCGAAACGTATAGCACACGATGGTTTTTGGCAAGCTCGCTGGAAATTTGCAAAAGCAACGTGGATTTGCCTATCCCGGGCTCACCCGACAGCAAAACGACCGAACCGAGCACAAGGCCACCGCCCAGTACTCTGTCAAGCTCCTGCATACCCGTTTCGCTTCTCATATAGGACGGAAGGGCGGCCTCTATCAAAAGCTCTGCCTTGGCACCGTCCACCCTTGCTCTTTCACTTGATTTGCTTTGTTCTCTTGGCGGCGCTTCCTCCTCCATGGTGTTCCACGATTCGCATTCGGGGCATCGACCAAGCCATTTTTTACTAACGTATCCGCATTGACTGCAAACGAAAATGTTTTTTTCCTTCATTGTCAGCTTGCCTTTCCTATGTCTTTATTTCATAATAGCACAAAGCAACAAAAAACACAATCTTTTTTGATAGCTTTCGTCCGATAAATTTTTTTCGTCCTCCTCGTTAGACAAAAAGCCGCACTCGACAAGAACGGCCGGAGACTTTGCACCGTCCAAGAGATAAATGGAGGAATCTGCCTCCTTCGGCACGCGCTCATTGTCTTTTTGCAGATGACGCTGCACCGTTTGCTGTATTGCTTGGGCAAGCAAACGGCTTTCCTCGGTGTTGGCGTAGTATACCTGCATTCCCTTGTACTTAGAAACGGGAAAGGCGTTCATATGTATACTGACGAAGCAGGAATCTGCATATTCTCCCATCAGCATCTTGCGATTTCTTAAATCGCATTTTTTGCGCATTCCGTATTTGTCCTCCCCATCCTTGAGAACGAGAGAATCATCTTTTCTGGTATAAACCACCTTGTATCCAAGAAGAGACAAGAGCTCGCCGAGGCAAAGCGCGTAACGAAGATTCAAGTCCTTTTCGAGCACTCCGCTATTTCCCCTCGTGCCTCCGTCAATCCCTCCGTGCCCTGCGTCCAAAACAACAACGGATAAGGAGCCTGCATCTGTTGCAATGGCCGTATTGGGAAGAAAAAGCTCTTGCGCGTTGTAGGAAAGCAGGGAGAAAACCAACAGGCAAAGCAGTACGCTGTGCGTTCCTTTTTCGGTTAAAAAACGAATAGGCCTCTTCATACAAAATCCCCTTCATAAAACGGTATCACATTTTATGAAGGGGAAAGACATAATATTTCTTTTATCAGCCCTTTTTCTTAGGCATTTGCTTGGGAATCAAAAAGTAATTGTTGCGAATGCCAAGAGAATATGCCAAGGCGGAGACACCCATCATCAGCAAGGGAGAGAGGGCATAAAAGACGGTTCCGCTTGCGGCATAGACAAGGTCTGTATTGGGAAGCAAGGATACAAGACTGCTGAAAATTCCAACGTACATTCCTTCAAAAAGACCGACAACAAGACGCATCACCACATAAAGCGTTCTGGCAGCATCAAAGGAGGTAAAGGCATACCCGAACAAAAAGCCGACGAGCATCAAAAGCGCAATAAAGAAATTGGGAATACTCGCAAAAAAGGATGCCTTCCAGGGAAAAGCGGGATTTTTTTCCATTCTGCCCTGCTCAATACGCAAGGCGTCCTTAGCGCCGACCTCCCACATAACTGTGTAAATTAAATAAAGATAAAAGAGAGTCGAAAAAATACTGAAGCAAAGAGAAACGGTGCTGTTTTTGCTGGAAGCCATCATCAGAACGATGCTGAACATTGTTATACCGAGCTGATTGATAAAAAGGCGGCTGATTAAATGCAGATTTTCCTTGAAAAATTTCATACTTCTTCTCCGTTGTCTGTTTCATTACGGCAGAAAACCCACAAAAAAAGACGCAAGCTTGCCATAATCATCATTTTCTACTCTATTTTAAACGAAAGTTATGTCTAAACTAATACGGAAAGATAAATTATTCATTATTCACAAATTATTCACTTTTAAAAAACTTGTTTTTTGTATAATAGAAGGGTAAAAAACACCGATACACGATTTTTTCTGTTGAACAGTATGAAAGGAGCTCTGCCTTGGCGACCTTGACCTTAAAAAGCGAAGAGATGAAGCTATTCCCTCCCTTGATTCGCGAATTTGCTTCCTATAAATCCGTTATTGAGGGATGCTCCGAAAAAACCGTTTGCGAATATCTTTTGGATTTACGAACCTTTTTTCGATATTTAGAGGCGGAGCGCTTGGGAATTGACCTTGAGAGCGAGGCCTTCACCCAAATTGATATTCGCCGCATCGGAATCGAGGATATCCGCGCCATAAACGGAACGCAGGTGCTTGAATTTATGCTTTACGTGGGAGAAAACCGAAGCAACGGATGGGCGGCAAAGTCGCGCAAGCTTTCCTCCTTAAAAACCTTCTTCAAATATCTGCGTGTCAGTAAGCATCTGATTGAAACAGACCCAACGGCAGACATCGGCTCGCCGCGCAAGCGCACGACCGTTCCAAAGGTGTTGACGCTTGAAGAGAGCATCCACTTACTTGAGGTTATCAAGAACGATACGGAATCGGCCACGGTTTTGCGCGATTTTGCCATTGTTACCCTGTTTTTAAACTGTGGGATGCGTCTTTCGGAGCTTGTCGGCATCAACTTAACCGATTTGGATCAACAGCTTCGTTCCTTGCGCGTTATCGGTAAAGGAAACAAGGAGAGGGTTGTTTATCTGAACGATGCCTGCCGCGCCGCACTTGTCGATTATATCGTTTTCCGTCAATCGCAGGACACCTCGCGCATCAAAACGACTGCCCTTTTCATCAGCTCGCGCTATCAGCGCATCAGCAACAAAACGGTGCAATGGATGATATACAAGTATATGGATATGGCGGGGCTTGGAGGCCGCGGCTTCTCTGTACATAAGTTGCGCCACACCGCTGCTACTCTGATGTACCAGACGGGTAACGTTGACGTTCGCGTGCTAAAGGACATTCTCGGGCACGCTCAGCTGAATACCACGCAGATTTATACCCATATTAATGATGAAAATATGGCGCACGCCATAGATGCTAACCCCTTGGCACAGCTCAAGGTTAAAAAGGCAAGGCGTCCTGCAAGCGAAGACGAAGAGTAAAGCGCCTGCCTCTCTTCACTCCATTTTCTTTTTAACATATCCTGTAAAGAGAAAAAGGAGGTTGCTATGGGAAGCATTTATTACGTTGGTGCCAAAAAGCATTCAAGAAAAAAACGCTTTTTTCTTACTCTTTTTCTTACTCTCTTTCTTTTGATGCTGGTCTTTAATTTTCAGCTTTTGCCGCACGTTTGCGCCTTAGCGGAAGCGGAAATCACGCAAAGCGCCACGGCGCTATGCGTAGAAACAATAGGAAAAGTACTGGCAGAAGCCGACATTTCCTATAACGACCTCATACATATCGAAAAAAACACCGAAGGCGAAATAACGGCACTATCCACAGATATGGTTGCGCTCAATGCCCTGCGTTACTCAATTGCCAAAAGCATTTAATCTCTCTTTCGGCAAAGCGATGCTCTTAAGGTTTCGCTTCCCATTGCCAATTTGCTTGGTATTTTATTTCTTTCAGGGCAAGGTGCGCGGCTTTCTTTGAACGTCGAAACCGCCGGCAGCCTTGAAGCAGGCTTTGACACCGACTTTAAGGAGACCGGCATTAACCAAACTCTCCACAGCATTAACTTCGTTATGAAAATGGATTTTTACTATCTTTTACCGACCGGAACACAAAAAATGACCTTTAACCATTCCTTTTGCGCCGTCCAGACGGTTATCGTTGGAAGAGTTCCCGATAGCATAACGCAAATCAACCGATTTGGCGAGGGAGATGCCTTGCTTGACAACGTTACGATTGACGATGCGGTTGATTTCGGAAACATCGTTAGTTAAAAAACGGAAAGGATTCATAATGACCCTTGGAAAAAAAATCAGCGAGCTTCGCCAGCGCCTGCATATGACGCAAAGCGAGCTTGCCGGGACTGAAATTACGCGTAATATGCTCAGCAGCATCGAAAACGGCGCGGCGCTTCCCTCTCTCTCCACACTTCTCTATTTAGCGGAGCGCTTAGAGACACCCGTCGGCTATTTTCTTGATGAAAAGGGCGATTGGCTTACTTATAAAAAAATGGAGCTTTTGCCTACCTTGAAGCGACTTTTTGAAAACGGGCGCTATAAGGAGCTTCTGAAAAGCTGGGAGACCCGCCTTGGAGAAACGGATGATGAGCTTGCTTTGCTTTTAGCGGAGGCCTCTGCGGCATACGGTCTTCGCCTCTTGTTTGGCGGCTCACTATCGACGCTTTATAAGATCGTTGCGCGTGCAAAGAGCTTTTGTGATGCAACCGTATATCCGACTGACCATATCCGCGCAAAAATTGAGCTTTTGCGTGCCATTGCAGACAACGTGCAAGCTCCTCGGTTTGAGCTTGATTCCGCGCTATATGAAAGGCTTGCCGAAAGTGCCATTGCAACGGATTTGTATTTTTACGTAACCGAGAATGACGCCGGCTACACCTATAGCGATCCTATTTTAAACGAGCATATGGCGGCCAAGCGGTTAATCAAGGACGGAAAATACGCCGATGCAGCCGTGCTTCTTGATAACCTTGAGTCGAAGAAAACGCAAGCTAACATCGGCGCCTTCGTTCTTTTCCGCATTTATGCGGATTTGGAGCATTGCCATAAGGAGCTGCGCAATTTTGAGCTTGCCTACCGATATTCCGGCAAGCGCCTTTCCCTGCTGTCCGCCTTCCGCACATAACTAAAAACAAGGAGCTACAAATGAATAGAGCAATTTACGTATCTGCCGCCTCCTACGACCGTTTTGTATCCGAGCTTACCTTGGCGCGCGACGCGGGCTTTCGCGCAGTTGGCGTTGACGTTGGCCCATTGGGGCATAAGGAAGAAGCACTCGATTTAATAAAGCGTTGCCGTCTGTTGATGGATGAATACGGTATGGTTGCAACCCAGACGCACTTGGATTGCTATGACCCTCTTCTTTGCAGCACGGTAACCGACCCTGAACGCGATGCATCTATTCGTTACGGATTAAAGCTAACGGCCGCGCTTGGCGCAAAAGCGGGGGTTTATCATCCCCGTACCGCCATCACAAAGGGATATGATTGGCGCATTTCTTACGAACATAATCGCGAGGCGCTAAAGCCGCTTTTGGAAACGGCCGCAAAAGAGGGTGTTTCTGTTGCAGTGGAAAATATCCCGATTTTTCCCGATTGCCCTCAGCATCGCTTCTATTCCTCAGACCCCGATGACCTTTGCGAGCTTGTCGATAGCTTCAAGGAAGCGCCGATAGGCATTTGCTGGGACACGGGCCATGCCAATCTGATGTCCTTTGATCAGCCGAAGGTTGTGCGTCAACTCGGCTCTCGGATTATTTGTACCCATGTTTCCAGCAATTTCAAGGAGCAGGATTGGCACTTGCTTCCTCTTTACGGCTATTTAGATTGGCCCAAGCTGATGGCGGCCTTCCGTGATATCGGCTATAAAAGCGACTTAACGCTTGAATTGCGACAGGTGGACACGCGCGCCGCCGCCAGCTTCAATCGACTCGCCTTTGACGCTGTAACCATTCTGGCTGACATTTTGTCAGGAAAGCAAGAGAAATAAAGAAAAATGGCAGAAGCAAGCTTCTGCCATTTTTTATACGCTGTTTTTATGCTAAAATGCGCCCCATTAAAACACCCATAACAGAGGCCATCATCAAGCCGCGCGTCCATCCGCTCGAGTCGCCAAGACAATGAAGGCCCTCAACGCTGGTGTTGAATTTATCGTCCATCTGGACACGATTGCTGTAAAATTTAAGCTCAGGAGAATAAAGCAAGGTTTCGTGAGCAGCAAAGCCGGGAACCACCTCGTCAACCGCTTGAATAAAGTGAATAATGTTCGTCAATGCGCGATACGGCATCGCCGCGGTGATATCACCTGCAACGGCATCGGGGAGCGTCGGGCGAACGTTAGACTGAGAAAGCTCCTTTTGCCAGGTTCTCTTTCCGTCCAGAATATCACCGAAGCGCTGCACCAGAATGTGCCCTGCACCAAGCATATTGGTCAGCTCTCCAACCTTTTGTGCATAGGAAATCGGTTGATTAAAGGGGGTGGAGAAATTGTGCGAGCAAAGAATGGCAAGGTTGGTGTTGTTGCTCTTCAAATCCTTATAGGAATGACCGTTTACAACCGCCAAATCGTTGTCATAGTTTTCTTGGCTGACAAAGCCACCGGGATTCTGGCAGAAGGTTCTGACCTTGTTTTTAAAGGGGGCGGGATATCCGACAAGCTTGGACTCGTACAAAACCTTGTTGACGGTTTCCATAACCTCGTTGCGAACCTCTACGCGCACACCGATATCTACCGTTCCGGGCTGGTGGGCCACGTTATGCTCCGTGCAGATTCTTTCCAGCCAATCAGCACCGCGACGACCCGTTGCAACAACGGTGTGGTCGGCCAAAATCGTCAGCTTCTCGGCTCCCTTTTCAGCATAAATGCCAACGCATTTTTCGCCCTCAAATACCAAATCGGTGCAAGCGTAGCCAAACATAATCTCAACGCCGTTCTTCAAGAGATACTGCTCAATGGCGTAGTAAAGATCCTGTGCCTTTTCCGTTCCCAGATGGCGAATGGGGCAATCAACGAGCTTCAGACCTGCGCGAATGGCGCGCTTTCTGATTTCCTTGACCTCTTCGGTCATTCCAATGCCCTCAACGTGCGTATCTGCGCCGAATTCAAGGTAAATACCGTCCGTATAATCAATGGTTTCTTGCGCAAGCTCGGCACCGATAAGTGTGGGCAAATCACCGCCAACCTCGTAGGACAGCGAAAGCTTGCCGTCCGAAAAAGCGCCTGCACCCGAAAATCCCGTAGTAATATGACAGTAGGGCTTGCAATTTACGCACTGCTTGGTTTTGTGCTTAGGACAGGTTCTGTCCTCCACTGCCTTGCCCTTTTCAACGATGAGAATGCTTTTTTTGGTGTTGTGACGAATCATTTCAAGCGCGGTGAAAATGCCCGCAGGGCCTGCACCAACGATAACAACGTCCTTTTTCATATGTGATAACATCCTTTCTTCCTGCCGCAAAAGCGATGCAGCTATCGCCAAAGAGGCTTTTTCCTTCCAAGAAGAAGGCCAACCCTCGCATTTGCTTGGTCGGCCTACATAAGCATTATAAAATATTTTTTTGAAATTGTCAAGTCATATCTCTCTTTACGTAATAAATTCTCTGTTTTTTCAGCAGAAACAATTTAAAAAGCCCGACATATGATAAGAATAGGTAAAAAAGGAGGGCAACTTATGGAAAATGAGAACAAAAAAAGCTTTTTAGAGGGAAAATACTTAGTCAGTGCCAATTCCGAAAAGGGTTTTTACGGATTTTTTGAAAAGGTGTTCTCGCCCTTGGCCCTTGACAAGCTTTATATCATACACGGTGGCTCAGGAACGGGAAAAAGCAGTACGATGAAAAAAATTGCCCGCACACTTTCGGAAAAGGGTGCGCGAAAGCAGGAAATTTATTGCTCCTCGGACACCGATTCCTTGGACGGTGTTTTGCTTCATATGAATGGAAAAACCGTTGGTATTGTTGACGGTACAGCACCCCACGCACGTATTGCCTCCTTGCCCGGATTGCGAGACGAGGAATGGGATTTTAGCCGTCACTTATCTAAAAAGGGGCTTTGCAGATGGGAAAGGGAGATAATATCTTTGCAGGAGAAAAAGCGAAGCGCCTATCAAAAGGCTTATTTTCTTCTTTCTCCTATGGGCGCTTGCCATAAAGAAGGAATACGCCTGCGTCAAGAGGCCTTCGACGCCAAAAGCGCCAAGGCACACGCAAAACGGCTTTTAAAGGGTGGCATAGCGGCCTCTTCCTTTTTCAGCGAAGCGCGTTTTTTACGCGCCTTTTCGATGAAGGGAGAGCAAGTTTTGAAAAATTGGTGTCCACCTTCTACCAAGCGTATCT
Organism: Eubacteriales bacterium; assembly: GCA_045124835.1. GTDB lineage: Bacteria > Bacillota > Clostridia > Oscillospirales > CAG-272 > UBA1740. Next base: position 8,643 of record JBGVMO010000139.1, read on the forward strand.
ATCTTTGCGGAGATGAGCTTGCTGCCGAGCTTTATTTGGAGAATTTGGCCGAAGAAGCAGCGAAAATCGGAGCACCTATTATCTCCATCGCCTCGCCGCTTTGCCCAAGTCTGCGGGATGGCGTATACCTTCCTTCCCTCTCTCTTGCGGTTTTGAAGCAGTCGCTTGGAAGCACCGAGGACAAACGCTCCGGCATCTATGTTTCCCGCTTCGTTTGTCGGAATGAAAGAACAAGGGGCAAGGAGCTAAGAGAAATTGAATCGCGCTTAAAAAAGGAAGCACTCGAAGCGCTGAAGGAGGCGGCCCAAGCGCATTTTTCGCTTGAAGAAATTTATTCCGCGCAAATGGATTTCGAAGCGCTCTCAGAGGAAACGACAGAAAAGCTTGAAGAAATTACCCAATTTCTTCAAGCTTAAAGAGGGGTGCCGGCATCATTCTTTCCTCTTTTCTTCGGGATTGACTTTTGCTTTTTTTGATGCTATAATAAAAAAGGTGTTGCGATACTCGGTATCGCAACACCTTGCATTTTGATTATCAAAGCGCAGAAACAACCGCCTCGGTGTCCTCTGCAATGATAAGCTCCTCGTTGGTAGGAATGAGATAAACCTTAACCTTGGAGTCCTTTTTGGTTAAGCAGGTAGTCTCAATGGGGCGCTTGACTGCGTCATTTGCTTCATGGTCAAAGTCAATGCCCAAAAATTCAAGCCCCTCACAAGGCATCGCGCGAATAATATTGTTATTTTCGCCAATGCCTGCGGTAAATACAACCGCGTCAAGTCCGCCCATTGCGGCGGCATATGCACCGATGTATTTCTTGACCTGGTATGCCAGCATATGAATCGCAAGCGAGGCCCTTTCGTCCTTCTTTTCTTCCATTGCCATTCGGCAATCGCGGAAGTCGGAGGAAGCACCGTAAACGCCGAGAATACCGCTCTTCTTGTTAAGAATATTGTTGACCTCGGAGGCAGAAAGATTTTCCTTTTCCATTAAGAAGGATACAATAGCAGGGTCAATGGCGCCCGAGCGCGTTCCCATCATCAAGCCGTCAAGCGGCGTGAAGCCCATCGTGGTGTCAAGCACCTTACCGCCCTTTACAGCGGCGATGGACGAGCCGTTGCCCAAATGGCAGGTAACGATTTTCGTTTCCTCGGCGGGCTTGCCGAGAAGCTTTATCATCTCACGCGAAATGTAGCGATGCGAGCTTCCGTGGAAGCCGTAGCGACGAATGTGGTACTTTTCGCTGTACTCTGCGGGGATGGCAAAGGTATATGCCTCCTTGGGCATGGTGGAATGGAAGGCGGTGTCAAATACCAACACCTGCGGCACGCCCTTCATTACGTCAATACAAGCGTGAATGCCGACAAGGCTGGGGCCGATATGCAAGGGAGCAAGCTCACGGCAAAGCTCTACCTTGGCAAGAACGTCCTCCGTGGCAAGCACGGACCCGGTAAAGTAAGGGCCGCCATGCACAACGCGATGACCGACCGCGCCGATTTCACTCATCGAAGAAATACAACCAACCTCGCTATCCGTCAAGGTTGCAATGACTAACTTAATGGCGTCCTCGTGGGTATTGAGTGTTGCCGCCTTCTCATAAGGCGCCTTTCCCGGTACCTTGTGCGAAATGGCGCCGCCCTCCTTCTCACCGATTCTTTCGCATCCACCCTTTGCAAGAGCAGATTTGCTCTCGGTGTTGAAGAGCTGATATTTCAGAGAGCTAGAGCCTGCGTTTACGATTAAAACGTTCATAATATGGTTCCTTTCAAAGCTTTCGTTCGTTTTTCCTCTTATATTATACATTTTTTTTCAAAAAAAACAAGTCTATTTTTATTATTTCATCATTTTATGGAAAGGAGTAGCGAAATGAAGACCGTTGCCGTTGTTTGTGAATACAATCCGTTTCACTTGGGACACGCCTATCATTTCTCGGAAATACGCCGCACCTTCGGAGAGGATACCGCCATCGTTGCCATTATGAGCGGTAACTACGTGCAACGCGGCGAGCCTGCGCTCTTTGGGAAGGATACGCGCGCCAAGGCTGCTCTTTTGTCGGGCGCTTCACTTGTTCTTGAGCTTCCCTTTCCCTATTCGGCCTCGGGCGCAGAATTTTTTGCCTCTGCCGCCGTTTCGATTGCCAATTCCTTAGGTGTTGTGGACGCTTTGTCCTTTGGTAGCGAGTCGGGCGACATAGATTCGCTTTCTCTTTGCGCAAATCGCCTCTCCTCTTCTGCGTTTGAAGCGGCGCTTTTGCAAAGAGCAAGGGAGAAAAAGAACGAGCTTGGCACCGCCGCCATTATACCGACGGTATACCGTGAAATGTATGGAGAAGCCACGGAAGACCGCTTTTTTGAATCTCCCAACAACATTCTTGCCCTTGCCTATTTAAAGGCTCTTAAAAAAACAGGGTCGCGCATTGTGCCGCATACGATAAAGCGCCTCGGCGCTTTCCATCAAAGCGGTGAGGAAATAGAGGGCTTTGCCTCTGCCTCTCACCTGCGAAAGCTGCTTTATGAGGAAAAACATGAGGCGGCGCTGGCGCATATGCCAAAGGATGCGCGCGATTGCGTGCAGGAAGCGCTTGCAAGCGGGCGCGCTGTTCTGAATAACGATGCCTATGGAAATATGCTCCTTTCCCACTTCCGCCTTCACAGTGAGCCTGCCTTAGCATATGCAGAGGCCGAGGGCGGCCTTTACCGCCGTATCGCCAAGGCGGCAACGGCTGCAACAGACCTTGATACCCTGATAAGTCTTGCAACCACCAAGAAATATCCCTCCTCCCGCATACGCCGCGCCGCACTCTTCTCTCTTTTTGGCGTTTCCCCCGCCCTCCTTCGTCATCCGCCCGTTTACACACAGGCCTTGGCAATGGATAGCAAGGGGCAAGCGCTTTTGCGGCAAATAAAAAAATGCGGTTCTATCCCGGTATTCACCAAGCCCTCCAGCTACAAAAAAGCTGATGCAAGGGTAAAAGCGGCCGCAGAGACTGCTATCGCGGCCGATTCGGTATATACGCTATTCACCGTTGCACGCGATAAAGCGGACTACTTTTTGAGAACATCACCCTATTGCAAATAATGTCGCAAGCGCACGAGAACTTTTTATGCTCTTTTTTGCGTATTAGATTGACAAAACGCAAAATTTATGCTAAAATATGCAAGACAGAAAAGCTTTGTTCCATTAAGAAAGGAAATAAACAATGTTAATCGCAAACGGAATTGAAGGAAAATATCTCGAATATCTCGGCAAGCCCTTGGTTCGTCAGGGCAACGAGCTTTTTTACGGCAGTATGTCCGATAAATACTATCTTTACATCATGATTACCAAGGAGGAGCCCAGCTCCGCTTTCAATATTAACCTCCCTACCAACCTCTTTATTCAAATTATGCCGACTGACCCCAATGAATTGCCGCCTGCAAAGATGCAAAAGTCAGTTAGCTCTCTCTCTGAGGCGTTTGAATACGGAATTGCTTGGTTGGAGCGTGCAAATCGCGCATAAACCTAAGGAGTTCAAAGCAAAATGAGAACAACAAAATTTCTTTTTTCAAGGACAAGGACAATTTTGTTAGCATTCTTCGTTTTGACTGCATGTTTATTCTCTTCCTGCGGCTTCCCTTCATTCGTGCCTGACGAAAGCAATGACGGCAACGGCGATGACGTTCCGGTAGTCGCACTTCCCATTATCCCCGAGGAAACACTTTTTTATCATACTTACACAGGGCTGGTATGCAGCGAAGAGAGCGCCGCGTACCGCCCCCTTTCTATTTGTATAGGAAATTTCGACGGAAAACCGCAAAATGGACTATATTACGCCGACCTTTTGATAGAAGCACCCGTTGAAAGCGGTGAAACGCGGCTTTGGATGGTGACAACCGCAAGAGAGCTACCCTCCGCGCTTTCCTCCGTTTCCTCCGTTCGCGGCTATTTGCTGCCGATAGTCAACGCCCTTGGCGCCCTTCCCGTTTTTGCAGGCAAAGCGGACAAGGCTGCCGGCGAGGAAACATACTATACGGGCGATTATATTGACAGTAATGATGTCGCCGCAAAGGACGCCTTTTTCTACGAGGAAGAGACCTTATATACCTCGCCGGACAAGCTGATAGCACTTGCAAGAGAGAAAGGGCTTTCCCTATCCGCCGACGCGCCTATTTTACCGTACAAGCTTGCACCGCTAAGTGCGCCCTACACGCCAAAGGGCAACCCTATCGACAGCATTAAAATCAAGTATGGCGTTGGCAAGGAAGCGCTTTTTACCTATCAAAAAGCAAGCGGAACATACATTGCTTTGCGCAATGGCGCTCCCTACGGCACAAGCGAGGAGGGAGAATACCTCTCCTTTTCAAATGTTCTCGTTCTATTTCACAACGTTTCCGACTATCACACCGATACCGAATCCTATTTCACCCTTGACGCCAAGGCGGGCGGTAGCGGCTACTGCTACACGGGCGGCGGCGTTCTGCGGATTACATGGCGATACGACGAAGGAAGCAATCTCGTTTTCTTGGACGAAAACGGAGAAAAACTAACGTTAAACCGAGGCAGAACCTACATCAGCATGATGAAAATAACCGATGCGCAAAATATAATCGCAAAATAAACACAAGTTCACAAAAAGAGAGCAAGCCCGACAGAGCCTGCTCTCTTTTTAATAAATTCAGTTTTCAGAATGCCAGCTTGCCAAGGCAGGCGGCGACGATAAGAATGAGAACGCCAAGCGCAATTCTGTACCAGCCAAAAACCTCAAAGCTGTGCTTCTTGACGAAGTCCATCAGGAAGCGAATGGTAAAGAAGGATACGATGAAGGCCACAAGCGTTCCAACAAGAAGAATGACCCATTCATTTGCCGAAATGGCAGGGGCGCCGACAAAGTACTTAAGCCCTCTCAAAAGAGACGCGCCGAGCATTACGGGGATGGACATAAAGAAGGAAAATTCAGCCGCTACGGTTCTCGAAACGCCAAGAAGCATACCGCCAAGAATGGTGGAGCCGGAGCGAGAGGTTCCGGGGATGAGAGAAAGAACCTGGAAGCAGCCTATTAAAAGCGCGTGCTTGGGGGTTAATTCCTCGGCAGATTCTATTTTGTTTGGCTGATTTTTGCGTTTTCTTTCGATTACGATGAAAGCAATGCCGTACGCTATCAGGGCAAGCGCGATAACGAGAAAGCCGTAAAAATTCTCTTCAATAAAATCGTCAAAGGGAATGCCGATAATGGCAGCCGGCAATATGCCGATGAGAACGAGAAGCCAAAGTCGCCAGGTGCTCTTCTTTTCAACGGCGCTTTTCTTGGGAGAAAAGGGATTAAGGCGCTGAAAGAACAAAGCGATAACGGCCAAAATGGCGCCAAGCTGTATAGCAACTAAGAAAAAGCTGTAAAAATCCTCGGAAACATTGTCCTTAAGGCGCAAAATCTCGTCAAGCAAAATCATATGACCCGTGCTGCTGACAGGAAGCCATTCTGTGATACCCTCGACGATACCGATAATGGCAGAATACAATGCATTCAAAAATGTTGTCATTTCTTTTCCTCCGTTTTTTACTTTTTAAAGTGTTTTTTAAAGAAAATCAACCGTCAGCGCGAAGAATATCGCCCACCTTCAGCGGAATGCTTGCTTTCAAGTAAAAGCGCATTTGCGGATGAGGAACGCTGGGTATGGGCTCATTTGCCTCGTTATAGAGGGCTTCCACCTTGCAACGAACGCCCGTTTTTCCCGGAGAAAGCACCTGCACTCCGTCACCAAGGCAGAATTTGTTTTTCTGCACGCAAAGGGCAAGTCCCTTTTCTTCATCGTATGCAACGACGTCCGCAAGATATGCCTTTTCCTTGATATAGCCGTCAGCCCGACAGGTATTGGCGTTCTCAAAGGATGGAGTAAAATAATACCCTGTTCCGTATTCACGGTGGCTGACGCTTTCAAGCTCGTCAAGCCACTTGGGGTTATATACGTAATTTCCTTTCCCGTAGGCAGAGATGGCCATACGGTAGGCGTTGGTAACCACGGCCGTATAGTAAGCGCTCTTCATACGCCCCTCGATTTTAAAGCTATCAATACCGCTTTCCATCAAGGCAGGAATATGCTCTATCATACAGGTATCCTTGCTGCTCATCACGAAGGTTTCGCCGTTTTCCTCTTCAAGCGGAATGAGAATATCGGGGCGTTTTTCCTCGGCAATGACCACGCTCTTTACCTTGTAGCTCCAACGGCAAGGCTGCTTACAAGCGCCGCGATTACCGTCACACCCCGTAAAGAAACCCGAAAGCAAGCAACGGCCGCTATAAGAGATACACATAGATCCGTGTATAAAGGCTTCAAGCTCCAAGGAATCGGGCGTGTCCTGTCTGATAGCGCGAATCTCTTCAAGCGTTAGTTCACGCGCCAAAACCACGCGCTTGGCACCCAAGGCGTGATATGCACGGCAGGCCGCCGCGCTGACGGCATTTGCCTGCGTGGAAATATGGATTTCCATATGCGGCAAAATTTCCTTCACAAGAGCAAGAACGCCAAGGTCTGCCACTATCAAGGCATCGGGGCCAAATGAGCCGAGAAGGGTCAGATATTCACGCAAACGGGCATATTCATTGCCACGCGGCATCGTATTGACGGTGATATAGACACGCACACCGCGAGAATGGGCGTACGCAATCGCGTCCTTGAGCTCCTCTAAGGAAAAATTGTCTGCCGCGGAACGCATACCGAAGCTATGCCCTGCCAAATAAACGGCATCGGCGCCGTAGCGAATGGCTGCTTCCATTTTTTCTCTGTTTCCCGCAGGGGAAAGCAATTCAACCATAGTGAACTCCCTTTCATTATTTATCGGCAACTGCCAAAAGATTCAATTCCCAACCGGGAATGCACGCAGTTCTTCGCAGATAATAGCGATAAACGCCCGGAAAGGCATCCTCAATCTGCAAAGGAAGCGCAAAAATATCCTTGCTTTTGTGATATGCGGAGACGAGAAGATTGGGGGATGCGGCGCGAATGGTCGCGGCACTTCCCTCCAAGGCCTCCCTTTCGGCCCCCTCGGTATCATATTTGATAAAATCGGGGGTGTCACCCTCCAACACCGTATCGATTTTCACCGCGGCAATTTCTGCCGTTTTGTGTTGGTAGGATGCCGTTTCTCCGGTTAAAACGAGGGTTGCATTTCTGTTGCCGCTTTGGCTGAAAAGCGCCGTTTTGTCCTCGTTGAAGGCCGCGGCGTTGAAGAGCCGCACCTCAAACGGCATCGTTTGGGCAACAACCGAAAGCTTGATAAAATTTTTAGCGTCCGGCTCAATGGCATACGCACGCATAAGAGAGGGCGCCTCTCTTCGCCATTTCAGAAGTGTGTCGCCGCGATAAGCGCCAACGTCCACCGCCGTTTTGACGTTGGCAAGACGCAATATCTCGGCTTCATCATCACCGTACGTTGCATTTTTCAGATAACAAACCTCGGCAGAAAGCCGATAAAGAACGATGGAGACAAAAATAGAGCGAGAAACGTCATCAGCAAGAAGACTGTAAGCGCGAAGGAGCTCCTCGTAATGCAGGCGGTAAAAATCCGAATCAAAAAGCGCCGTTTCCGCCAAGGGCAGCTCCGGCACGTAAAGCTCGTACGCCTCGTCCAGCGCATAAACTGCCGAAAGCACCTCGCTTCTCGTGCTTCCAAAGGCAACGAGAATAACAAAGCTTTCGTATTTCTCCTTAATTTCTGCAAAGGAAAGCACGCGCTTTCCGTGAAAGCTTTGGCCGCGACAAAATCCGTCGCTGGCAAAAAAATCAGAAATTTCCCTGCCGCGCTTCGCCAGATACATAGCTAACTTGTCCGCACCGTTGCCCGTGCCGTAAACAACGATGGGGCGAGGGTCTGCCGCTATTTTCTGCCAAAAATCGCAAGCGGCGCCCGGCGATGGCAAATCGTTTATCGTTAAAAGCCGCATAGCGCTCCTTTCTCCTGCTTTTTTTAGCAAAGCTCTTGCAAAAAACAAAATTCGTGGTAAAATAGAGATGAAAATAAAAAGAAACGAGGTTTTTTATATGGATTGCCTGTTTTGCAAAATTATTGCCGGGGAAATTCCCTCAACCAAGGTATACGAGGACGAGGTGGTCTATGCCTTCCGTGACATCAATCCCCAAGCGCCGACGCACGTTCTTGTCGTTCCTAAGGCACACATCGGGTCTGTTGATGAGGTAAATGCCGACAATGCCGCCACCGTTGCCCATATTTTCACCGTTATCCCGCAAATCGCCAAAAGCGAAGGATTGGCGCAGGGCTACCGCGTTGTTTCCAACATCGGTGCGCACGGCTGCCAGAGCGTTAAGCATTTGCATTTCCACATTTTAGGCGGCGCACAGCTTGCCGATACGATGGCGTAATTTTTTCGTATAATTCGTATAATAAATAAAAAACGGTCGGTGCAGGTCAAGGGTTTTCCTTTCTTGCACCGACCTTTTTGGCGCGAAAAGAGAAATTAGATCTTCTCTTTTACCTTTGCGCTCTTACCGACTCTGTCACGCAGATAGTAAAGCTTTGCACGACGAACAACGCCGCGACGCGTAACAACAACCTTAACAACGTTGGGAGAATGAATCGGGAAGGTCTTTTCCACGCCGCAACCGTAGCTGACGTGACGAACCGTAAAGGTTTCGGAAATGCCGCCGCCGTGTCTGGCAATAACGGTACCCTCAAACAACTGGATTCTCTCCTTGTCGCCTTCCTTAATTCTGTTGTGAACCGTTACGGTGTCACCGATAGAAAAAGAAGGGATGTCGGTTTTCAACTGCTCATTTGCAAAAGCTGTAATTTTCTCCATTATAGCTTCCTCCTTACAACAGAACATTCGTGCGGAGCGACGCAGAGGACTGTTCCTTAATCGTGTTTTGTGTCATCCACAAAGCACCAACGTACATTGTAACACATTTGTTTTGAAAATGCAAGATGTTTTTGCAAAAAAAATTAACTTTTTTTATAAAAAAAGTGTTGTAAATTATATAAGAAATATGGTATAATCTTATAATGAAGCGTTGTGCCTTTCAGGACACATCAGCCTCTTTTCTCGTTTTGCAATTTTACAAAGACTTTAGCCCAAAAAGGAGAAAGAATATGAAATATCTGGTTATCGTATACGACGGTATGGCCGACCGTAAAATCAAGGAGCTTGGCGGCAAGACACCCATGGAGGTGGCCAATAAGCCCACAATGGATATGCTGGCAAAAAAATCCGAGTGCGGAACGGTTTCCAACGTGCCTGCCGGCATGGTTCCCGAAAGCGACACGGCCAATCTCGCCATTCTCTCTTATGACCCCAAGGTGTTTTCCAAGGGCCGCTCTCCCTTGGAGGCAGTTTCCATGGGAATTGAAATGCAGCCCGACGAGACAGCCTACCGCTGCAACGTCGTAACCTTAAGCGACGAGGAGCCTTACGAAAAGAAAACGATGCTCGACCATAGCGCCGACGAAATTACAACCGCCGAAGCCGACCTTCTTGTTCGCGCCTTGGACGAAAAGCTTGGCAACGAAATGCGCAAGCTGTATACGGGCATCAGCTACCGCCATTGCCTGATTTGGAAGAACGGAAACGACAAATATCCCTTTGCCCGTCCGCACGATATTATCGGAAGATGCATCGAGGAATATTTGCCCTCGGGAGAAGAGGGCGAGGTCTTCTATCGCTTTATGCGCGAAAGCTATGACGTGCTCAACCATCACCCTGTTAACGAGGCGCGCCGCGCTCGCGGCTTGCGCCCTGCCAACTCTGCTTGGCTCTGGAGCCCCGGCAAGAAGCCCGCGCTTCCCTCCTTCAAGGAAAAATGGGGGCTTGATGCCGCCGTTATCTCTGCCGTTGACCTGATTAAAGGCATCGGTCTTTGCGCCAAGATGGAGTCCATTGACGTAGAGGGCGCAACGGGTAACGTTCATACCAACTATAAGGGTAAGGCCGACGCGGCCATCGATGCATTCCGTCGCGGCAAGGATTTGGTATACGTACACGTGGAAGGTCCCGATGAGTGCGGTCACCGCGCTGAAATCGAGAACAAGATTCTTTCCATCGAAAAAATTGATGCGGAAATTCTCGCCCCCGTGCTCGCTTATCTTGAATCCACCGGCGATGCTTTCCACATTGCCTGCCTTCCCGATCATCCCACGCCTATTGAAATCCGCACGCACAGCATGGAGCCCGTTCCCTTTATGATTTATCGGAGTGAAAGGGCTGTTTCCGGCGTTGACACGTTAAACGAGGATACCGCTATATCCTGCAACAACTATCTTCCCGACGGCACCGAGCTGATGAGAAAGCTTATTCGGGAATAAAAAGCAAGGCAGAAAGGATTTGCTATGCAAAAGAACCAAACCGCAAGCCCAAACGAAGCAGTCACGGCGCGCAAAAAGCTTCTTGGCGATATTTATGATTTTCTGGAGCTTTTCGCCATTGCCGCAGCCATTATTCTTTTGGTCTTTTGCTTTTTGACACGGCTCTCTATCGTAGAGGGCGGGTCTATGCAGCACACCTTGGAGGGCAACGATAAGCTTTTGATTTCGGGGCTGTTTTATACCCCCTCGGAGTCGGATATCGTTGTGATTCAATCCCCGAAAATCAATGACGGCAAGGCCATTGTCAAGCGCGTGATTGCAACGGCCGGTCAAACCGTTTATATTGATGAACAAGGAACCGTTTCCGTTTACAATCCCGATGGAAGCGGCGGCGTTTTAAATGAAGAGGACGGTTCCTTAGGATATACCGTTCACTATTCCTCTTCGGCAAGCAGACCCCGCAATCCCTACGGTGCGATGCAGGTCACCGTTCCCGAGGGAAAGGTTTTTGTTCTCGGCGACCATCGCAACAACTCTCACGACAGTCGCGCCTTTGGGTGCGTTGATGTTTGCAGTATACTCGGTAAGGTATATATGCGTATTTTGCCCTTGTCTTCTCTTCGCGGCTTCTGAAAAGAAGCGTTATAAAGAACATCGAGAAAGGAAAACGGAATGCCATCTCAAAACGTACAGTGGTTTCCCGGTCATATGGCGAAAACCCGCCGTGTGATGCAGGAATGTCTTTCACAGGTTGATCTTTCCATTGAGGTATTGGATGCCCGCATTCCATTATCCTCCAAAAACCCCGAAATCAAGAAAATTCTCGGACAAAAGCCCATCATTTCCCTGTTTGCCAAGTCTTCTATGGCTGACAAGGCCGTTACGGAGCTATGGCTTGAAGAGCGCCGTCAAAAAGGCATTCCCTGCCTCGCAGTTGATTCCGTGACGGGCGAAGGCATTCGTGATATTATGCCCTTGGTGCAGTCTCTTCTTCGAGAGAAGCTTGAGCGCTATCAAAGCAAGGGCATGACAGGGCGCCATTTGCGCGCCATGGTTGTCGGTATTCCCAACGTTGGAAAGTCGACGCTGATTAACCGTCTGGCAGGCGCCAAAAAGGCCAAGGCCGAAAACCGCCCCGGCGTTACAACGATAAAGCAATGGGTCACAACGGAAATTGGCTTGGATTTGCTTGATATGCCCGGTGTTCTTTGGCCCAAGTTCGACGATCGAAAAACAGGCGAAAATTTAGCGATTACAGGCGCTATCAAGGACGACATTTTGGATATAGAAGAAATCGCCATGGTGCTTTGCGACCGACTGCGCGGCTATTACCCCAACCTCATGACCGAGCGCTACCGTATCACCGAAGAAGAAATGTCATTGCTCGACGCCTATGATCTTTTCCAGCGCGTCGGCAAGAATCGCGGATTTTTAATGTCCGGCGGCGTGGTGGATGAACGCCGCACCGCGCGCACACTTTTGGAGGAATTCCGCAACTTAAAAATCGGCAGAATTTCTCTGGAGCATCCAAACCGTTAAAAATCTTGATAAAAACAGCGCTATTTCCATTTAACCCGACAATATGAAAGGAAGGCAGAATTATGCCAAGCTTTGATATAGAGGAGGCACTCATCGCCGAGGGCTATTCCGTTATTTGCGGCGTGGACGAAGCGGGCAGAGGGCCGCTTTCCGGGCCCGTTGTGGCCGCCGCCTGCATTTTGCCCACGGGGGCAATAATTGAGGGGCTTGATGACTCCAAAAAGCTTTCGCCCAAAAAGCGCGAGGCGCTTTTTGACGTCATTACCAAAACTGCAATTTCCTACTCCATTGCTTCTGCCTCGGTGGAGGAAATTGACCAAATGAACATTTTGAACGCCACTCTGCTTGCTATGCGGCGCGCAATAGAAGGGCTTTCCGTAAAGCCTGACTTTGCGCTGATAGACGGAAATATCAACCGCGATTTTCCTTTGCCTGCCAAGGCCGTTATCAAGGGAGATTCTTTGTCCACCTCCATTGCCGCAGCCAGCATTTTAGCTAAGGTTACAAGGGACAGGCTCTGTATTGAGGACGACAGGGCGTACCCCCAATATGAATTTGCCAAGCACAAGGGCTATGGAACGGCGCGACATATGGCTTTGATTCGAGAGCACGGCCCTTCCCCACTGCACAGAAAAAGCTTTCTCGGCTTTTTAAATAAAGACGATGTTTAAGCCAAGACAATCCGAAATGGCAGAGGAGGCACTCGCCAAAACCAAGCGAATCGGTCTTATCGGCGAAAACGCCGCCGCCGATTTTCTGAAAGCGAACGGCTTTCGCATTCGCCACCGCAATTACACGGTCGGAAAGAGCGAGATTGATTTGATTGCGGAAAATCAGGAAATCTTCATTCTTTGCGAGGTTAAGGCACGCGTACAGGAATACGGTGTCCCTTCTCGCTACGGTCGCCCTGCCTCTGCCGTTACAAAGGAAAAACAGCGTAATCTGATGCAGGCGGCTGCCGCCTTTGCCGCACGGCATAGAAACGAGGGCAAGCGTTTTCGTTTTGACGTGATAGAGGTTTATCTTGCAAAGGACGAAACGGTTACGCACGTTCACCACATACCTAACGCGTTTACGCGATAATTAAATGAACTTTTTTGAAAGGATATATCCCTATGAAGTACAAAAGCACCCGAAGCACCGATGAGGTTTTGATTAGCTCTGCTGAGGCCATAAAGAACGGTCTTGCCGCCGATGG
>JBGVMO010000140.1:0-6638 GCA_045124835.1 Eubacteriales bacterium
AAGGAATAGAGCATATCCTCGGCACTATATAAGTCGCTCTCCATCGTCGAGACGTTGCCCTGCAAAACGGCAACCTTCAAGGTCTCGCCCTCCTTGCCTCCCGACAAGCGTAAAGCGCCGAAGGCAAGATTGGAAAAGAAAAGGATAGTAGCAAGAGAAAGGGCCAAAAGCGCCTTTTTGTCTTGACAGCGGTGAAACCAAAGGACAGCCTCAGCCAGAAGCGCGTTTACGGCGACGATGAGGAAAATCAAAAAATGATGTCCGAAAAGTGAGGCACCTTGAATAAGAATAGGATGCGCTGTCAAAGCGATGGATAAGGGCGCCCACGGCACACCCATCCAAGTGAAATTCTGTAAAAAGGAAAGAAGGGTATAAACGGAGGCAAGGGCAAAAGGAAGGACAAGGGGAAAGCCCTTGTCGGTGCGCTTGCCAAGCCAAACCGTCAACGGCCCAACGAGCGCCATGAAAACGGCTTGAAAAAGCGGCAAAAGCACCGTTGCCGCCACCAAAACACAGAGGGCAGGCAGGGGAGAAAGTCCTGCGAATTCCAAGGGATACATCGAAAGGAAAAAGGAGAAGCTCGCCATATAGAAGCCCTGAAAAAAGCAAAGCGCGTAAAGATAAAGATGCTTTGCCGTCCTTCCGCCTTCGCTTCCTTGTAAAAGAAAATAGAAAAAGGGAGAAAGAAAGAGCAGGATAAGCAGGGAAAGCTGTGAAAAAATCAGCGGCAGAGCCGATAAAACACCGCAAAAAAAGAGAAAAAGTGCTTTAAGGGCGGCGTCCTTGCGCAAGCCTTTTTCGTTATTTTTTTTCTTTTCCAAGACCTTCAAAAAGCTCCTTGATAAAATAAATTTTTTCAAAAGGAACAGAAAATTCCCGACCGTCTAAATACGAAAGGGAGTCAGTCTCGCTGATTTTTGTAAAGCAGAGGCGGTAAGACCAGAGTGCTTGGTATTTGTACCCGTGCGCGCGGTCGGCCTTGTTTTCTCCGTATTTTCCGTCACCGAGCAGAGGAAAGCCTGCGTGGGCAAGATGTGCGCGAATCTGATGCGTGCGCCCGGTCAGAAGCTGCACCTCCAAAAGCGAGTATGCGCCGTTTTGCCGCAAAACGCGATAGCGCGTTTTGATTTCCTTGGCATCCTTCGGAGGATTTTTGTCATAAATTGTTACCGTGTTGCTCTTGGCATCCTTGCGCAAAAAGCCTGTCAAGAGCGCCTCCTTGACAGAGGGACAGCCCTTGACCACACAAAGATAATATTTGTCTATCTGCCGCGCCTTAATGCGCGCGTTCATATCGCGCAGGGCCTCGGCGGTTTTGGCCGCAATCACAATGCCGCCCGTGTTTCTGTCAATGCGGTTGCAAAGCGCAGGGGCAAAGGATTGCTCCTCCTTTGGCTTGTATTCTCCCTTTTGATACAGATAGGCCTGTATCTGCAAAAGCAGGGTGTTGCTTTCTCCGTTTTCGTCCTCGTGAACGGAAAGCCCGGGGCGCTTGTTGAGAAGCATAATGCTCTCATCCTCGTACAAAATATCCAAATGAACGGATATTTTATCAAGCGAGGCGGTGGCGTCCTTTTCTTCCCCAAAAAAATCGTCCGACAAAAAAAGCTGCAAGGTATCTCCCTCTGCCAAAATCTGCTTGATGTCGGCGCGGTGACGGTTCACCTTGATTTTCTTTGTGCGGACGGATTTGTATAAGAGGGAAAGGGGAAGCGCGGGAAGCGCCTTGGTTAAAAACTTGTCCAAGCGCTGTCCCGCATCGTTTTTTCCTATCTTTAATTCGTGCATAAATTACTTGGTACCGAAAATACGGTCGCCTGCGTCTCCAAGACCGGGAACGATGTAAGCGTGATCGTTCAGGCATTCGTCAAGAGCGGCGCAGTAAATATCAACGTCGGGGTGATCAGCCTGCACCTTGGCAACACCCTCGGGCGCGGCAACGAGGCACATAAAGCGGATGTTGCGGCATCCCTTTTTCTTCAAAAGCGACAACGCATCGGATGCAGAGCCGCCGGTTGCAAGCATCGGGTCAATCAGGATAACCAAGCGGTTGTCAATATCTGCGGGGAGCTTGCAGTAATATTCCACGGGCAAATGGGTTTCAGGGTCACGGTACATACCGATATGGCCAACTCTGGCAACGGGAACGAGGTTCAAAATTCCGTCCACCATGCCAAGACCTGCGCGCAAAATGGGAACGATGGCAAGCTTCTTACCTGCAATGGTGTTCATCTTCGTTCTCTTAATGGGGGTTTCAATTTCTATCTGACGCAAGGGCAGGTCACGCGTAATTTCATAGCCCATCAGCATAGAAATTTCATTCAAAAGCATACGGAAATCGTTGGACTTGGTGTTCTTCTGGCGCATAATGGTCAGCTTGTGCTGAATCAGGGGATGGTCTAACAAATGAAAGGTGCTCATATCGTATTCCTCCTAAGGCGTATTTACTACCTCGTATTATATACCATTTTGCTTTTATTTGCAAGTCTTTTTGCGCGGAAAAGCAAAAAAAGCGTAGATTTGTCGCCAACTGACGAAAAAAACGCGAAAAAACGAAAAAAAAGAGTCCAAGCAGTAGACAATTTCTGTTTTTTGTGCTACAATATATAAAGTTATAGGCAGTAAATGGGAGAAGAGTATATGAAGGTTATTGATATACAGGGAGGGCTTCTTGGCACGAACACCTATCTTGTGGTGGACGATGCAGAAAAAGAGGCGCTTTTGGTAGATCCCGTATTGCCTGTGGGCGAAATTTTCGCTTATCTGCCCTGTGGGGCGCGTATCACTGCCGCGCTTCTGACGCACGGGCATTTTGATCACATCGAGGCACTTGCCTCGTATAAGGAAGCAGGAATCCCCATTTTCGTGCATCGCGAGGATGAGGAAATGCTTTCCTCTGCCGAGAAAAATGGGTCTTACCGCCTTCTTGCACGGCCCATCGCCTTTTCCTTTGGTGCGGATGGGTATTTGGAGGACGGAAAAGAGATTCCTCTTGGAAGCGAGCTTTTAACCGTGATGCACCTGCCGGGGCATACTAAGGGCTCAATCGCCCTTTGGGGAGACGGCTTTGTCCTTTCGGGCGATACCGTGTTTGCCTTTGGTGACTATGGCCGCTGTGACCTTTACGGTGGAGACGAGGAAAAGATGCAGGCGTCCCTTCGCCGCTTTTTCTCCCAAACGGGTGAATACGTGATATACGCAGGGCACGGAGGCCCTGCATCCTATAGCAGAGAAAAAATCTTGCGCAAATATCCCTTGGATGAATGAAAAACGAAAACCCTTCAAGAAAGGAAATGATACAATGGAAGAAATCAAGTCCAATTTTATACACGATGAAATTGATGCGGATTTGGCGGCGAATCCCGAGCTGAAGATTCATACCAGATTCCCCCCTGAGCCCAACGGCTACCTGCATATCGGAAGCGCTAAGGCTATCTGGATTAACGCGGGAACGGCCAAGAAATACGGCGGCCTTTTCAATCTGCGGTATGATGACACCAATCCGGCCAAGGAGGATAACGAGTACGTTGAGTCCATTTATCGCGATCTCGAATGGCTCGGCGCAGCTCCCACGGGCGGTGTTTTCTACGGCTCCGATTATTTTGATGATTGCTATCGCTTTGCCGTAAAGCTCATCAAGGAAGGAAAGGCGTACGTTTGTGACCTTTCTGCCGAACAGATGAGGGAATATCGCGGCACTCTGACCGAGCCCGGTAAGAATAGCCCTTGGCGTGAGAGAAGTGTTGAGGAAAATCTCGACCTCTTTGAAAGAATGAAGAACGGCGAATTTGCCGACGGAGCCAAGACCCTGCGCGCTAAGATTGATATGGCCTCTCCCAACATCAATATGCGTGACCCTGCGATTTACCGCATCGTGCATACCTCCCATCACAGACAGGGAGATAAGTGGTGCATCTATCCCCTTTATGACTATGCGCATCCTATTCAGGACGCGTTGGAGGGTATCACCCATTCTCTTTGCTCCATCGAATTTGAAAACCACCGTCCGCTTTATGACTGGGTGATTGAAAATATCGGCTTCGAAGCAAAACCCAAGCAGCGCGAGTTTGCCCGCCTGAATGTCACGCATACCGTTATGAGCAAGCGCTATCTGCGCCAGCTTGTCGAAACGGGCCTTGTAGACGGATG
Organism: Eubacteriales bacterium; assembly: GCA_045124835.1. GTDB lineage: Bacteria > Bacillota > Clostridia > Oscillospirales > CAG-272 > UBA1740. The sequence goes on from JBGVMO010000140.1 coordinate 4,150, forward strand.
GGATGACCCCCGTATGCCCACCATCTGTGGCCTGCGTCGCCGTGGCTATACGCCTGCCTCCATTTTTGACTTCGTGGCAAGAGCAGGTATTGCCAAGGCGTACAGCGTTGTCGACATTGAGCTTTTGGAGCATTGCATCCGCGAGGAGCTGAATGAAACCGCACAAAGACGCATTGCCGTGCTCAACCCCGTTCGCGTGGTTATCACCAATTTCCCCGAGGATAAAACCGAATACTTTGATCTGCCCAATCACCCCCAGAAGCCCGAAATGGGAACGCGCAAGGTGCCCTTTACCCGCGAGCTGTATATTGATGCGGACGACTTTGCCGAGGTGCCGCCTCCCAAGTTCTTCCGCTTGAAGCCGGGCGGTGAGGTTCGCTTGATGGGTGCTTACATCATTCGCTTTGAGGAGCTTATCAAGAACGAGGACGGTAGCATTCGCGAAATCCGTTGCACCGCAGATATTGAAACGGGTAACGGTATGCCTGTTGATGGCAGAAAGGTGAAGGGAACTATCCATTGGGTTTCCGCTGACAATGCCGTTCCCGCCTCTGCCATGCTGTATGACCATCTTTTCACCTTGGAGAACGTGGCCGATATTCCCGAGGGTAAGGATTATGGCGATTACCTGAACCTTGACTCTGTCAAGAAGCTGGAAAACGCCATGCTTGAAGCCTCGATGAAGGATGCCAAGGAGGGCGAGCGCTTCCAGTTCGTCCGAGTCGGCTACTTTATCAAGGATAGCAAGCACGAAAATACCTATAACCGCATCGTTGGCTTAAAGGATTCCTATCCGCAGAAGCCTGCGAACTAAAGGTGGCTAAAGCCGAAAAAATGCATTTTTAAAAAGTAAAAGGTCCGAGAGAATGTGCTCTTCGGGCCTTTTCTTTTTCGTTTTTTGCCCTGTTTTCCTCCTTTTATAGAAAAATAAGGCCTTGTATGCAATTTCGGCGCAAAAACGCGCCATTCGTGTCCTTGGTCTAAACAGGGGAGAAATGCCATTTTTTTGGCTGAAAACAGGCCCCAAATACGTAAAAAAACGGACTGCAAACTCATTTAAGGCCTTATTTGCAATCGACAAAATTCTCTTTTTTTCGATAAACTGAAAGAAAAAACGAAAAAAGGAGAAGGGTATGAAAACCGTGATGTGTCTGACTAAAAACGTCAATAGGGCCAAAATGACTTATATGCTGAGGGAAAGCAACGCCGAGGAGCATCCCTTAAAGGACGAGCTTTTTGAAGAGGGAACAGACGGCAAGAAGCTTTATCAGGTTTTGGTGCGATTTGAGGCAAAGGGCGAAAAGCGCGAGGCCAGTATCCCTGCCTTGACCGATAAAAAGGATTTCGCCGTTTCGTTTTTAAAATTTTTGCACCGTTATTCCGTTTCGCCGCTTTCCTTGCATGATATTTACGCAGATTACCTGACGCCGTAAAAACCTTTTTTTGAAGCAAAAAAAGGAAAAGAAGATTTGCCTGCGGCGGTTATAAAAGAAGGAACGCTTGCACACATTATTATCAGTTTGCAAAACAATGCAAAGGTGAAAAATAAGAAAGATTGGTCGGTAATATGGGCAAGAAAATATATAAAGGTATCGTCCTTGGCGCAATGGCGTTTGCGCTTTTGACGGTATTGCTTCTCGGTGTAACGGCGGCAGCGCTGCCGAGAGAAATTGTGATTGAGAGCAAAGATGCGCTCCCGAGCTATCCGTGCGTTGCTCTTTGCGATATGAGTCGAGCTGGCGGCGAGAGTGAAGGGGAAGGCGTTTGCAGTGTTTCGGCAAAGCTCTTCGGTGTTATACAAGTAAAGCGAATAGATGTAAAGGAAAAAGCGTCGCGGTCTCTCATTGTTGGCGGTGAAGCCTTCGGCGTAAAAATTCTGACAGACGGCGTTGTTGTGAGCGGCTTTTCGCAATTTGCCTCGTGCGGTAAAAGCGTATGTCCTGCAAAGGAAGCAGGTATACGGGTAAATGACGTGCTTTTGTCCGTCAACGGCGTTCCCGTTCGCTCTGCCTCGCAGGTAGCAAGTCTGCTTGAAGCGGCAGGTGCGAGTGCCACCGTCGTTTGCCGTCATGGCGAGGAAACGAAGGAAATAACGCTTTCCTTGGCAAAGGCGGATGAGGATGGAAAGCAAAAGGCCGGCTTGCTTTTGCGCGATACGGCGTCAGGCATCGGCACCATCACCTTTATTGATCCCAAAACGGGCAGCTTCGGCGCGCTTGGTCATGGCATCTGCGAAAGTACAACGGGAGAGCTGACGCCGCTGCAAAGAGGTGTTGTAACGGATGTTAAAATTCATAGCATTATCAAGGGCTCCTCAGGCACGCCGGGCGAGCTTCGCGGGTATCTCTACGGCGAAAAGAAGGGAAGCGTCCTTTATAATACGGCAACGGGCGTTTACGGCGTTTTAACCTCGTATAAGCAAAAGGAAATGCTTCCCGTGGCCTCGTCCGACGAGGTGAAGGAAGGAAAAGCAACCATTCGTTGCGCAT
>JBGVMO010000141.1:0-14097 GCA_045124835.1 Eubacteriales bacterium
CGAGAAAATGCATTTTCTATGCTTTTTGAATGGGAGTTTGATACGACCCGCAATATAGAGGAAATTTATGAAAACGCAAGGGAAGCAAGAGAAATTCAGCCCTCTGATTACCTTGAGGACGTTTTGCACGGAATCGCCGCGCATCGTGAGGAGCTTGACACCTTGATTGCCGCCCATTCAAACGGTTGGAAGAGAAACCGTATTTCCCACGTAGCTGCGGCGGTGATGCTTCTTGCCTCTTATGAGATGCTGTATCGGGAGGATATTCCCGTGCGCGTTTCCTTGAACGAGGCTGTTGAGCTGATGAAAAAGTTCGATGAGGAGAAGGCGCGCGTGTTTGTCAACGGAGTTTTGAACGCCATTGCGCAGGAAATTGAGGAAAAGAAAGCCGCCACGCAGGGCGACGGTGAACAAGGATAAGAAAAATGAACCGTTCGTACGTTTTGGGCATTGACACCAGCAACTATACAACCTCCGTTGCCGTTGCCGATGAGAGTGGGCAAATCATTGCTAACTTAAAGCGCCCCTTACCCGTGGCCGAGGGGGCTTGCGGCCTGCGCCAGTCAGACGCGCTGTTTGCACACGTCAAAAATCTGCCCTTTCTGATGCAGGAGCTTCGCACCGTTTTAGAGGGGAAGCGCCCCGTTGCCGTTGGCGTTTCGGGTAAGCCCCGTAATCAAGAGGGCTCGTATATGCCTTGCTTTTTGGCAGGCGTTGCCGCCGCAGAGTCGGCAGCAGGCGCGCTTTCGGTGCCCCTTTATACATTTTCGCATCAATGCGGCCATCTTCGCGCCGCTATGTATTCCGCCAAAAAGGCAGAGCTACTTGCCGCTCCCTTTGGCGCCTTTCACGTCTCGGGCGGAACAACGGAAATGCTTTTAGCCAAGCCCGCACCCTTGGGCTTTGCGGTCGATCTTCTCGGCGGAACGGCGGATCTCAATGCAGGACAGGCCATTGACCGCGTTGGCGTGATGATGGGGCTTGCTTTTCCTTGCGGCCCTGCGCTTGAGGCCTTGGCACGCGATTATATTGAAAAAAACGGAGAGAAATCCATTCCCAAACGAAAAATTAAGGTTGAAAACGGTGAAATTCACCTTTCGGGCTTGGAAAACATGGCAGAGAGACTGTATAGGGAAACCAACGATGCTTCTTATACTGCCGCCTTCGTTCTTTCTTATATTGCCTCTGCACTTTCTGCGTTGACGCAATATCTTCGGAAGGAAAAGGGCGATGCGCTTCCCATCTTGTTCTCGGGCGGTGTGATGTCCAACCGTATTATTCAGCAAAAGCTGAAGCAAAATTTTGAAAACGTATTTTTTGCAGAGCCTGCCTTTTCTGCGGATAACGCCGCAGGAATTGCATTGTTGGCCCTAGAGGCCTACAAGAGAGAGCAGGCGCTGTAAGCTTTCATTTATGCCGAAGGAAAGGAGAGGTGTATATGAATCAAATAAATGCCGCCTTTCCCGAAAGGCAGGCGTTATCCGTCAGTCAGCTCAGTCGCTTGATAAAGGATTTGATTGAGGGCTGTGATTTGCTCTCAGGCATCGCTGTGCGCGGCGAGATATCCAATTTGACTGTGCATCCCTCGGGACATATGTATTTTTCCTTGAAGGATGAAGAAAGCCTGATTAATGCGGTGATGTTTCGTTCTGCCGCATCGAAGCTCAAGTTCCTCCCCAAAAACGGTATGAAGGTGATTTTGTATTGCTCTGTCGTCACCTATGCCAAGATGGGAAGGTATCAGCTTCAGGTAACGGCCATTGAGCCGGATGGAATAGGTGCTTTGTACCTTGCATTCGAGCAGCTGAAAAGCAAGCTGGCCAAGGAGGGCCTTTTCGATAAGGAAAGAAAAAAAACGTTGCCGAAAATTCCTTCGCGCATCGGCCTTATAACCTCGCCCACAGGCGCGGCGGTTCGGGATATGATTCGTATTTTGGGTGCGCGCTTCCCGTATGCTGAGGTGTTTTTGTATCCCGCCTTGGTGCAGGGAATAGAGGCACCGGAGAGCTTGCGCCGCGGAATTGCGTTCTTTAACGAAAGACGCCCGGTTGACGTGATTATCATTGGGCGCGGCGGCGGGTCAATGGAGGACCTCTTTGCCTTTAATGACGAGGCCTTGGCGCGCGCTGTTGCCGCGTCTGCTATTCCCGTGATTTCTGCCGTTGGGCATGAAACGGATTTTACCATTTGCGATTTCGTTGCCGATTTGCGCGCGGCAACGCCCTCCAATGCGGCTGAGCTGGCCGTTCCCGAAACGGCACATCTTTTATCAAGCTTCCAAAACGTGATAACTAAAATGAAGCTGCTGTGCGAGAAAAAAACGTCTTTTGCAAGGCGGCGCTTGGAAGGTCTTGCAAAAAGCCGTGTGTTGACTGATCCACGGGCGCTTTATCAAAGCAAGCGCCAGAGCCTTTTGTATTTAAAGGAGGGGTTAACGCATAGCACGGAAAGAGCGCTTTTATCTGCGCGCGCGGCGCTTTCGGAACGGGCGGCCATGCTTGATGGACTCAGCCCCCTAAAGACACTTTCGCGCGGTTACGCCGTTGCAACGGACAGGAGTGGCAAGGCGCTTCGGGATGCTGCTGCGGTAGCCAAGGGAGACACCCTGCATTTGCGGCTTCAAAGGGGAAGCCTTGAGGTTGAGGTTAGCCAAGTGCAGCCTGAATCGAACCCGCTTTAAACGTTGACGAAGAGGAGAACAGGTACGATGAATACGGATAAAAAAGAATATACCTTCGAGTCTGCGCTTGTGCGCTTGGAGGACATTGTTAAAAGGCTGGAGACGGGGGAGGAAACGCTTGAATCCTCTATTTCCTTTTTCGAGGAGGGCATTTCCTTGGTTCATTTTTGCAGCGATGCGCTTGCTTCCGCAGAGCAAAGAGTCCATGTTCTGTTAAGCGACGGCAGTGAAGCGCCCTTTTCCTCCGGCGAGAACGAAGAAAACAAGGCGTAAGGGGAAGAGATATGAAAACGATAGAAGAAAAGCTTTTATCCTATGCGGGCAAGGTTGAGCATTTTTTGAGTCAATCCGTTTCAACGGACGACAAGGATTTGCTCTCTCTTTACGCATCTATGCGTTATAGCGTAATGGCGGGCGGCAAGCGCATTCGGCCGTTTCTCGTGCTTGCCGTTTCCAAAATGTTCGGCGGCAAGGAGGAAAACGCCATTTATCTGGCCGCGGCCTTGGAAATGGTGCATACCTATTCCTTGATTCACGACGATTTGCCCTGTATGGATGATGACGATATGCGCCGTGGAAAGCCGACCAACCATAAAATTTACGGCGAGGCGGTTGCTACCTTAGCGGGAGATGCGCTTTTGACGGGCGCCTTCGAGCTGATTGCCGCAAGCGGTCTTTCTGACAGAGCCGTGCGCTACGCCGTGCTGACGCTCGCCTCTGCCGCAGGCGCGGACGGAATGGTGGGCGGACAAATAATGGATCTTTCCCCCGGTGAAGAAGAGGATGACTTTAACCGGTTGATTAAGATGCATTCCTTGAAAACGGGAGCTTTGATGGTGGCGGCTGTGAAGCTTGGTATTCTTTCCGCTGAGAATGCTTCGGAGAAGGACGTGGCAGCCCTCAGCTCGTATGCCAGATACCTTGGTCTTGCATTTCAAATTGTGGACGATGCGTTGGACGTCGTGGGAGACGAGGCGGCGCTCGGTAAAAGCATCGGCAAGGATGAAAAGGCCGGAAAGAAAACCTTTTTGCATTATTTTTCCGTCGACGAGGCAATGCAGTATGCAAGTGAGTTGACCGAAAGAGCCAAATCCGAGATAGCCGGATACGAAAACGGAGAAGCCCTGACGGAGCTTGCCGACTTCCTTCTGAACAGACAGAAATAATCGTAAAGAAAAGAAGAAACAGGAGTTTGATTTTATGGTTAGTCATATTTTGATTGCATCTCTTACCGCTTGGCTGATAGCCCAGCTTTTGAAAATTCTGATTGGCGTTATCGTGGATAAAAAGCTTGATTTCGTTAAGCTTTGGTCCTCGGGCGGTATGCCCAGCTCTCATTCCTCCACGGTTTGTGCTTTGGCAACCGCGTGCGCGTATACGCACGGCTTTGCCTCCACCGAGTTCGCCATTGCCACTATTCTGGCCGTTGTCGTCATGTACGATGCGGCAGGCGTGCGCCGTGCTGTCGGTGAGCAGGCCAAGATTCTGAATAACATCAATAATTCCTTGCCTGAAAAGGGACCGCGCCTTATGCAGAAGAACTTAAAGGAGCTTATCGGCCACACGCCCTTGCAGGTGGTTTTGGGTGCATTCCTTGGTGTTCTTATCGGTTTTCTGTTTCTTTTGATATCGGGAGTGACGCCCTTCTATGCGGCTTGATGTTGCACTGTGCGCACGTGCCTTGGTTGAAAGCCGTGCCAAAGCACAGCAGATGATAGCCTTGGGGGCTGTAACGGTGAACGGCGCTGTTGCCAAAAAGGCCGCACTTGAGGTTACGGATGCGGATGCCGTTGTTCTTGTGGAAAATGATTTGCAAAGATACGTGTCGCGCGGTGGCTTGAAGCTTGAGGGAGCGCTTGATGCTTTCGGGGTTTCTGTCTCGGGGCGCGTGTGCCTTGACGTTGGTGCTTCCAGCGGTGGCTTCACGGACTGCCTTTTGCAAAGAGGCGCGCGGCTTGTGTACGCTGTTGACGTTGGCGTTTCCCAGCTTCATTCTCGCTTGCAGAAGGATGAACGCGTGATTTCTTATGAAAAATACAATGCCAAGGATTTGAAGAGGGAGGACTTCGGGGAGAAGCCGAGCCTTGTGGTGATGGACGTCTCCTTTATATCGCAAACCCTGCTGTATCCTGCGCTTTCCGCGCTTTTGAGTGAGGGCGACGAAATGATAACCTTGGTGAAGCCACAGTTTGAGGTTGGCCGTGCTTACGTTGGCAAGGGTGGCATTGTAAAAAATAAAAGGGCTGTTTCCTTGGCGCTTGCGCGTATCAAGGACGCCGCAGAAAGCTTTGGCTTTGCGGTTTTGGCCGAGGCGCCATCTCCCATTCTCGGCGGAGACGGCAACGTAGAATATCTATTTTACCTGAAGAGAAGGCCTGTTGGCTGAAAAGGAAGTGATTTTGCTTTGAAGAATATAGTGCTGTTTTCCAATCAGCAGAAGGACGAGGAATATCGGGTGACCAAGGAGGTTGTCCGGCTTCTCTCGGGCTTTGGCGCGAAAATTTTTGTGGAAGCCTCGCTTCCTTGTGCGCTTGACGGGGTTATTCGTTACGAGGCAGATAGCTTTCCCAAGGAAGCAGAGCTGATTTTGGTTATCGGTGGAGACGGAACGATGCTGCACGCCGCGGCGCTCGCTCTTGCCCATGACGTTGCCTTGCTGGGCATCAATATGGGGCGTCTTGGATATCTGACTACCGTGGAACGCACGGAGCTTTCCTTACTTTCTCGCCTGATGGACGATACATATATCGTAGAAGAAAGAATGACGCTTTCGCTATCCGTTTTGGATAAGGACAGAACTCGCCGTGAATTGCCGTATCTTGCGCTTAACGAGGTGACCGTGGCAGGCATGATGGGGCACTTGGCCGATATCCGCTTGTTTGAGGGCGGCGAAAGCCTTGATTATCGCGCCGACGGGTTGATTTTGGCCACTCCCACGGGCTCGACCGCTTATTCACTTTCGGCCGGGGGACCCGTTATGGAGGACAGTATGAACGCCATTTGCGTAACGCCGATTTGCCCGCGATCCTTTTTCTCGCGCTCCTTACTCTTTTCGGCTGATACAAGTCTTGCAGTCAAGAGCATAGGGGAAAGACGGGAGGGCCTTTCCGTCACGGTGGACGGCAGAGAAACCTTCGTTTTGGCGGACGGCGAGGTCTTGGAAATCAAGCGTTCTCCAAAGAAGGTTCGAATCTTATCGTTACAGGAGAAAAATCTTCTTCGTGTTTTATGCACCAAAATGAAAATGAATCATTTTTAAAGAATGGCAGAGGGACACAAAATGGGTCAGAAGCAGAGTAGACAAAAGAAAATTTTAGAGCTTATCGAAAAGGAAAGCGTAACGACGCAAGAGGATATGATAGCGCGCCTGCGTGAAGGCGGCTTCGACGTGACGCAGGCAACTGTTTCTCGTGATATTCGGGAAATGGGGCTTGTCAAGAAAACGGATAAAAACGGTGTTTGCTATTACGCGCAAATGTCCTTTCACGGTAAAAAGGGCGGCATTCATCATGCCTTGACGGATTCCGTTTTAAAGGTGGATTATGCGGGGAATATGTTGGTTATCAAGACCCTGCCGGGTATGGCAAGCGCGGTTGCCACTTGGGTGGATTCCTTGGAAAGAGAAGAGATTCTCGGTAGTATAGCAGGGGATGATGCCATCTTTTTGGTGGTGCGTGAGGAGGCCTTTGCCCACAAGCTTTGTAAGGAGCTGTCCTTTAAAATCAATGCGCTTTGATGCGTTAAAGTACGAAAAAGGAGAGCAGCAATGATTTCTGCGCTTCATATTGAAAATCTTGCCGTCATTAAAAAATTGGATGTGGATTTCTCCGCCGGATTTACGGTTCTGACGGGTGAGACCGGTGCGGGAAAAAGCGTGATGCTGGAAAGCCTGCGCCTGCTTCTCGGTGCCAAGGCTGACAAGGAGCTGTTGCGGCACGGGGAGGCGATGGCGACCGTTAGCGCGGTCTTTCGCGACCTTTCTGCCAAGACAAAGGCAGACCTTTTTGCGCTCTCTGTTGTGATAGACGAGGAGGGGGCCTTAGAGCTGCAAAGAAGCTTTGGTGAGGACGGAAAAAGCACCTCTCGTATCAATGGAAGAGCCGTTTCACTTTCTGTTTTAAAGGAAGCGGCCTCCCTTTTGCTTCATATTCACGGGCAGGAGGATACCGCCTTCTTGCGCAAGGAGGAAAGCGCCCTTTCGATTCTTGATGCGGCGGCGCACAACGAGCGGGAGCTGGCGGCGTATCTCTTTGAGTATGAGAAGCTTGAAAATCTGCGTCGCGCGCTTGAAAAATTGGAAATAGATGAGGCTGAAAAGGAGCGCCGTATCGAGACGCTTCGGTATCAGACCGAGGAAATAAAAGAGGTTTCTCTTAAAAAGGGTGATGAGGATGCGCTTTTTGAAGAGAAGCTTCGCTTGAAAAATATTGAAAAAATCACCAAGCAGACCTCCTTTTCGTATCGCGCTTTGCGCGGCGGCGAGAAGGGGAACGTTTGCTCGGTTTTGCAAAAGGTCGTTTTGTCTATGGAGGCGCTTGGCGAGTTTATACCGCGCGCGGCCGAGATTGCGGAGCAGCTTGAGGATTCGCTTTCGGAGCTTGACGACGTTGCCGAGGAAATTCGTGCAATGGGGGAGCTTGACGGCGAGGATCCGACGGAGGCGCTGGACAGAGTGGAAACCCGCCTTGCCGACATACAGCGGCTTTTGCGAAAATACGGGCCTACCGAGGACGCGGTGCTTGCCTACCTTGAAAAGAGCCTTGAGGAGCTTTCTTCTTTGGAAAATCTGGATAGCAGGCGCGAGGAGCTGACCGCGCGCTATGCTGAGCAGCTTGCCAAGGCCGAAAGAGAGGCTGAAGCGCTTCACGAAACAAGAGCCAAGGCAACGCTGGCCTTGGAGGACGAGGTTTCGGCCTTGCTTGAAAAGCTTGATTTGCCTAAGGCTAAATTTTCTATCGGGCTTGAAAAAAGAGAAAGGGAGGACGCCCGCTATTTGACCGAAAACGGCTTCGATAGCGTTTCCTTCCTTGCCACCTTGAATGAGGGTGAGCCGATGCTTCCCATTAATCACGTGGCGTCCGGCGGAGAAATGGCAAGAATCGTTTTGGCCTTGAAGTGCGTGATTGCGCGCCACGATGGCCTTCCTACCGTTATTTTTGATGAGGTGGATAGCGGTGTTTCGGGAAAAACATCCCGTAAAATCGGCTTTTGCTTAAAGGAGGCCTCCGCGGGTATTCAAATGCTTTGCATCACCCATTCGGCGCAGATTGCCTCCTTGGCAGATAACCACTATTTAATGAAAAAGCAGACGCTTGACGGAAGAACAGAGGCCTCTGTTTCCCTTTTGGGAAGAGAGGAGCGTATTGCGGAGCTTTCCCGCATTCTTGGCGGCATTCATATTACGGATGCCCAGAGAAAAGCGGCGGCAGATATGCTTTCTTATCAAATCTGATAACGGAAGCAAGAAGCGCGCTTTCCCATATACTGCAAACAGTAGCAGTAAGGGGGAACGAATATGCGCGCTTTACGGGAGTTTTGTGTATCCTCTCACATCGTTGGGCTTTGGGATGCGCCCTTGTCCTTGTATTCCTCTTTTCGCATAGGCGGAAGGGCAGACGCATTGCTTTTTCCCGCGAACGAGGAAGAGCTTTCTCGGCTTTTGGTCTTTCTTTCCAACGAGAAAATCTGCTTTCGCGTGATTGGAAATGCCACGAACCTTTTGTTTTCAGACGAGGGTTATCGAGGCGCCTTGGTAACGACAAGGCATATGCGGTCGCTTTCGCAGGACGGCAATGGCGTGCGCAGTGCCGCCGGGGTTTCACTGAATGATCTGATTCGCTTTTCTTCGGAAAGAGGGCTTTGCGGAATGGAGGCGCTGTACGGCATACCCGGAACGGTAGGCGGTGCGCTCTATATGAATGCAGGCGCCTTTGGCGCAGAAATATCTTCCTTTCTCTCCTTTGTAAACGTCTGGGATAAAAGCGTTTTGCAAATGCGTGTGCTGAAAAGCGAAAGCTGTGGCTTTGGATACCGTGAAAGCGCTTTTTCCGCAAAGGGAGATTGGGTGATACTCTCGGCAACCTTTCATCTGGAAAGGGGAACGAGAGAGAAAAGCCGCGCGCTGATGCACGAATTTTTAAAAAAGCGGCAAGAAAGACAGCCCTTGGCTTTTCCGAGCGCGGGAAGCGTCTTTCGGCGGCCTGAAGGACATTACGTCGGCGCTTTGGTGGAACGGGCAGGCCTGCTTGGCAAGCGAATCGGAAATGCGGCCGTTTCGGAAAAGCACGGCGGCTTTATCGTCAATCTTGGTGGGGCAACGGCTAAGGACGTTCTTGCCTTGGTTGCGCTGATTAAAAAAGAAATTTACGAGCGCTTTGGCGTTGCCTTAGCGCTTGAAATCGAGTATATAGAGTAGCAAGAAACGGGGAAGTACATTATGGCGTTTTTGAACGATATTAAAAAGGAAATATGCGACACCGCCTACAAATCCTCCTGCTGTCGCAGAATGATGCTGTTCGGCATTCTGTCTGCGCGCGCATTTATTGGAGAGGATGACGAGATTTTCTTGCGTATGGTGGATGAAAACGCAACCGCTCTTGCACAAAAGCTGATTAATGAGCAGTTTGGACGGCAGGCAGAAAAGCTCCCCCAGCTGCACGGAGGCCGCCTTCACGTTTTTCGTTTCAAGAGCTTCAGCGCCAAGAAATTTTTAAGTGAGCTTGAGCCGCGTTTTTTGGCTTCGCGCCCCCCGTTTGCCTGCGAAAACTGTGCAACGGCTTATTTGCGCGGTATTTTTCTGGTGGCAGGACGTATAACTGATCCCTTGAAAAATTACCATTTGGAGCTTTCCTTGGGCGAACGCGCAGAGGCCTTCCGCCTTTTCTTTGAACGCGAATATCACATTCCCTTCAAGCTGGCAAGGCGCCGCACAGAAACGCTTTTATATTTAAAGGATTCCGCAATGGTTGAGGAATTTATGGCACATATGCAAAGCAATGATTCCGTTTTTAAATTCATCAACTGTAAAATCGAAAAGCAATTCCGCAACGATATCAACCGTCGCACCAACTGCGAAGCGAGCAATATCAATCGCGCGGTGGATGCCTCGGCGCGCGTGTTACGCGTTCTGAAGAAAATGGAGGCACAGGATCTTTTGTCCTCCTTGCCGGACGAGCTGGCTGAAACGGCGCGCTTGCGCTTGCAGCATCCGGAGGAAAGCCTTGCGCGGCTGGCGGCTCTTTCTACCCCCCCTGTCAGCAAATCGGGTATGAATCATCGCATTAAGCGCATTCTTGACTTTGCCGAAAAAATGAAAATTAAAATATAGAATGTTTCTCTTTTCCGTGGGGAAAGATGAACAGAAAGGAGATACGGTATGAAAAATTTCGTTCATTTACATCTGCATAGCGAATATAGCCTTCTTGACGGCGCGTGCCGTATCGCAGAAATTCCGAAGGCCGCCAAGGCGGCGGGGCACACAGCCGTTGCCATCACCGATCACGGTGCGCTTTTTGGAGCAGTACATTTTTACAAGGCCTGTAAGAAGGAGGGCATCAAGCCCATTATCGGCTGTGAGGTGTACGTTGCAAGACGCAGTCGCTTTGACAAGGCAGGAAAGCAGGATTCCTCGGGTAACCATCTCGTTCTTTTAGTTAAGAATGAAACGGGATATCGCAACCTGATTAAAATGGTTTCCCTTGGTTATACTGAGGGCTTTTATTCCCGTCCTCGTATTGACTTGGAGCTTTTGCGCGAGAACGCGGAGGGCTTGATTGCGCTTTCTGCTTGCGTTGCAGGGCAAATTCCGCGCGATATTCTGGCAGGCGATATGGAGGCGGCCTATCAGGACGCCGTTGCCCTTGAAGAAATTATGGGAAAGGGCAATTTCTATCTTGAGCTGCAGAACCACGGCATAGAGGAGGAAAAAACCGTTCGGGACGCTCTTGTGGAGATTTCCGAAAAAAGCGGTATTCCTTTGGTTGCCACCAATGACGTGCATTACCTGAAAAAGAGCGATGCTGAAAATCAAGCGGTTCTGATGTGCGTGCAAACGGGAAGCGTTTTGACGGATGGAAGGCCCTTGGGCTTCGAAACGAACGAGTTTTATTATAAAAGCACCGAGGAGATGGAAAAGCTTTTCGGCGCATATCAGGGGGCCATCGAAAATACGGGAAGGATAGCTGACGCTTGCACCTTTGAATTTGCCTTTGGCAACTTTCTGCTTCCTGTATACCGCACCGATGGCACTTCGCCGGAGGCCTTTTTGCGCGAATTGGCAGAAAAGGGCCTTGCCGAGAAGGAAAGGGAGGGAGCGCTCTGCCTTGAGCGCTTTACCCTTGAGGACTATCGCGCCCGTATGGATTACGAGCTTTCGGTGATTCACCGTATGGGCTTTGACTCCTATTTTCTCGTGGTTTGGGATTTTGTCAACTATGCCAAAGGGCAGAGAATTGCCGTTGGGCCCGGGCGAGGCTCGGGTGCAGGAAGCCTTGTGGCCTTCCTTGTTGGGATTACCGACGTTGATTCCTTGCGCTATGACCTGCTCTTTGAGCGCTTTTTGAACCCCGAACGAATTTCAATGCCCGACTTTGATATCGACTTTGCCGACAACCGTCGCGACGAGGTTATTGCCTACGTCAGAGAGCGATACGGCGAGGAGCACGTTTCGCAGATTATCACCTTTGGAACGATGGCGGCGCGCGCGGCCATTCGCGACGTTGGAAGGGCCTTGGGTATGCCGTACGGTGAGGTTGACGCTGTGGCAAAGCTTGTTCCGCGCGAGCTGGGGATTACCATTCAGGATGCCTTGAAAAGCAAGGAGCTTGCCGCCAAATACGAGGAATCTTATGCGGTTCGTCGCCTTTTAGATATTTCAATGGCCTTGGAGGGAATGCCGCGCCACGCCTCAACGCACGCGGCAGGCGTGGTTATCACGCCAAATCCTGTTTGCGACTACGTGCCGCTTTCTCAAAACGGCGACGTCACCGTAACGGAATACGATATGGATACCGTTGCCGAGCTTGGCCTTATAAAATTTGACTTTTTGGGCATCCGTTATCTCACCATCATTGCAGACGCAGAGCGGGAAATACGCGAAAGCGACCCAACCTTCTCGGTGCAGAGTATTCCTTTTGACGATGAAGAGGCCTACCGTATGATAGGTGATGGGGATACAATGGGCGTTTTTCAGCTTGAATCGGGCGGAATGCGCCAAATGCTGATGCATCTGAAGCCCTCCTCTATTGAAGAAATAACGGCGGCGATTGCCCTTTACCGACCGGGCCCGATGGACTCTATACCCCACTATATTGCCAGAAAATTCGGCAAGGAGCCGGTTGTTTATGACACAGCGGCGCTTGAACCTGTTTTAAAGGTTACCTACGGGTGCATTGTTTATCAGGAGCAGGTTATGCAGATTTTCCGCGATTTAGCGGGCTATTCCTTGGCGCGTGCTGACCTTGTGCGGCGCGCTATGGCAAAGAAGAAGGCAGACGTTTTGGAAAAAGAGCGCGTTTCCTTTATGGAGGGGTGCTTGAAATCGGGTATCTCTGCGGACGTTGCGGGAAAAATCTTTGATAATATGGCGAGCTTTGCCAAGTACGCCTTTAACAAGAGTCACGCAACGGCCTATGCCGTGACAACCTATCGAACCGCCTACTTGAAGCGCCATTATCCCGCGGCCTATTTTTCTGCGCTGCTAACCTCGGTTTTGGGATCGCAGACCAAGGTTGCGGAATATATATCCGAGGCAGGAAAGCGCGGTATTCGCGTTTTGCCTCCCGATATCAACGAAAGCCGTCTTTTATTCTCCGTTTCGGGCAAGAATATTCGCTTCGGCCTTTTGGCGCTTAAAAACGTCGGGCGGAGCTTTGTGGATTTTCTTATCAGGGAAAGGGAAAGAAACGGAAGATACCAAAGCTTTGAAAGCTTTTTGTCGCGCGTTGCGGAGGCGGATTTGAACAAGCGCCAGATAGAATCGCTTATTAAAAGCGGCGCCTTTGACAGTCTTGGCGTTTACAGAAGCCGCTTGCTTGCAACCTATGAGCAACAGCTGGAGGCGGTTGTTTCGCATCATCACGGTAACGTATCCGGACAGCTTGATTTGTTCAGCACGATGGGCGCAGAGGATGAGAGCCTGGCGTACGTTTATCCTGAGCTACCGGAGTTTTCCACCCGCGAGCTTCTTCTTTTGGAAAAGGAAAGCTCAGGCCTTTATTTCAGCGGTCACTTGCTGGATGACTATACGCTTGACATCGCTTCGGAAAAGCAGGACGAAATAGTGGATATTCTTTCTTGCTTTGATGAGGGAAGGGATGAGCCGGCAGAAGCCTCTGCCAGTGTTGCTTATCAGGATAAAATGACCGTTTCCGTTTCGGGCATTATCACCGAAAAAACGGTGAAGGAAACTAAAAATGGCGCACGAATGGCCTTCTGCACTCTCGAGGACAGGTATGCCTCCTTTGAAATCATTCTGTTCCCCAAGCAATTTGAATCTCTCGGCGCTTTGGTAAACGAGGGGAGCGTTTTGCGTGTTAAGGGTCAGCTTTCCGTTCGGGAGGATGACGGCGTTAAGCTTTTGGTTTCAAAAGCTATTCCTCTCAAAACCAATGCGCAGATGCAGGAAGAGGCCTCTGCAAGAAAAGAAAGCAGTCAAAAGCTTTATTTGCGCGTGGAATCCTTAAAGAGCAAAGAGGCAAATGAGGCTTTGCAGATGCTTGCGCTTTGCCCCGGTGAAATTCCCGTCTATTTTTATGAAAGAAGCAGCGCCCGTTACGTTCTTTTGAAGGAAAAGAAAATCAAAAGAGACGAGATGCTTCTTGGCGCACTTCGTGCGCTTTTGGGTGCAGATAACGTTATTTTGCAGTAATAATGAATGATAGTGAAAGAAAGGTGTAAATAGCAATGGAAGGCTTTGATTACGTATCACTCGCGCTGGATTTGTTGATGATTGTTGCCGTTTTAATTCCTCTGATTATCGGATTGAAAACGGGCTTTGTGAAAACGGTTTTTCGCTTCTTCAAGCTCATTGCGGCCGTTATTCTGGCATTTTGCTTCTGTAAGCCGCTTGGCCTCTTTTTCAAGGAGCGCTTTGTGCACGGCTTCGTAAACGGAAAGGTTTCGGAAATCATACATAATTGTCTTGCAGACGTTGGTATGGGAAATTTGACAACCGAAACGCTTTCGGGCAGTGTGCCTGACGGCTTGAAAGCCTTTTTAAGCTTTTTCGGCATCAATACCGACCAGATGGCAAGCGATGCCGTTACAACGGGCGGAGAAGCGGTGGAGAATATGATAAGCACCGTTTCTGACGCCGTTTCCGGTGCGGTCTCCGTTGTGCTTGCGTTTATATGTATCTTTATCGTCGGCTTGATTTTTATCATTATTTTCGGTAAGCTTTTGGACTCTATCGTCAGCCG
>JBGVMO010000142.1:0-2529 GCA_045124835.1 Eubacteriales bacterium
TTAACCTTGCCCATATACTCTTCAACGATTGCGGGAAGTGCATCGTAGTAAGCGTTGCAGGCCTCTCTGTGCTGGAAGAAGATGTCACCGTTCTCAGCGGAGCCGCGAAGAACAGGGAACTCAGGGTTCAGCGCGCGGGCACGGAATGCGTTGAGGGCATCCATGTCAACCATCTCTGCCAGATCCTTGTAGTCCCAAGCCTCAATCTTCTGAATCTCGTGAGAGGTACGGAAGCCGTCAAAGAAGTTCAGGAAAGGAACGCGGCCCTTGATGGTTGCCAAATGAGCAACAGCGCCAAGGTCCATAATTTCCTGTGCATTGGTCTCTGCCATCATAGCAAAGCCGGTCTGACGGCAAGCATACACGTCAGAGTGGTCACCAAAGATGTTGAGCGCGTGAGAAGCAACGCAACGGGCGGATACGTGGATAACGCAAGGAAGCAGCTCGCCGGCGATCTTATACATATTGGGGATCATCAAAAGAAGACCCTGAGATGCGGTATAAGTCGTGGTCAAAGCACCCGCAGCCAAAGAGCCGTGAACGGCACCGGCTGCACCTGCTTCGGACTGCATCTCGACAACCTTAACATTATCGCCGAGAATGTTCTTCGCAGGCTCGCCGAAAATGTTCTTGTCGGAAGCAGACCATGTGTCTGTCACTTCTGCCATAGGGCTGGAAGGAGTGATGGGGTAGATGGCAGCAACCTCGGTGAACGCATAAGATACGTGCGCCGCAGCGGTGTTACCATCCATGGAAATTTTTCTTCTTTTTTCCATTTGGTTTTTTCCTCCGTATATGAAATAATATTTTGATAAACAAGATTACCTTATATATTGTAGCACTAATGTCTTGAATTGTAAAGAGATTTTCGTTAAATTTTTATCGAAAAACGCGGTTTTTGTTGACAAAAAAGAGAAATACGGCTATAATAGACGTGTCGTTTTGAAAGAAGGCCGAGAAAACGGGTATCTTTTCCCTTTTCGGCGCATAATAGAAAGGAAAACTCTATGCTGGGAGACAAAAAGGTCGTTTTCTCGGGTGTGCAGCCCTCGGGAAACCTGACTATCGGAAACTATCTGGGTGCTATCAAAAATTTTAGCGCCTTTTCGGATGAATACCGCTGCTTTTACTGCGTGGTGGATTTGCACGCCATTACCGTGCGCCAAGTCCCCGCAGAGCTTCGCCGCCGCACCTACGAGACGCTGGCGCTTTATATGGCCTGCGGTCTTGATCCTGAAAAAAACACGCTCTTCGTGCAGTCGCACGTGCCTGCGCACGCCGAGCTTTCCTGGCTGCTCAACTGCTACACGATGTTTGGCGAGCTTTCGCGTATGACGCAGTTCAAGGACAAGAGTGCCAAGCACGCAGACAACATCAACGCAGGTCTTTTCACCTATCCCGTTCTGATGGCGGCCGATATTCTGCTCTACCAGACCGACCTTGTGCCCGTTGGCGTTGACCAAAAGCAGCATTTGGAGCTGGCGCGCAACATTGCAGGGCGCTTTAATCAGGCGTATTCTCCCACCTTCGTGGTGCCGGAGCCCTATATCGCCCAAAACGGAATGAAAATTATGTCCTTGGCAGACCCCCTCTCCAAGATGTCCAAGTCTGACCCCAATCCCAACGCCGTTGTCTATATTTTGGACGATAAGGACACCGTTATGCGCAAGTTCCGCCGCGCCGTAACCGACTCTGGCTCTGAAATCAAGGGCGGCGAGGGCAAGGAGGGCATTGCCAACCTGATTTCTATTTACCGCTGCTTCACGGGCAAAACCGAGGAAGAGGTTATCAAGGAATTTGAGGGCAAGGGCTACGGTGACTTCAAGACCGCCTGCGGTGAGGTCTGCGCCGATGCGCTCGCTCCCGTGCGCGAGGAATTCGCGCGACTGATGAACGACAAGCCTTATCTTGAGGCCGTTATGAAAAAGGGTGCCGACGAAGCCTCTGCCGCCGCGGCGCGCACGCTCGCCAAGGTGAAGAAGAAAATCGGCTTCGTTGTCTGAAAAACCCTCTTTACAAGAGCGGCCAAACAAAAAAGAGGGCAACAAATTCCCTCTTTGATGCCAAAAAAAGACATAGCTTACATACCTTGCCCTTGGGCAGAAAGGATAGGCTATGTCTTTTTTCTTTTTCGCGCCGTTTTTCTCGGCCGCGCTTTTTGCCGTTTCTCTGGTTCCGCTTTCCGTGCGCCTTGCGCATCCGCTTGGCGCTGTCGACCTGCCCGATGGGCGCCGCAAGCGCCACGTTCGCCCAACGCCGCGCTTGGCAGGGCTTGCGCTTTTCTTTGCCGTACTTTTGGCCCTCATTCCTTTTTCAAGCGCCGAAGGCGACACGCTTTTGAAGGCCGTCCTTGCCGGCGGTGCCTTGATTGCCGCCCTTGGCGTTACAGACGATATTTTTTCTCTTTCTCCTGCCTTAAAGCTTCTTGCCGAGGTCTTTGCCGCCCTTTTGCCCATTTTCTTCGGGCTTGCGCCCAAGGCGCTTTCCTTTGGCTCTCTTTCGCTTACCCTTCCCGCCCAGCTCGGCATT
>JBGVMO010000143.1:0-6188 GCA_045124835.1 Eubacteriales bacterium
GAAATGCAAAAGTATTTCGGCGGTGACATCGGCGACAAGCGCGGCCACGCCGCCCCCACCGACTACGCCGTAGCGCAGGGCGCCGCCCTCTCCACCTCCAGCGGCACTTGCCAATGGTGGCTCCGCACCCGAAGCGAGCGCTTTAACGATCACGCGATGATCTTCTGCTTCACCTCCGCTCTTTACGGCGGCGACGAGGTGAACGCCCCCGATTACGCCGTGCGCCCTGCCATGTGGATCTCGCTGAAATAAGCGTTTTCCCGAAGCAAGCATTTTTGAAATAAGCATTTTCCCGAAACAAAAAAGGAAAGCACCTCAAACGGACTTCGCCGTTTGAGGTGCTTTTTTATTGACTTTATGCCTTTTTGCTATCAGTCGGTCTCTCTTTCAAAGAAGCCCTTAAGCGCAACGGGGCTCTTGCCCTCTGCGGGAATTTCACCAAGCAGCACCTTGACAAAGGCGCGGAAGGTTACCTCATCGTGCGAATACGCGTTGACATAGGTGCGCAAAAAGGGCAGGTCGTAAAGCTTATAGGGGTCACCGAAGGAGGTGAAGATAACACGGGGGTGGGCAACGCCAACACCGCGCCAGAAGCACATAATGTTATCCCAGTTGATGCGGTTGGTGCCGCCAAGGTATACCGCAGGGTTGATGCGGCAGTTGATGAGAATACAGTCATAGCCCTTCATATCCTCTTCCAGCTTGCGATGGTCGATGCCGTAGGACTTAATCATATCTGCCTCATAGCCGCGCGCCCTCAGCTCCTCGGTCAGAACATTGATATGCTCCATATACTGGGGGAAGCCCATATCGTTTCGGTTGCGTTGCAGGTTGATAAGCAGGAATTTCGAGCCCTTGGGCAGAGACAGCGGAATGAGATTCTGGCTATTGCGGATAACGGTGATGGCCTTGTCGGCAATCTCCTGGGCAACCGCGGCAATATCCCCCGATACCTCAACCGAGTCGGCAATGGCCGCCTGGTCTTCAAAGAGGCGCACCTGCGCCTTCATGCGAAGAATGCGGCGCACCGCGTCCTTCAAGCGCTCAAGGGTAATTTCGCCGCTTTCGATGGCACCCATCAGGTATCCGTAATCGCGCTCCAAGGGGAACAGCAGCATATCGCCGCCGTTCTTGATAAACTCAATGGAAAGGCGGTCTGGCGGACACATCACGCTCGTTCCCACCATACTCATAGCATCGGAAATCAGGCAGCCCTCAAAGCCAAGCTCGCCCTTCAGAAGCCGCGTCATCGTGTTGTAGCTGAGCGTGCCGGGCTTAGGGCCGAGAATAGGGTCGATTTCCTCCTCGTTGGCAGGCAGAGCGATATGCCCCACCATCACAGAGCCCACGTTTTCCTTGAACATCGCCTTGTATACCGCACCGTAGGTTTCCATCCATTCTTCCTTGGAAAGAGAGTTAATGGTGGTGCAGAAGTGCTGGTTGCGGTCGTCCATACCGTCTCCGGGGAAATGCTTACAGCCTGCCACCATCAGCCCATCTCTTTGCATACCGCGCACGTAGGCACCTGCTATTTTTGCAACCTGCGCGGGCGCGTCCGAAACGGCGCGAACGTTGGTAACGGGGTTATCCTTGTTGTAGTTGATATCCACAACGGGCGCAAAGGACCAATGAACGCCTGACTTACGGCACATTTCGGCCGTAATACGCCCCGCGCGTTCAATCAACGCCTCATCGTCCGCCGCACCCCAAGCCATCGGAAAAGGTATGTAGGGAGCGTCCTTAATACAACAGCCGGGGCCGTTTTCAATGTCGGCAGACACGATAACGGGCGCCTTGGTGTACTTATTGACAAGGGCCGTCACCTCGGCAATGCGCTCGGGGGTGGTGTTTCCGCCAAAGAAGATACCGCCAGGACGGGTATTGCGGAACATCTCCTCCAGTTTATCCAAGGACATCGTAGGAGAAATGTTGTAGTTCAACAGCTGACCGCAAAGATCCTCCACCGTCATAGAGTCAAGCAGTCCTTCAATCATTTTCATGTCTATCATCATCCTGTAAATCCTTTCTTATTCTTCCTCTTTACGTAGAGCAAGCCCCGCCTCATTCCGACAAAAAGCCAAAGAAGGCAGAGGAAAAGCTCCGCTATTTTAAAGTCGTTACCGAAAACTTCTCTTCAAGCGGGCAGGTCTCTCGCCCTCGTTCTTATTTGCCAAGCAGAAAATCGTACAGCTCCTTGGTATAGGCGCGATTCCACGAATCGTGATCCACACCGGGATATACGGTCAAAACGGCATTTTCGTTGCCGTTTCTCTTGACGGCCTCAATCATATCGATGCTGTTCTGCACCGACACCACACTGTCTCTTTCGCCGTGGAAGGCGCGAATGGGCATTTTGAGAACGCCTGCCGCCCAAGGCATACCGCCGCCGCAAACGGGGGCAATGCGATGGAACATATCGGGATAACGGAGGGCCATGCACCAGGTGCCGTAGCCGCCCATGGAAAGACCCGTCAAGGCAATACGCGTTTCGTCGATATTGTATCTTTCCACGATTTCCTCAATAAAATCGGCAAGCAGAGGAAGCTCTGCAATCCAAAAGCTGTCCTTGGGGCACTGGGGCGCAACCAGAACCAGCTCATCCGTCACCTCACCGTTAAGAAGGGGCTTGACACCGTGTACCGTCACAACGGGCAGCTCCTCCATGCTCTCGCCGCGCTCTCCCGCGCCGTGCAAAAGCACGATAAGGGGAAGCTTTTTCTTGGCGGTATCCCCGTTAACGTACAGCATATAGTTGTAATTTTCTCCGCGAACGCCAATCATGTTCATTGTTTGTTTCCTTTCTCCTTGCTCTTTGGGCGTTTATCGTTTGTTTTGTTGGTAAACTTAACTTTACATTTCGGGGCTTTCTGCACCGTCGCCACCGTTTTTCCCGTATGACACAAGAGACGCCACCTTTGGCGGATTCTTGCGCCGTTTTTTGCTTTTTTCGGGCAAACGCGGCACGCGCTCGCGCGAAAGAAACGCGCCGATTGCCTTGATGGGATGGCCGTTTACCAGATGCGCCACGCCAAGCGCGGCGGTATACGAAAGCAGGCCACCCGAGGAGGAGGATATAAAGCGCAGGGTTGCTCTTTCGAGAATGCGCGAGGCAAACTCCGCTCCCTTTCTGAGATTCCGCCTTTCAGCAGCGCTTTGGCTGTGCGAGGCGCGGCGACCGTCCGCCGTCATAATACGGTGCATCGCGCCGTAAAGAAGCCACCCGAAAAGCCCCTTTTTCTTCATATCGGGCAGGGGACTGTCCACGGTAAAATCCGCCGAGGCCGAAGCCGTATAATGCGGATAGACCGAAAGAAATTCCGCACGGGAAATCGCGTGTATCCGCCCCTCCTTATAAAGCGCATTGAAGGGGGAAGAGGGCGCTACGTCCTCGCCCTTTACGAAAAAGGAGAGCCTTCCCCATTCCTCAAGGGCATTTTTGCCGAAAACGAGGGTGTATTCTCCACCGGGCAGTACCCGCCGCCCCGTCGCCTCGTCATACACCGTCAGAGCAGAAAGCGGGAAGGAGAGCGAAAGCCGTTTTTCCTCCCCCTTCTCCAAATCCGTCTTCAAAAAGGCCACGAGCGCGCGCGGCGCGCGATAAACGGCAGATTCGGGCGGCAAAGCATACAGCTGCATAACCTCCGCCCCCGCCCTCTCTCCGACGTTTGAAAGCGTGTACTCCGTCAAAACGCGGCCGTTTTCCAGCGAAAGCGAAAAATCCTTTGCTTCAAAGCGCGTATAGGAAAGGCCGTAGCCAAAGGGATAGCGAATCCCCTCGGGATAAAGCGCGTGATATTTATAGCCAACGAAAATATCCTCACGGTAGCATTCGGTGGGATATTTGCCGAAGTCCTCGTCGAAGGGCTCGCTTGCGGCGGACGTTACGAAGGTTTCGGGCAGTCGCCCCGAGGGGCTCCTCTCGCCGAACAGCAGTCGCGCCGTTGCCTCGCCGCCGTTTTGTCCCGGCAGGAGCATATGAAGAATGCCCGCGGCCGCCTCGGCAAAGGGCAGCTCAATGACGCCGCCGCCGTAAAGAACGAGGCCCAAGGGCTTTCCGGTCTTTAAAAGAGCCTCTATCAAGGCAAGCTGGTTTTCGCGCAGGTGCAAATGGGGTCTATCCGCGCTTTCGCTGTCTGCGCTGTCCGAAAGACCGCAGAAAACGAGAATTTCGTCCACCCCTTCTGCCAAAAGGAGCGCCTCCTTCTCCAGCGACGCATCCCGCGCTTCCTCATCCAAACGATAGCCAAGCGCGTATAAATAGCCCGTTTCTCTCTTATCGTAGGCCTCCTTCACCCGTGAAAGCGCGGTCGGCGCGCCCATGGAGCTGCCTGCGCCCTGATAACGAAGGCGCGTGAAAAGCTCGCCGACGATAAGCCGCCGCTTTCCCTTCCTTAAGGGGAAGAAATCCTTTTCGTTCTTCAAAAGCACCGCGCCGTCCGCCGCGATATCCGCCGCAAGCGCGTGGTGTGCCGCCGCATCGAAGGAATCAAGCGGCGTAAAATGTCGATAGGCGCGGTAAATGGCCGTCAGAATGCGGCGCACCGCGGCATCCAAGGCCGCAAAAACGGGCCCTTGCGCGTCCTTTTCGCCCGTTGCCTCTTCCCTTTTCCCATCGCTCTCCTCTTTTTGAAGCGCCGAAAAAAGCGCGTGTCGGCTATGGTCGTTGTCGCCCGGCATTTCCAAATCAACGCCAAGAAGCAGGGAGGGCACGCGCTTTCGCATTGCACCCCAGTCGGTCATCACGATGCCCTCATACCCAAATTTCTCCCGCAAGGCAGAAAGCAGCTCGCCGCTTTCTGAGGCGTACTCACCGCGCACGCGGTTATAAGCACTCATCACGGCAAGGGGCGAGGAGCGCGCAAGCACGCCCTCAAACGCGCCGAGGTACACCTCGTAAAGCGCGCGCAGGCTCATCACGCTGTCGCCAAAAATGCGGTGGGTCTCGCTGTTGTTGGCGGCGTAATGCTTCAAAACCGCACCAACGCCGCGCGATTGCAGACCGTTGACCTCCGCCGCCGCCATCTCGGCGGCAAGCAAAACGTCCTCGGAGTAATATTCAAAATTGCGGCCACAGCGATGGGAGCGCTTGATGTTCAAGCCGGGGCCGAGCAAAAGCTGCACCCCCTGCGCCCGACATTCGTCGCCAAGCGCCTCGCCAAGCCGCCTTGCGTTTTCGGGACGGAAGGAGGCCGCCACCGTCACGGCGGTGGGAAATACCGTTGCGGGAAGACTGCTTCCCGTGCCGTTATTCTGCTTACCAACCTGCTTGCGCAGCCCGTGCGGCCCGTCCGCCATACGCAAGGCAGGAATGGAAAGACGGGGAATGGGGTTGGTGCACATAAACTCCGTGCCCGTCACAAGCGCAACCTTCTCCTCCTGCGTAAGCAAGGAAAGAAGGCGCTCAACCGTCTCTTTATCCGAGGGGGAAAGCGCCATTTTTTCGGCTTTTGCGCGGCTTTGCACAGCTCTTGCCGCACAGTCTTGCTTTTCTTCCGCGATTGCTTCGCAACCGAGGGCTTCTTCCGCTCTTGCGTTCATCCTGCGCCTTCTCCTTCGTTTTTCTTTTTCGCTTTTTTTCGTTTTTCCGAAGAGAATTCTCTCCGTTTTTCGCGCCCTGCTTTTGCCTGCCGCTTCTGCGCAGCTACCGCATTTCGCTACTGTATTTTACCTCTGTATTTTACCATATTCTTCTTTTCTCTGTCAACCTTCCGCGCCGTTTTTCTCGTCCCACGTTTAAAATTTCTCCGTTTTTCCCTTTCTCTCTCCGAAAAAATGTTAATTTTTTGTGAACTTTTTCGTTTCACAGCATACGTGCTTTCCGCCTTTACACAATTTTTCTTGCAAAAAAACGGATTTTTTCTCATTTTTTGGCTTTTTATGCAGAAAAATCGTAAAAAGAGAGCAGAAAATTCAAAAAACTGTTGCAATTCCTAAACTTTAATAGTATAATAGCCTTGTATAAATATCCCCAGTGCGCGCGCAGATGCGCGAGGCCGCTCTCTTGAAAGCAGGCATCCAAGGCTGAGAGGTACAGTCAAAGCCCCGCGCCGAAACAGCACATCGAAATACAACACCGAGATATATCCTACACCGAGAAAGGAATCCGTTATGACAACTGCCGTCAAATCCCGCAAAACGACCCTGCGCCTTTTGGCGCTTTCGCTTTCCCTGGTCTTTTGCTTTTCTCT
>JBGVMO010000144.1:0-1603 GCA_045124835.1 Eubacteriales bacterium
TACAGCGAGACTCCCGAGGAATACGTAGCGGCGGCTCTTGCTCCCGCAGAGGTAAGAAGCGTGACCTTCACCTCCGAGAGAGCTTGCAGAGTAATAGTAGACGCAGATCAGCTTTCCCTTGCTATCGGTAAGGAAGGACAGAACGCACGCCTTGCCGCAAGACTTACGGGAATGAAGATAGATATCAAATCCGAGTAATTACGCGGAGGTTGGCTATGGAACAGCAAAGGATCAAAAAAATTCCTATGCGCCAATGCCTCGGATGTAACGAGCACAAGCCCAAGCGCGAGCTTTTGCGCGTGGTAAGAGACCCTGAGGGGAACGTATCTCTTGACTTTACAGGCAAAAAATCGGGACGTGGCGCATATATATGCAGAAGCGTCAAGTGTCTGAGAAAAGCCGCAAAGTCCAAGCGAATCGATAAAAATCTCGAGTGCGTGATACCTGACGAGGTGTACGAAAAAATGGAAAGCGAGCTTTCCGAAAATGAGTGATGAAAAGAAAATGCTTTCGGCTCTCGGGCTGTGCGTGAGAGCGGGAAGGGTCATATTCGGAGTACCGATGATCTGCGAGGCAATGCGCAAGGGTGGCGAGAGATCCCCCGTGCTTGTGCTGTCGGCTGCAGACACCTCGGAAAACACTCATAAGCGAATTACAGACAAATGCGAATATTACAAGGTAAAACATATAAAGCTTGAGTGCGGCGGCGAGGCTCTCGCGGCGGCTCTCGGCAAAACATCATTCTTAGGCGCGGTGGCTCTCACCGACAAAAATATGAGTATGATGGTGGAAAAGTATATCTGATTACCAAAAATCCACTGAAAGGAAGCTCCCCCGCGGGCGGCGCGGAGCAAGGTATATGTATGGCGGCAAATCAATCTAATTCTTTATTGAAGCTTAATCAGTTTGCAAAGGACATCAGTATGAAGGCAAAGGACGTTGTAAGCGTTCTTGAGTCAAAGGGGATTGCTGTCAAATCCCAAAAGACTCTTGAGCCCTACGAATTCGAGGTGATGTTCGAGGCACTGACAAAGGAAAATCAAATAACAAATATCGAGGACTATCTGGACGGCATTACCTATATCCCCCAAAAAAAGAGCGCCCAAAAGCCCGAAAATAAGGAGGATAAGGCAACGGCACCCGAAAAGGCTCCCGTTGCCGAGGTGAAATCCGAGCCTGAAAAGGCAGAAAAGGCAGAAAAGGCAGAAAAGCCCGAAAAGCCCGAAAAGACCGTAAAGACCGAAAAGGCAGAAAATACCGAGAAGGCAGAAAAGCCCGTAAAGACCGAAAAGGTTGAAAAGGTTGAAAAGACCGAAAAAACAGAAAAGGTCGAAAAGGTCGAAAAGGTCGAAAAGACCGAGAGACCCGCAAGACCCGCTCAGGAGCATTCTGCTCAGCAGAGCACTCAGGGTCAGCAGAGAAATCAGGGCGGCTTTGCACCGAGAGGAGACAGACCCCAGACCCAGCAGGGCGGATATCAGCAGAGAGGCGACAGACCTCAGGGCGACCGCTTCGGCGGACAGACGGGCGGCTTTGCACCGAGAGGAGACAGACCCCAGACCCAGCAGGGCGGATATCAGCAGAGAGGCGACAGACCTCAGGG
>JBGVMO010000145.1:0-36876 GCA_045124835.1 Eubacteriales bacterium
CATATTTTCCTCTCTCCTCCCGACAGTATGAGGCTTTACTTTTATTCTCTAAAGGAGCGCAGTTGCGCCGTCATCTAAATTACTTGTCCTTTTTTTGCTTTGTGTCTTGATTGGCGTTGCGGCTTGGTGTTCCTTGGCTCATATCCTCCTCGTAGCAGGTGCTTTGAATGTGAGGAAGTTCCTCGCGCGTGCTGTAAAAGGCGGGTGCAGTCTCGGCGGTATCTGTCGATGCGCCGTTTTGACAGGTGCTTTGCAGGCAGGGCGAAAGCGACTCTGCTTTCTCCATACACGTTTGACCCATTTTTTTGGCTTTTTGCATCATCTGCTTGCCCTTGCCTGTTTTGCATAAGGCAAAAACGCCAACGGCCGAAAGACCGATAATGGCGCCGAGCATAAAAGCGCCGAGGGCGCTATGTTGCATAGGGGGCTTTTTCATCATAGGAATACACATCATTTTTCTTGTTCCTTTCTCTTTGGTTGCCGTAATGCTCTTTAAAGCGCAGAAAAGCTGTGGAAAAGGAGGACTTGAAAAAGCGGCTCTCCTCTTTCCCCTTTCCCTTTGCGGAAAAGAACGCTTTTGACCTTGCTTTAAAAGGCTTTTTGTTGTTGCGGCAAGTTTTTACTTATTTTCTCCCTTTTGCGTGTCTTTTATGCGCAAAAACTACATCGCTTAAAAATGAAAATGGAGAAATCGCTCAAGGAAAGGCAGAATATACAGCAAAACAAACGGCATCTTAAGGTTGGCCGTTGCGTTCGGCCGCCTCCGTACTGCCACGCAAATCCATACGGCTTTTACAAGGCAAAAAGGCGTTGGCCTACAAAAAAGCGCTTATAATATTATCTGCCATCGCGCCCGCTTGCATCAAAGCGCGGTAAGGATAAGGGCTTTTTGTAAAACCTTGTCGCCCCCTGAAAATATTGAACGTAAAGACACATTTTGTCTTTTTTTCGTTCACAAATATGTGCTATAATTCAACCTTGTAAAGACGGCAAGTCTTTCGCAAAAAACGGGCCATTAGCTCAGTTGGTTAGAGCTCCCGGCTCATAACCGGTTGGTCCTGGGTTCGAGTCCCCGATGGCCCACCAAGAAAAACCTCATCCGAACAGGATGAGGTTTTTCAGTTATGATTGCAAAAGTTCACGCAGTGAACTTTAGGCAAGTTATGAGTTATGAGAGGCTTCGCCTCGTGATGATTGGCTTCGCCAAGCTATAGTTAATAGGGCAATCATATCATAACGTTTGCGAAGCAAACTCATAGCGGCGAGCGGAAGCGAGCCTCATAGCTCTAAACTAAACAGGTTCGACTTTCGTGAACCATGCTCCACCAGAAAACAAAAAGCACCCCTTGTGGGTGCTTTTTGTTTTCTGTCGAGCCGTTAGGCTCGGTTGCGGGCAACCGGTTTGAGCCGGAGGCTACATAATCAAACGAAGCGAGTCTGTGCTTGCACAAGCGAGCGAGCGCCGATTGCTCCGCGGCGACTTGGCAGAGCCAAGCAAAGCGCGAAGCACCAAGAGCGCAAGGCGCTCTTGCGCCGCATGGAGTATAACCGTCGGGACCGGGTTCGAGTCCGAGATGTAGCGAAGTTAAAACAGCTGATAACTTTTTTAGTCAGTGAAACTCTTCTTCTTGGCTCTTTTAAGGTTTTTTCTATTCTTTTTTTATTTTAATCCCATAACAGCTTTGACACTGCATGATAATATCCTGAAAACCGTTCAAGCAACTTGACATCTACTCCCAATTATGCTACAATAGTTCAAAAATTGATGAATGGGGCAATTCAAGAATGGCGGCAAAAAAATACACAGCACTCACCGACTGGTTACAGCAGTGCGGTAAAGATATAATCGAGTTCACTTTTGCCGAACTGGACACTATTATTACAATACCACCATCGGCATTTAGGGATAGACCGTCGTGGGCAAACTGTACTACAAAAAACAGCACCTCGTTTCAACGTAGCTGGTTAAATGCTGGATATCGCGTAACAAAAATCAGTTTGAAGGAACAGTGGGTCATTTTTCAAAAAGGAACGATGCAAATTCAAAGAACTGCCTGCAAATCGCCAATTTCAACTATTTGCCAGAGCGATGTGTCGCGGGCGATTGAATTCGGCAGAGCTTTTTATGATGGTATTGACCTAGACAACAACCATAGATATTTATCGTGGGAACATTGTCACGAAGCATTTAAGCAGCACCGACAGCAACAAGACGAGGCAACGATAGATTACCTCTGTTTACATCTCGCATGGTATTTAGCAAGTTGGGGGATGTTACGTAATTCATTCTTGATGCAAAAAGATTACAAAATTCATGCACCGATAGTGAAGCAACTTTACGAGGAACAATGGTCGCAGCTTTGGGATATTGAGCCGGAAAAAATGGCAGACGAATTCTACGCGAATAAAATCGTGCGCCTGTGTGAAGCAATCACAACTGCATACACGAAGGCGAATGTTGGAACTCCTACAGATACTTTGCTGACAAAAATTTTGCTTGGAACAATTGGTTGTGTACCGGCATATGACAGGTACTTCAAAAAAGCTGTATCGGCAACAGGCGCAACCACGCAGCACTTGACCGCAAAATCTATCACTATGCTTGGAAGACTCTATGTTGATAACAAGACGGAATTTGAAGCATTACGCCAGCACTGTAGTAGGCGTGTAAATTATCCTCCGGCGAAAATATTGGATATGTGCTTCTTTGAATACGGAGTTAGACTGGGTGCAGAGGACGAAGGAGAGGAAGGATAAAAATACAATTTTTTACTGTTATTTCGCAGGAAACTTCTTCAAACAGGGCGAGTTTTTTCTTGCTTGGCATTTTTAAAAACACGATATGGTTATTTAATGTTTTATTGAATATCTAAATCAACTTATTGTAAAATTATAAAAGGTTCAACTTTCGTGAATCATGCTCCACCAAAAAACAAAACCACCCCTTGTGGGTGGTTTTGTTTTTTGGTGGCTTTATTGTTTTAAAACTTAAAGTAGATAAAGGGGTTATAGGAGCCGATGGCGAGCTCTACAATAGAAAGGAAGAAGAGTGCCAAGAGCGCAACATCGCCAACGATGGCAACGGTGCGCGCGAAGCGCGGCGGCTGCGCTTTCAGCTTTTTCTTGATCTTGGGGAGAATGGGGGTGGACGCAACGATGGCGACGAGGAAGACGATAATGCCGACCGTTCCGACGCCTGCCTGCGAAAGGAGGGTCACCGCGGGGGTGGCGCCATTGCCTTGGAGGCCGTAGCCGCCGAAGAGGGCGCGCGTCAATTCAAGAATCTCAGCCATGCTGCCTGTGCGGAAGATGACCCAACCATACACGATGAAGAAAAGGGCGTACACATGGTTTAAGACGGGGAGTTTTTCAAGAAGCTTGCCAAGGAAAAGCCGCTCACAGAGAAGAAGGACGGCGAAATAGAGTCCCCAAAGGACGAAGTTCCACTCCGCACCGTGCCAAAGGCCTGTCAGGAACCAGACGACGAGGATATTGAAGATCCAACGGGCGCGCGAGCAACGGTTGCCGCCGAGGGGAATATACACGTAGTCGCGGAAGAAAGTGGACATAGAGATATGCCAGCGGCGCCAAAACTCGGTAATGCTCCGCGAAATGTAGGGGTAATCAAAGTTTTCAAGGAAGCGGAAGCCCATCATACGGCCGATGCCGATCGCCATATCCGAATAGCCTGAAAAGTCGAAGTAGATTTGCATGGTATAGGCAAGCACCAGCGTCCAAGAGCCGAGGACGCCAAGGTAGGAAAGATGGGCGGCGACCGACGAGGAAACGGCGGGATTATAGAGAGAATCCGCAATGCTTCCCATCACATTGGCTATCAGAACCTTTTTCGCAAGTCCGATGATGAAGCGGCGAAGGCCTATGGCAAAATCGTCAACCGTTTCCTTGCGGTGCGACAGCTCCCTTTCGATTGTCGAATAGCGCACAACGGGGCCTGCCACGAGCTGGGGGAACATGGTAACATAGGTGGCAAAATCCAAAAGGTTCTTTTGCGCGCACACTTGTCCTCTGTAAACATCAATGGAATAGGACATGGTTTGGAAGGTGTAAAAGGAGATACCGATGGGGAGCGCGATGCCCGCAAG
This sequence comes from Eubacteriales bacterium, assembly GCA_045124835.1. GTDB lineage: Bacteria > Bacillota > Clostridia > Oscillospirales > CAG-272 > UBA1740. Next base: position 4,104 of record JBGVMO010000145.1, read on the forward strand.
CGGCAGATTTACGAAGGGCAAAAGATTAAGGGTGCGAAGGAAGAGGTCAAGATACTTGAAAACGGCAAGCAAGCCGAGGTTGCCGACAAGCGAGAGGCCGAGAAAGAATTTCTTGCGGCGCGCGTTGCCTTGCTCTGCCGCCTTGCCGATGCCGCGGCCGCAGGTGTAGTCAAGGAGCGTGGAATAGACCATCAGAAGAACATAGACGGGCTCGCCCCAGGCGTAAAAGAGAAGAGAGAAGAGAAGAAGCACGATGTTTTTGCCGCGCAGGCCTGCGAATTTTCCCACAAGGAAGTATAAGAGGAAGAAGCAGGGCAAAAACCAAAAGACATAATAGAGCTGTGAAAATTCCATCTGTCAGTCCTCCTTTAAAGGCAAGAGAGAATATTTAGATGATTTTGGTGCTTGGCGAATGTCGCCAAGTAAGATTTGGCAAATGAGAAACGTGCCGAAGGCGCTGAAAATGCAGGCTCAGGAGTGATTCGTACTATTCTTTCTTGCCTGTCGGGATGTAATCGCGGCTTGGGTAAATGTTGATGAATCCCGAGGGATAGTGCGTGCCATAGCCCTGCATAACGGACTTGATTATCTCTTCAATAACGAGAATGTCGGTGATGCCGTTCTCCTCAACGAATTGGTCGATATAAAGATCGTCCGGCAGGGCGTTCCAGCCGCGGTCCTCGTAGCGCACATAGGTCACGTCAAAGCTTGCCGCAACCAGCTCAAGCAGAGGGAGCGAATAGGAATCTCCGATGATGAGAAGCCGCCTTCCCGTGTTGTTTTCGGGATATTCTATTTTCATAGGAACGCGGTAAAACTCGGTATAATGGTTGTAGCCCTTTGTGGTCACATATCGTCCTGACAGATAGCGCGCAACATTCTCGGGCAGGGTCGTTTTGGAGCCGTACGTGATGGCAGGATCAATGGTAAGGGTATGTGGGGGCAAGTCATAGTAGTAAAGCCCAAACTGATCGTACAGATCATAGCTTGCGTTGGAGCGCGCAAGAGAGCCGTAGAACTTCACGCCGTTAAAGATGTAAAGATCGTTGAGGGGCATAGGCTCAATGTCCTCGTAATTCTCGCGGAGCATAGAGAGAATGCGGTAATAGGCCTCTGAAACACCCACGTGGTTCCAATGGTGGTCGGTCATATAAAATTTGTTGGCATAATCGCGGAAGGAGTTGATGGCAATATCCGAGGCCTTCGCGCCCTCGGGCAGGGAGCGCAAGAACTCCTCGTAAATATACCGCACCGATTCCTCGGGGAAGAACTCGTCACAAAGCTCGGTCGCCTCCAAATTGGTGGCAAAGGAGAAATACCAGTTGACATCGGGGCGAACGGCCATCATATCCCTGATCGAGGAGGACATCTCTAACATATTTTGATAGAGCGCGTCCCTATCGTGCGCGATCACGCGGACATAGCTTTCGTCCGTTTTGCCGTCGGGATAGGTCGCCGCCAGGCGATAGATGCGGAACATCGCGCTGCTTGAAACGAGAGAGGCGTTATACCTTGTGCCCTCGGGGTCATCAACCGTTTTGGGCGGCTCAATGCCCTCAATGACATAGGAAACAAAATTGGTTTTAAAGCTATCAGAGCAGTATTCGCAGCTGAAAAGGTCATAGCCCTCCTCGTCCACGGTGGGCGATACAGTTTCCTTTGCGTAGCTATGGCCGTGCGCGTCCGTGTAGTCTACCGCCTTTGTATCCTTGCAAGCGGAGCAGGCAAGGTGGGTATATCCCTCGCCCTCGCAGGTGGGAGAAAAGACATCGGTGACATAGCTGTGTCCCGTCGGGGGCTCTTCGCCGTCGATCCAAACACTACCGCAGAGAGAGCAGGAATGGCGCATATAGCTGATACCGTCACAGCCGCCGTCGATCCATTCGCCCGACTCCCTGTGAAGATGGGTCGATGCTTCATTTTCCGCCACAGCCGCGCCCTTGGTGCCGCAATCGGCGCAGGTGTAAAAGAGGCTGCCCTCGTTGTCTGCCTTGGGGAGATAGCGGTGAAGGGTGGGGATTTTGAGGGTGACGGTATCCTTGCAGTGGGAGCAACGGTAGACGCGGCTTCCCTCGTGCGTGCAGTCGGGTTCGGTGCTTGTGATGAGAGAGTAGCTATGCCCCGTGGGGGGACGGAGATTCTCAAGCTCGGTATAGGAGCAATAGAGGCAGGGAACGGGGGTGTAGCCCTCCCTTTCGCAGCTTGCCGCTTGCGGTGTACCTGCCGCACCGAGGGTGTGCCCCTTGGCGGCAACCTCGTCCTTTTTCACGGTGTCGCCGCACAGGCGACAGGTAAGAAGAGTATAGCCTCCCTCGGTGCAGGTGGGCGCAATCTTCTCCTCGGTATAGGTATGGCGACAGACATTCTTCATAAGCTCGCGTCCCTTGGCGGCCAAAAAGTCAACTATGGGACGGTTGATGGAAGCTTTGAGGGGCTTAAAGGAGTTGGTAATGCTCAAAAAGCCGGGAAGATAGTTGATATAGGTGTCCTTGAGGGCGATCTTGCCCTCTTCAATGGCGGTCAGCACGCCGTAGAGAGGGTGGTCATCTTCGTATTGCTTTTCCGCCGTCACCTGGTTGCCGACGTTTTCATAGGGCAAAACGCCTGCCCTTGTCAAAAATAAAAAGAGCGGCGCGCCCACAAAAAAGGCAAGAAAGATGATGATGCAGACGGTTGCAAAAAGCTTGTTGCGCATATGTTCTCCTTTCGGGCGGCTAGCCTTCTCGCTTTTTCAAAATATCCGCAAGGGAAAGACCGTACTTGGCGGCAATGTCGCCCGCGTAGCTCTTGCCGTCGGGCTTCTGACGCAGAATGAGGAAGGAGCGCTCGCCCTTTTCCATTCCTGCCACGAGCGTGTCAATGGGGCTGGCGTTAAGGTCGCCAACGCGCGCGTTGATGGCGTCCACCGAGGCGGCAAGGTCGTGTAAGTGCGTGGAGAAGATGCCGCGGCAGGAAATGGCGGCAAAGCCCGCAAGCAGCTCTGAGGCTATTAAGGAGGCCTCGTAAGCACCCGTAGAGGAAAGCGACTCGTCAAGCAAAATCAGGCTGTCCTTGCTTACGGCGTCAAGAATCTCGCGCAAGCGCGCGCATTCCTCACCAAGTCTTCCTTTGTCAATGGTGTCCTCCGCGCCCGTGGGAAAATGCACGAAAATGGCATCCGCAGGGCTAATGGCGGCATCCTCCGCCGCAACGGGCATACCAAGCTGCGCCATTGCCTGTGCAAGACCGACAGCGCAGGTGATAACCGACTTGCCGCCGCGATTGGGGCCCGTCAGAACGAAGATGCGACCGTTCTCGTCAAAGCAAAAATCGTTCGGCACAACCTTGGCCTTGATTTTAAGGCCGACGGCAGGATTGTAAAGACCCGTGGCAACAAGGCTCTTTTTCTCCATCGGCAGAATGCGCGGGAAGGAGACGGGGTTATCGTATGCGGCGAGCTTGTGGCGCAGCTCCGAGGCGCGCGTGACAAACTCAATTTCGGGCAGAACGCGAAGCAGAAAATCGGTGTTTTCCAAGACGTATTCGCTGACAATTGCGCGCCATTCGCGCACGGAGGCGCGGAAAACCTTGTCGATTGCCGAATAGAAGGCGCTTTGCATGGCTTCCTTGCGATTTTCGGAGCTGTCCTTGTCAAAGGGCACGATGTCGGCAATACAGGTAAAGGCGTCGTTGCGGAAGCTCATACGCAAAATCTTATCCAGCATCTTGCCCGACTTGAAGGTCTCGGCGTTGATGGAGATAACGCCCGCGTCACAAGGGCGAAGCTGGGCGTCCAGATTCACGCCGACGGTGATGCTCTTGACCTCGTGAATGCGCGAGGAGAGCTTTTTCAGATTCTCGTTGAGGTCGCGGTAATATTCGCTGTCAACCAAAACCTCCACCGTCTTGGCCAGCGTCTGAAAGGCGGGGCTTTGGAGGCTTTCCTTCAAGGGCAAAAGGCCTTGGTACAGAGTGTCAACACAGGAAATATACAGCTCGATTTCGGTGATGCTGTATAGATACGATTCACCCGAGGGGGAGCGCCCCGCATCCATACGGCGAAGCTCCTCAATGTCACAAAGAATGGGCAAAACCTTCGAAAGCGTCTCGCTTAAGGCAGGGAGGCGCTCCACGTCCGCAAGCGTCCTTTGGCGATACAGGATAACCTCTTCATCCGTGGTAAAATAGTCCGAAAGCTGACTGTTTTTTAAATTCAAAAGCTCGGTAAGGCCAATTTCCTCACAAACCGTCTCGGTGATAAGGGGCTTGTCTTCCCCGCGCTCGTGGCGGCGAAGCGCCTCCTCTGAGGGATATAACAGGCTCAAAAATTTCGTGTTCATAAGAATTCCTTTCATAAAGCGCCCGGCTTGCCTTGCGTTGTGCTTTAAAATCTATCATCTTATTGTATCACATCTTAAGAAAGAATGCAAGCCCCCTTTGCTTTGAGGCCCGGCGCGTTTTTCAAGCGACTGCGTTATACACTCCCCATCGGTCCCATATTATATAAGGAAGGTTTTGCCCAAGGAATTGACAAATGTTTATAAAAAGAGTTGACAAAACCAAGAAGATATGGTATTCTTAACGTAGTATGGAGAACTGTCCTCTTTTGCTTTTTTCTGAATCGGTGAAAAGATCCGAAAAGGCGCAAAAGAGCGCTGTCTCAAAAGAATTTTTTTCAAAGTGAGGAAAGAACGATGAAAAAACGCGTACTCAGCCTTCTTTTGGTGGCTTGCATGCTTCTGTCGATGGTGCCTGTATTCAGCTCCGTTGCAGTGGCGGCAGACGCTGAAAAAGCAGACTACGATTACAGCACTTTGTATGTAACCGACGGTTTGCTTGGCCTGTATACTGCCTATTTGGGAGATAGCTCCTTGGATCTGGCAAACGGTAAATGGGCCGATATTTCCGGAAAGGGAAATGATGCCACGGTGAACGGTACCTGGACTGCAGGCACCTATGGCGGATTTGGTTATGATGCCGCAACCATAGACACCAATACCAACTTGACCTTCCCTTCCACCATGCTCCCTACGGATGAATATACCCTGGAGATCGTATCCGCTGTGCGCGGCGTTACTGCCGATGGCGACGGTGCCACACAAACCAATGCGTTCAACCAATATGCGGGTATTTCTCTTGGACGTTTGCGCGGCTTCTTCTGGTGCGGTCCCAAGGGTGAAACGGGCAACTACGCAGAGCGTTATATGAACGGCTTGACCTGCTTTGTGACCGAGGCTGCTTCTGCCGCAACGGATCAATGGAACAAAGTTGGTTCGGCCGCCGCAACCGGAATTGGCTGGAACAACTCCATGACCGGTTGGCGCGGTGACACCTCTGTTGTTAATGTAACGATAGGTTTACATAGCACTGAAACCCAGTATGTGTATACCTACTGGAAGGACGCTGTTAACGTAACGCCGAGCGTTACTGATTATCCCTGCGCTTCCGTGTGCGGTATTACGGAAGGAAGCGCTTACCAGGGCCAATTCGTTCTGTTCCGTGGCACACCCGCTTCGGCTTATGCGGTTCGTCTGTATGACGACATTTTGACGGCAGACGAAAAGGCACAGAACCATTTTGCGGACGTTTGCGCCTTCTATCAGCTCGATATGACGGGCTTTGACGCGCTTTCTGCAGACGCGAAGCAAAACCTTTACAATCGCTTCTGGCTCATTTCTCTGGATGCCGAAAACTATGACAGCGCAAAGGCTTCGGCGCAGACCCTGATGGGCCTTTCCTCTCACGAGGAAATCAACTACAACGCGCTTTACGTGAAGAACGGCCTTGTTGGTCTTTATTCTTCCTTCTATGGCGACAATTATATCAACGCTGAAACGGGCGTTTGGGCCGACCTTTCGGGTAAGGGCAACAATGCAACCCTCGTCAACATCGGCGCTTGGAAAACCACCACCTTTGGCGCTATTGGTTACGATGCTGCCACGATGGCTTTGAGGGATTCCACGGGCACCTCCACCGTGGCTCGCTCTCTGCAGCTGCCTACGGCCTTCGATACCGACAACTGGACGGTAGAGACCTTTATCAACCATCGTTATTACTTGGACGAAAGTGGTGCGCGTCTTGAACCTGCCGACGGACCCCGTGGCTGGAACGCGATGCAGAGCTTCCGCTTCGGTCTTTTGGGCTGCTTTACCACCAGCGCTGTCATGAAGTTCCGTTGGACCTATTCTTATTGGACGCAGGGCGGCTTGAACGGAGTAAATGGTCCTGACAGAGTGGCGCAGGGTCTGTGGTCCAACTCCACCTATAAAAAGTACTACAACACCGGCAACAAGGATGTGTTCCTTGGCAAAGACGCCTTCCTTTCCTCCGTTGATAGCGTTGGTACCTTTGGATTTACTAAGGCAACGGCTGACGACGGCACGGTGACCTGGACCGGCTACGACCAGATTAAAGCCACGCAGATTCTTTCTCTGTCGGCCACGAGCTTGTCGGAGCTGAATTGTACGAGCTTTACTTATACCGACGGTGAGGGACAACCGCAGATTTGGGAAAAGATGACGGTGACGCCTTATGCTCTGCACCAATTCACCCTCTTTAACGAGTCCCCCGTGTACATTTACGCGGTTCGTGCGTATGACCGCGTTCTGACCGATGCGGAAAAGAATTACAACTACGTCATTGACGCCTTTGCCTTCTACGGCATTGACCTGTCTGCCTTCATGGCGGCTACCCAGGCCGTAAAGAACGCGGCTGCGGCCGCCTTGGCTTCCACCGTGAAGGGCTACGGCATGCAGGACGGCGACCTTGCGGCTTATATCGCAACCGCAAAGGCACTGGAAACGGCGTTGGAAACGGCGCTTGAGGCTGCTATGGCGTCTCACGCTCCCAACGCGTACGACTTGCTTTACGTGGGTATGGATGGAAGCGAAACTGCAAACGGCGGTAAGCTGATGCTGTACCTCTCCGCTATGGCAGGTACCAACTCCACCAATATGAGCAAGAACGTTTGGTACGATAAGGCACTCGCTCACGACGGTACCTTCAAGAATTACGCAGGCAATGGTTCTATTACTCCCGCCATCACCTGGGCGACCAACCGCGACGGCAAGAACGGCGTTGGTTATGATGTTCTCGGCGGCTGGCAGAAGGAAGACGGTACCTATGATACCTCAAAGGATTATACCGTAAATGCTGCCGCAAACGTATACTTGCAGTTGGATAAGACCTTCTGGAAGGATATGAATGACAGCAACTTTACTATGGACTACGTTGTCAACTATCATACCATCCAGTGGTACGATGTAAACGGCAATCTTCAGGTAAATCAACCTTATAACGTTAGCACCATGCAGACCAATATGGCCGATATGATCGGTGTTCTGCGCGCTTGCTATCAGCGCGGTAATGTCAAGGGCGGCATGAACTTTGCCCGTGAGACTCGTTGGTGGTTGAGTGAGGGCACCACAGGCTTCGGCAACGCTTGGGGTAAAAACACCGTCAACAACTATCAGAACTCTGATATCTGGCGCGATGAGAGCCGTGAAACCTCGAATATTTATACCCAGTCTATCACGCGCGCTTGGAATACCGAGGTTATCACCTTCGATACCTATATTCTGTATAACGGCGATGCGAAGGTGGCCGAATATTCCTTGAATATGCTTTCTGCGTACAGCGCATCGGCAACGCTTGATACCACGAAAAACGCCGAGGGCGAGGCCAACACCAAGTATTATCTGGTTGAGCACGCGATTGTGGTGGACAAAGATAAAGGCACTACCAATCAGGCTTATAAGCTTATCAAGGAGGACGGTACCGAGGTTTACACCAACCTTTGGACGGGTGTATTTACCGACCTTGCCGCTGTTGTTACCACCGATACGGCAAATCCCATCTATCTGACGGTCGACTCCGGAAGCCAGACCACCAGAAGCGTGAAGTACGTTATCGGTCACGATATGACGGGTGCAAACTTCGTGGAAGGCCTCCGACACACCACCTATTACGAGAATTACATCTATGCAAAGCCGTACGGCGTTGCGGATCAGCTGCAGGCGCAGACGAAAAACCCCTTCTACATCAGCGACTCCAAGGCAGTTGAGTTCTATATGTTCAAGCAGTCCCCCGTTACCGTTTACTCCATTCGTATTTACAATGCGGTCTTGACGGATGCAGAGAAGCTTCAGAACAACTTTGCCGATATTGCCGCATATTATGAGTTGGATGTTGCAGACTTTAACAAGCTGAGCGACGAAGATAAGCTTTACGTTTACGAGGCATTTGCAGACGAAAAAGTTGGCTATGTTGTTGACGCACAGAAGAAGCTGGACGCCCTTGTTGACGCCAACACCATGAATGAATATGATATGCTCTTTGTTGGTGCTGACGGAAGCATGACTGCCAATGGCGGTAAGCTCCTCTTCCTCTACACGGCCTACAAGGGAACCGGCTCCGCTGTTGTGGAGGAGGGCATCTGGTTTGACAAGCTTGGACGCAATGACGCTATTTTCTATAATGGCAAAACTGGCGGCACGCACAACCCCGTTTGGGAAAGCCGCGGTGAAAACGGCGTTGGCTATGACGTTTACGGCGGTCAAGTGAAGGCAGACGGCACGCTTAGCAAAGAAACGTATTTTTCCTTTGCTCCTCATTCTTCAATCTATATTGATGCAAGCTGGGATGCCTCTTGGGGCACGCGCCTCAATCTGCCGCTTGACGTGCTTCTCTCCCTGAATGACGGCGACTACACCTTGGACTACGTTTCCAAGTACGGCAAGATCAAGGTAAGAAATGCCGACGATACGGAAGATCTTTATATCAACGATTTCAGCGATGATTCCTTTAAGCTTGGCTACCGCCACTACAACCTTGCCGTCGGTTCCTTGGTTAACGGTGTTTCCTTGGGTAACCATACCGATTACGGCGGAGTAAACTGGGCCCGTTGGGCATACGTTAAGACCGGCTGGGATACGGGAAGCTACAATAACCAGCAGATGTATAGAGAATCCAAAACCTATACGACCTACGACAAGATAGTGACCAACACGCTGACGCGCACCCGTACCAACGGTGTTTCCTTTGCCGTATATGCCTTCTACGAGGTAGATGCAGAGGGCAACATTGTGGGAGATGCTCCTATTGGTATGGTTTCCGAGTCCACTTGGGATAATGCTTACGTCAGAAATCCCGAGCTCAGAACCAACGAGGCAGCAGGCGTGGTTTACACCATGACGTCCGAGGCTATTGCTGATACCACGGATGTAAGATACATCTTTACTGCCGTTAAGAGCGGTGAAGCGCTTGCTGTTTACGCAAACGAAGTCAATAATAGGCTGAATAATGCCGATTACGGCTTCCGCTCCAACATTTACAAGGAGCATTTCGGCGATATGCTGGGCAAGAATTTTGTGGTTGTTAAGGAAACCCGCACCACCGATAAGCTTGTAACGACCGTTTACGGCAACGGCGTGAAGAACACGGGCGCTACCCACTATACCGATTCCTGGGCCACCACCTCTACTTCGGCAACCTTCGCTTCTTACTCTCATTTGTCGAGAAACCTCTATTACGGGGATGCTTCGTATGGCAAATTCTCGCTCTTCAACCTCTATCCTACCACGGTTTACACCGTTCGTATGTATGACGTTGCCTTGACGGCAGAGGAGAACGCACAGAACCACTTTGCAGACCTTTGCGCTTACTACGGCGTTGACGTTGCCCTTTTCGCTTCCGCAACCGATGAGCAGAAGGCGGCCGTTTATGCTTCTGTTGCAGAGCTTACGTTCTTGGAAGAGAACGATGCAGAGTACATTTCCACCAAGGCAAAGATACAGGCAGCAATTGATAGCACCAAGGCTACCGCGTTTGAAGCAGGCGAGACCCTGCCCGGCACGATGAAGGGCGTAGAGGACAGAGTGGTTGCCGTTTGGACAACGCTTAACGGCAATAAGAGATTCCTCCCCGGCACCGTGCTTGCAGAGGGTGCAACCCTCGTTCCCGTTCTCGTACATAAGGGCGAGACGGTAGACGGTGCAGGCGTGAACGTGGCCAACGGCGGTCTTCGCTTCAAGGGCACCTTCTCGGCCTCCGATTACTACACCTTGGGCAAGGTAATGGGCAACGAAAACGCATCTCTCTCGATGATTATCGCCCCTGAGCTTTACGTTGAGAAGCTGGCAAACGGTGTATTCACCAAGAAAGCCCTTGGTGCAGGTAACTACGTTGAGGTTGCCATTGGCGGCTACTACGATTTGGATGGCGACACCTACGTGTTGGCAGGCGGTCTTAAGGAATTCACCGACGTGACCAAGGAAAATGACCTTGCCTTTGCGGCAGTCCTTTGCCTGACGGTGACGGTTGGCGATGAACGCTACGAGATTTACGGCGACTACAATGCCGAAGCCAACAGAAGCGGTCTTGACGTATTGACGCCCTATGCCGAAAAGATTGTTGCAGGAGAGCAGACGGTTGACAGCAATTTGGCTGATAATCTTCTCGCACTCTACACCAGCTTTGCCAAGCACGACCCTGACCTTGCCGCCGCCTTGAAGAATAAGCTTGGCCTCAAATAAAATCCCGAAGGAAAGGAAATAAAACGATGAAAAACGTATATGAAAAGCCCGTAGTTGAAGAAATTCGCATCCAAACGGAAGACATCCTTTTGGTTTCGGGTGAGCTTGAAAAAGCAAGCGAGCTTTACGGCAACGATAAGGATTGGAAGATTTCCGACCTTCTGTAAGCCGAAAGAAAAGACTAAAAGCGCAGGCACACAGGGCGAAAGCCTTGTGTGCCTTTTTTTGCTTTTTTATTGCTTTTTTTGCCGTTTGTGCTACAATGAAAAAAGAACAGAGGCTTTTATAGGCTAAAACGAGGAAGGGAGGGCGCGCCATGCAGAGCCTTGGAAATGAAATTCCCTATTTTGACGGAAAAAGCTTTTTTGAGGGGGAGGACAAGGTGTATATTCACCTGTCAACCGATTTTCCCGATTACGTGGGTGTGACGCATCGGCACGCCTTTATTGAAATCTGTTACGTTTTGTCGGGCGAGGCGATACACACCGTTGGTGACCGTGAATACAAGGTGCAGCCGGGAGACGTGACGCTGATAAATAGCGAGATTCCGCACAAGCTGACCCCGTTTAGCGAGAGCGGCGAGCCCTTTGTGGCGTATGACTTGATGTTTATGCCCGATTTTTTGGACTCGCTTGCCATTAACACCAATCAATTTGCCTCCTTGCAGAACAGCTTTCTCTTTTATTCGCTTTTCCAGAGCGATGCCTTGGCACAGCCTGACCTTTATGTGACGGGCAAGCGCTATTCGGATTACGGCGAGCTTTTCACCCGTATTTATCACGAGTTTAAGAGGCGCGAGCGCGGCTATATTCAGCTGATGCGCGCTTACGTCATTGAGCTGATTATCAAGCTCTTCCGCGACATTGAACGGGCGGGCCGCGCGAGCCTTTCGCCCGAGCAGGAGGAGACGGTGAAGCGCGCGGTGGCCTTTATTCAGGAGAATTATAGCGCCTCGCTTACCGTTGACGAGATTGCAAGCGGCGTTTTTCTCGGCCCTGACCATTTCAGAAAGCTTTTCAAGCGCGTGACGGGCTCCTCCGTTGCCGCCTTCCAGCAAAAGCTGCGCATAGACGAGGCCTGCCGACTGCTCCGCACCACCAAGGAGCCCATCAAGGATATTTCGGCGGCGGTCGGGTACGGCGACATCAAGGCCTTTTATCAGGCCTTCAAGAAGCTGACGGGAAAAACCCCCAACGAATACCGAAATAACCAATAAAAAAACCGTTTTAACCAATGACAAAAGAAAAAATCTTTGGTAAGATAAGAGTAGCTTGGCCGTTGCCGTTTTGCGTTTTCTTACTTACAAAGGCGCAAGGACACGGCGAAGGCAGCTGTTCTTGTGCCTTTTGCTTTGGCAAGACGGCCGCTTCGCTTTTGGAGGGCGAGGCGAAAACTATGAGAGGAGAATCTATATTTTATGGCAATTCAGACTGTTTGCGGAAAAATTGACGGCAAGGAAGCAGGCATCGTCACCCCTCACGAGCATATTTTCATTGAGCTGACGGCTTTTTTTGAGGAGCGTCCGCTTCTTGACTGCGAAAGCCCTGCCACCGCCCCCGTGACGATGGATAAGTTAGGGATTCTCAACCGCGATCCGTACGCCTTGAAGGACAACCTGCGTATGAACGATTATGAGACGCAAAAAAAGGAAATTCTGCGCTTTAAGGCTGCCGGCGGCGCCACGATTGTGGACGCCACGATGCCCGGCATCGGCAGAGATCCCGAAATGCTCAAAAAAATTTCCGAGGCAACGGGGATTCACGTGGTAATGGGAACGGGCTATTACGTTTGCTCCACCCATCCCGAAGCGCTCGTGGCGATGACCGAGGAGGCCATTGCTGAGGAAATGGTGAAGGAATTGACCGAGGGCGTGGGTGACACGGGCATCAAGGCCGGTGTTATCGGCGAAATCGGCATCAGCGAGATTTTCAACGAGGATGAGCGCCGCGTTCTGCGCGCCTCCGCCATCGCGCACAAGAAAACGGGCGCAGGCGTTTTGGTGCATATCAATCCTTGGACGCAAAACGGCCTTGAGGCCACCGACATTTTGCTGAAGGGCGGCGTTCCTGCCAACCGCATTGCCATTTCCCACGTGGACGTGGAGGACAATATGGAGTACATTCACACCCTGCTTTCCAAGGGCGTGTATATCGAGTTTGATAACTTCGGCAAGGAATATTACGTGGAAAGAGAAGCGCGCCGCGACGGATACGGTCTTTTCGTGCATGACGTTGACCGCGTTGCCTGCCTGAAGCAGCTGGTTGAAGAGGGCTATGCTTCTCAGATTTTGATGAGCTGCGACGTATGCCTCAAGAGCTGTCTGCGTACCTACGGCGGCTGGGGCTACGACCACGTGCTTCGCAATATCGTTCCCATGATGCAAGAGGCGGGTATTCCCGAGGCCGCTATCAATCAGATGCTTCGCGAAAATCCCGTTCGCTTCTTAGAAGGCTGAAACAAAGAAAGGACATACTACGATGGAACAGGAAAGAATCCGCATTTCCGATGCGGAATTTAAGGAACGCGCCAAGAAGGCGCAAGCGCTGATGGCAGAGGAAGGGTATGACGCCATTCTTTGCTACGGCAACGAGGCAGAGCCTCAATTCGTGCGTTATTTCAGCGATTACTGGCCCTCCTTCGAGACGGCGGGCGTGTTGATTCCCCGCGAGGGCGAGGCCAAGCTTTTGATTGGCCCTGAGAGCTTTACCTATGCCTATGACCGCTCGCGCCTTCGCGATATTCGCTTGCTTAAGGCCTTCCGCGAGTCCTCTGAGCCCGAATATCCCGGCAAGAAGCTTGACACCTTCACCTCGGTGCTTGACGAGTGCTTGCCCGGTGTGAAAATCAAGAAAATCGGTGTGGCGGGACTTCCGTTGATGACCGTTGGCGTGTATTTCGCCTTGATGGAGGCCTTAAAGGCCTACGGCGACGTGGTGCTTGAAAAGGCGGACAACGTGATTGCCAAGCTTCGTATGTGCAAGAGCGAGGCCGAGCTTGCCTGTATGCGCCGCGCGGCTGACATCACCCATAAGACGATGGACTTCGTGATTGAGAACGTGGCCGCAGGCATGACCGAAACGCAGGTGGTTGGTTTGGCGCTCGGCAAGATGCACGAGCTTGGTGCGGAGAGAGAAAGCTATCCTCTTTGGGTTTTGACGGGTGCCGGCTCGGATCAGGCCATCAGCCGCCCTCGCCAAAAGGTGATAGAAAAGGGCGATATGACCTTCTTCCAGTTCGGTGCGCGTTACGAGGGCTATGCCTCGACCATCGGTCGCCCTGTTGTGTTTGGTAAGGCGAACGACGAGCAGCGCCGCCTGATTGAAACGGGCTACGCCTTGCAGGAAAAGATTCTTGCCATTACCAAGGCGGGCGTTCCTGCCAAGGAGATTGCCGAGTACCACTTGAAGCTGGTAAAGGAATATGGCTATGAGGATCACTACCTTTACGGCCCCTTCCACGGAAACGGCTTGATGGAGGGCGAGGCGCCTTGGGTTGAGCTGAACTCCGATTACCTCTTGGCCGAGAACATGACCTTCTGCTCCGACCTGTTCTTAGGCTCGCACGAGACCAAGCGCGGCATTCGTATTGAGGATGTGGTGCGCGTAACCAAGGATGGCTGTGAGAATCTGACCGCTTATCCGAGAACCCTGTTTGAAATCGAAAAAACCCTGTAATATATTACTAAAGGAAAGAGGAAAAAAGTTATGAAATTGCGCGATAAGTTCTGGCTTTGGGGCCATCCGGAAGGACGCTACAACCACGAGTACGGCAACGAAAAGGAATCCCGTATGACGCCTATGGAGGGATGCCTGTATCTTGGCGTTCGTAACACCTTCATGGTGCCTGTTGGTGTAAACGTTAACAGACGTCAGTACAACAAGTCCTTCACCACCCTGAGAAACGTTGGTTGGGAGTGCTTCGGTATGCATGAGCGCCCCGAAATCATTGACGAGGCAATTGCCGAGGCAAAGGATTTCCCCAACATTTCTTGCGTTGTTTTTGACGATTTCAAGAGCGTACACAAGGACGGCTTGCCCAGATATAAGAGAATTCCGATTGACGTGCTCCGCGCCGCCAATGAGAAGCTGCACAACAACGACGTGCGCCGTATGGATTCTTGGATGGTGCTTTACACCTTCCAGTTCGGCCTTGACGAGAAGGAGGACGCCGAATTCCAGCCCTATATGGACGAGTTTGACGGCGTTATCATGTGGACTTGGAAGGAATGTGACGTTCCGCTGATTCCCGAAAAGTTCGAGATCTTCAAGAAGAACACCCCCAACACGCGCCGCATGGTTGGTTGCTACCTCTGGAACTTCGGCGAAGCCAAGGAAGCTACCGGCGAGGCTGTGAAATGGCAGCTTGATTTCTACCGCGAGCTGATGCTCAAGGGCGAAATCGAGGGCGTTGTGCTTCACACCAACACCATGGCAGACCTTGACTACGAGGCATATGACGTTGCTCTGGCTTGGATGGCTGAGCACGGCGATGAGGAAATTGACTGATTTTCCGTAAAAAACGCATAAAAAAGAGCAAGAGCGAAGGAAACCTTCTGCTCTTGCTCTTTTTTTATTTACTTTCGATGCAAACTTTTGTTTACATTATTTTTTAGAGGCAGACATTTTCTCCTGCTTGACCTTCACGTCCACTACGTGACGGGAGGCAAGCTCCTTTGTTACGTCCTCGACAGAAATGCCCATTTCCACCATCATCACCATAACGTGATAGGCAAGGTCGGCGATTTCGTAAATGGCTTCGCCCTTTTCGCCGCCCTTGGCGGCAATGATAACCTCGGTGGATTCCTCGCCCACCTTCTTGAGAATCTTGTCCATACCCTTTTGGAAGAGGTAGGTGGTGTAGGAGCCCTCGGGCAGCGTTGCCTTGCGGTCAAGCAAAAGCTTATAAAGCCCGTCCGCCGAGAAGGCGGCGCGGTTTTCGCTTTGGAAGAGGGGGGCTTCAAAGCAGGAATCGCTGCCCGTATGGCAGGCAGGGCCGTCCTTGTCTACCAGAACAACCAAGGCGTCCTTGTCGCAATCGGCGGTGATGGAAACCACGTGCTGATAATTGCCGCTCGTTTCGCCCTTGAGCCAAAGCTCTTGGCGACTACGGCTGTAAAAGCAGGTCAGCTCCTTTTCCATCGTAATGGTAAGGCTTTCCTTGTTCATATAGGCCAAGGTCAAAACCTTGCCCGTCGTTGCATCCTGCACGATGGCGGGAATCAAGCCCTTTTCGTCAAATTTAAGCTCGTTGATGTTCAGCATAGTAAATTCCTTTCTTTATACACGCATCAGAATGCCGTTTTGGGCAAGCATCTGCTTTAAATCCTTGATATTGACCTCTCCAAAGTGGAAAACGGAGGCGGCAAGCCCTGCGTCAATCGAGGGCACCTCCTTGAAGAGAGTTAAAAAATCCTCGGCACAGCCCGCACCGCCCGAGGCGATAACGGGAACGCGCACAAGACTGCAAACGGCGGAAAGCAGGGGAATATCAAAGCCACCCTTGACACCGTCCGTGTCAATGGAGTTGACGACAACCTCGCCCGCGCCCATATCCACACAGCGCTTTATCCAAGAAAGCGCCTCAAGGCCCGTATCCTCGCGGCCGCCCTTGGCAAACACGTGAAACTCTCCGTTCACGCGCTTGACGTCGGCCGAAAGAACAACGCATTGGCTGCCGTATTTTTTGGCGGCCTCTTCAATCAGCGCGGGATTTCGGATGGCGCCCGAATTGACGCTGACCTTGTCGGCTCCCGCGTGCAAAACGCGGTCAAAATCGGCAACCGTGTTGATGCCACCGCCCACCGTTAAGGGAATAAAGACGTTTCGCGCGACTTCCTTTAAAATATCGGTAAAGAGGCCTCGCTCCTCGAAGGATGCGGTGATATCGTAAAAGACAAGCTCGTCTGCGCCTGCGGCGCTGTAATACTTGCCAAGCGCAACGGGTGAGCTGACGTCGTTGAGGTTTTGAAAATTCGTTCCCTTGACCACGCGCCCGTTTCTGACGTCAAGGCAGGGAATGATGCGTTTGGTTATCATAATTCGTTCCTTTTCAGATGGTGAAAATGCAAAGCGGCTTAGTCGCAGAGGGCGGCAAGCGCCTCGGAAATGGAAACGGCGCCCGTATAGTAGGCCTTGCCGAGAATGGCGGCGTAAAGGTCAAGCGCTTTAAGAGCGATAAGGTCGTCAAGGCTTGAAACACCGCCCGATGCAGTGATATGAAGAGGGAAGCGCTCGCTGAGCTGCTTGTAAAGCAGGCGGTTGGTGCCCATCATCGCGCCGTCCTTGGAGATGTCCGTGCAGATAACGTACTTGGCGCCAAGAGAAACGAGCTTTTCCATAAAGGTGAGGGCGGAAAGATCCGCCTTTTCCTGCCAGCCGTGAATGGCCACCTGCCCGTCCTTGATGTCAACACCAACGGCAACCTTCTCACCAAAGTTGGCAAGCGCCTCCTTTAAAAACGGCTCGTTCTTGACGGCGGCCGTGCCGAGAATGATGCGGTCAACGCCCGCAGAAATATAGGCCTCGGCGGTTTTCATATCGCGAATGCCGCCCCCGATTTCAACGAAAAGCGAGGTTTTTTCGGCAATGGCCTTCACCAAGGAAAGATGGGGGGTGGTGCCATCCTTGGCGCCCTCAAGGTCAACCGTGTGCAAATACGCCGCGCCCTCCTCTTCCATTTGCATAGCAAGTGCAAGGGGGTCGGGGTTATACACCGTCATTTGCGCGTAGTCGCCCTTATAAAGACGGACGGCCTTGCCGCCGTATAAATCAATAGCGGGAAAAAGCTTCATAGCTCGGAAAATCCTTTCAGAATGTTAAGACCGACCTCACCGCTCTTTTCGGGGTGAAACTGACAGCCGTACACATTGCCCGAGGCAACGGCGGCGGTTAGCTCTGCGCCGTATTCGGCACAGGCAAGCAGGTCGTCCTTCTGACATTCGGCGTAATAGGAATGAACGAAATAAACCGCATCCCCGTCCTTGATGTGCTTGAAGAGGGGGGATACTTTTTTGATGGAAAGAGGATTCCAGCCGATGTGCGGAATCTTGTAGCTTTCGGGGATTTTGGGCGCAATGGGAAGAATCTTTCCCTTCAAAAGCCCAAGGCCGCGGTGAACGCCGAACTCGTGGCTCTCTTCAAAAAGCATTTGCATGCCAAGGCAAATGCCAAGAAGCGGCTTGCCCTCGGCCGCCAGCGATTTCAGGTATTCGTCAAGCCCGTCCTTTGCCAAGAGCGCGGCGGCGTCTTTAAACGCGCCAACACCGGGTAAAATGATGTGGGAGGCGCGGGAAAGAACCGCCTTATCTGCCGTTACCTCAGCTTCGATGCCAAGCGCGGCAAGAGAGGAGCGCAGGGAAAAGAGGTTTCCAACGCCGTATTCAACGATAGCAATCATTAAAGAACTCCTTTGGTGGAGGGGATTTTGTCGCCCTCGACCTTGACGGCCGCGCGCAAGGCGCGCGCAAAGGCCTTGAAGGCGCCCTCAATGATGTGGTGCGAGTTAAGACCTGCAAGCTGTCTGATATGCAGGGTGATGCCTGCGCGGCGCGCAAGCGCGATAAAAAACTCTTCCACAAGCTCGGTGTCAAAATCGCCGACCTTTTCGGTGGGGATGCTCAAATCGAAGACGGCCATGCCGCGCCCCGAAATATCAATGGCGGCAAGAATCAGCGCCTCGTCCATCGGCAGAATGATGTGGCCGTAGCGCGCAATGCCGCGACCTTCGCCAAGCGCCGCCTTGATGGCGTCACCAAGGGCGATGCCGATGTCCTCGGCGGTGTGATGGTAATCGACCTCCACGTCGCCGTGGCAGGAAACGGAAAGATTCACGCTTGCGTGATGGGCAAAAAGCGTGAGCATGTGATCAAGAAAGCCGCAGCCCGTTTTGATTTGCGCCTCGCCCTCGCCGTCAAGCAGGAGGGAGAGGGAAATGTCGGTTTCGGCGGTTTTGCGGTTAATGCTTGCGTTTCTCATAAGGATTTCCTTTCTTAAAAGGGGATTATTCAGCTAAAATGGCCTTGACTGCGGCAACAAGCGCCTCCATATCGGCCATCGTGCCGACGGTGATGCGGTTGAAGCTTTTGATGCGCTCCTTGGTGAAGTGGCGCACAAGAATCCCCCGTTTTCTTAAGGCAAGGTAAAGTGCCTCGCCCGAAATTTCATCGCTTTTTGCAAAGATAAAATTGGCCTTGGAGGGCAAAACGGTGAAGCCGAGTGCGCGAAGCGCATCGGTTGCATAGGTGCGCGCCTCGATGATTTTTTGGCAGTTTTCATCGTAATAGGCTTGGTTTTCAACCGTCACCCTGCCGATAAGCTGGGTTAAGGAGTTGACGTTATAGGGGTTGGTGGCAAATTTGATTTTTTCAAGGTCGGCAATCAGCGCCTCGCTTGCAATGGCAAAGCCGAGTCTTGCGCCCGCCATACTGCGCGATTTGGAGAAGGTGGCAACACAAAGCAGGTTGGGGTATTTTTTCGTCAGCGCAGCGCAGGTCTCGCCGCCGAAATCCACGTAGGCCTCGTCAATCAGCACAACGCTGTCTTGGTTGCGCTTAACAATGGCCTCCACCTCGTCAAGTGAGAGGGCCATACCCGTTGGCGCGTTGGGGTTCGCGATGCAAACCATTTTGCCCTTGCCGAAATAATCGGAGGGTGTGATGGAAAAATCCTCTGCTAAGGGGATTTTTTCGGCAGAAATGCCGTGCAAGTCGGCAAAAACCTCGTAAAAGCCGTAGGAAATATCGGGGAAGGCCACGCCGCCCTCGCCGAAGGCCAAAAAGGCAAAATTGAGAATATCGTCCGAGCCGTTGGAAACGAACACGTTTTCGGGAAGAACGCCGTAGGCATCTGCCAGCGCCTTCTTCAGCAGGGAGGCCTCGGGATCACAGTACAAGCGAAGCTTGGCGGCGGCCTCGGCATCCAGCGCCGCAAGCACGGCAGGGGCAGGCGGAAAGGGGGATTCGTTGGTATTCAGCTTGATATACGCCATATCCTTGGGCTGCTCGCCCGGCACGTAGGCCTCAAGGGAGGAAAGGCGGCTGTTCATAAACTTACTCATCGTCCTTAATCTCCTCAAAACGCACGGTGGCGCTTCTTGCGTGCGCGGAAAGTCCCTCGCGCTCGGCAAACAGGGCAACCTTGTCATACACGCGGCGCAAAGCGCCCTCGGTGTAGTAGGTGTACTGGGATTTCTTTACGAAATCGTCAACGGAAAGGGGGCTGGAAAAGCGCGCTGTGCCCGAGGTTGGCAGGGTGTGGTTGGGGCCGGCAAAGTAGTCGCCGAGTGCCTCGGGGCAGTAGCGACCCATAAAGATGCTTCCTGCGTTTTCGATTTTGTCAAGATAATCAAAGGGATTGTCAAGGCAAAGCTCCAAATGCTCGGGCGCAATCTCGTTGGCAACGGCAAGAACGTCTGCAATATTGTCGGTAAGAATGATTTTGCCGTTGTTATCAATCGAGGCGCGGGCGATTTCATGTCTAGGCAGAAGGGCAAGCTGACGCTCGATTTCCGCCTGAACGGCAAGGGCAAGAGCCTCGCTGTCGGTCACCAGAACCGCGCTTGCCATTTTGTCATGCTCGGCTTGGGAAAGCAGGTCGGCTGCCACAAAGGCAGGGTTGCTCTTTTCGTCTGCAATCACCAAAATTTCGCTGGGGCCTGCAATCATATCGATGGCAACCCGACCGAATACCTGGCGCTTGGCCTCGGCCACGTACGCATTACCCGGGCCGACGATTTTGTCAACCCGCGGCACCGTTTCGGTGCCGTAGGCCAAAGCGGCAATGGCTTGCGCGCCGCCAAGCTTGAAGATTCTGTCCACACCTGCAATTTTAGCCGCGGCCAGAATGTAGGGATTGATTTTGCCGTCTGCCTTGGGGGGCGTGGTGATGCAAAGGGTTTTACAGCCCGCGATTTTGGCAGGAATGCTGTCCATCAAGACGGTGGAGGGGTAGGCGGCCGTGCCGCCCGGCACGTAAAGACCAACCTTTTCAATGGGGGTTATCTTCTGGCCGATAATGACGCCGTCCTTTTCGTTGATGATGAAGCTCGTGCGCTTTTGCTTCTCGTGAAAGGCGGTGATGTTGGCGGCCGCCTCGCGCAAGGTGTCAAGAAAGGCCTCGTCAACCAAGGAGAAGGCCTCCTCAATCTCCTCGGGCGTTACCTCCAAGGAGGAGAGGCTTGCTTTGTCAAAGCGCAGGCAGTATTCAAAAAGCGCCTCGTCCTTGCGGGCTTTGACGTTTTCAATAATCTCGGATACGGGTGCGGAAACGTCAAGCTCCGCATCGTTTCTTGCAAAAATTTCTTCGGGAGATAGCTCTCCGTATTTGTATATCTTAATCATTTTCGTTTACCAAAAGCTTTGCAAGCTCTTTCTTGATTTCTTCGATTTTTTCGCCCTTGAAGCTGTAAGAGGCCTTGTTGGCAATGAGGCGCGCGCTGATGGGCAGGATGGTTTCAAAGGGGATAAGGCCGTTTTCAAGCAGGGTCTTTCCCGTTTCCACAATGTCCACGATAACGTCGGAAAGCGAAAGCAGGGGGGCAAGCTCAATGGAGCCGTTCAGATGAATGATTTCAATGTCGCGCCCCTTGGCCGCGTAATATTCCTTGGCAATCCTTGAAAACTTGGTGGCAACGCGAAGCGTTTTGCTTTCGTCATCCACAAAGTCCGTTTTGCCTGCAACGGCCATGCGGCATTTGCCCGTCTTTAAGTCCAAAAGCTCGTACACGTCGGGCGCGTATTCCGCGAGGATGTCCTTGCCTGCAACGCCGATGTCGGCCGCGCCTCTTTCCACGTAAATGGAAACGTCCGAGGGCTTAACCCAGAAAAAGCGAATTTTCTTCTCGCTGTTCTCATAAATGAGGCGACGGGTCTTTTCGCGGATTTCGGGGCAGGGATAGCCCGCCTTTTCAAACATTTCGTATATTTTTTCGCCAAGGCGTCCCTTGGGAAGTGCCACGTGAATATATTCGTCCTTTTCAGCGGCAAGCGCGGGGGAATAGCCGGCAATCGTGTCCATATACACGGCAAAGCCGATGGCCGAGCTCTTACGGCCCATCTTTTTCATCAGTTTATCGTACTGACCGCCCGAAAGCACGGGGCTTGCAATACCGTCAACAAAGCCCTTGAAAACAACGCCGTTGTAGTAGCCGTCAAAGGAGGTGATGGAAAAATCCAGCGAAACGGCATCCTTGGGAAGCCCTTGGAGGACGGCTTCAAGCGAAGAAACAGCCGCAAGGCTCTCCTTGGTAACGGCAATGCTCTTGAGCGCGGCAAGCGCGTTCTCGTAGTCGTTTTCAACGCGGAAAAGAAGCGAGAGGGCAGAATAGGCCTCGCCCTCGCAAAGCGTGGAAAGCAGGGAGAGGTTTCTCTCCTTTAAGGCCTCGTAAAAGACGGAGACCTTCTCGCCCGCAATGCCGTAGGCGGCAAGCAGGGCGTCCACCAGCGCAACGGAGGAAAGCGAAAGCTTGTATTTGGCGAAAATACGAGAAAGGCTTGCAAGAGCCAAGGATAAAACCTCCTTGATTGCCTCACAGCCGATGCTTCCGATGCATTCAAGGCCCGTTTGACGAATTTCCTTGTAGGAATGCGAGTCCTTGGAAATGCGGTAGACGTTTTCGTCATAAAAATATTTGCTGACACCCTCGGTGTCCTTGGAGCTCTTGATAATGGAAAGCGTCACGTCGGGCTTCAGGGCCAGAAGCTTTCCGTCGGTATCGGTAAAGGTGATAACCCCGTCCGAAACCAGAAAATCCTTGTTCTTGGAGTAAAGATCATACTCCTCAAACTTGCTCATTTTAAATTGCTTGTAGCCCGCCTCCACGTAGAGCGCGCGCAACGCAAAGGTTGCAAGCTCCTCGGGCTTTAAGATAGAGGTATCAAAATTCATTTTTGTGTCCTTTCGCGCAGGGGTTACTTTTTCAGTCGGTCAAGCACGGTTTTATAGCCGCCTTGCCCGTATTGCAGGGAACGGCTGACGCGCCCAATCGTTGCGGTGGAAACGCCCGTTTCCTTGTTGACCTCAAGATAGCTCTTTCCTTCGTCAAGCATCAGGGCAACCTGCAAGCGCTGCGCCAAGGATTCAAGCTCCTGATAGGTGCAGATGTCTGCAAGAAAGCTCTCGCATTCCTCTTCATTCTCCAATAGCAAAAGTGCCTTATAAAGAGCCTTCAGGCTCTCCTTACTCGTTTTTAACATACGCACCTCCCAAAAGTAGTACTTTAACAGTTTAACACTTTACTTTATTAAAGTCAAGAGGAAAATCAAAAAAAGTTGAAAAAATTTTAAAAAAAGGCCGAAAGCATGAAAAAAAGCGCCGTTCTTTCGGTGTTTTAATAATAAAGGAAGAGAGAAAGCGGAAAAAGCAGGAAGAAAAGGGATTGACAAACGGGCGCGATAGCGGTATAATAGGGTATCTATTTTATCATTTCTGGAGGCTATTATGACGAAAGTAAGAAAAATCGTTCTTCTCGTAGTCGCGCTCCTCTTCGTCGTTCTTTTGACGGTAGAGGGAATTACCGGCGGCTCGGAAAAGATGGTTGACTGTCCTGACTGTGAGAACGGTCTTTGTACCAGCTGCGGCGGTACGATGGAGGTTCTTGACAAGGAAAGCGGCGAAATGGTCGCCTGCTCCGACTGCGAGGACGGCACCTGCGGCACCTGCGGTGGCGAGGCTGTGGTTCGCGGATCTCTTTGGGCGCTTCTTCCTCCCCTGATTGCTATCGGTCTTGCTTTGATTACCAAGGAGGTTTACTCCTCTTTGTTCTTCGGTATTCTGGCAGGCGGCTTGATGGCGGCGCGCTATGCGTTTGCAGGCTCGCTTGACGCTATCGTAAACGACGGCTTGATTACCGCCGCCGCCGATACGGCCGGTATCTTCATCTTCCTTGTCATTCTCGGCATTATCGTTTCCTTGGTGAATAAGACGGGTGCTTCCGCCGCTTTCGGTAAGTGGGCAGAGACCCACATCAAGACCAAGGCAGGCGCGGCAATTGCCACCTTCGTTCTTGGCGTTCTGATTTTTATTGACGACTATTTCAACTGCCTGACGGTTGGCTCCGTTATGAGCCCCATCACCGACAAGCACAAGATGTCTCGCGTGAAGCTTGCGTACCTCATTGACGCAACGGCTGCTCCTATTTGTATGATTGCTCCCATTTCCTCTTGGGCCGCCGCCGTTTCGGGCTGCGTTGAGGTTGAGGGTATGTCGGGCATTCAGCTTTTCGTACAGGCTATTCCCTTTAACTTCTATTCGCTTCTGACCTTCGTTTTCATTATCGCGCTTGCCATTATGGGCTATGACTACGGCAAGATGGCCGAGTTCGAAATCAAGGCAGAGAAGGACGGCGAGCTTGCCGCGCTCAGCAAGGAAGAAACCACCGAAAAGGTTGGCAACGGCGTTATCTGGGATTTGCTTATCCCCGTTATCCTTCTGATTGTGGCTTGCGTATTTGCTTTGATTTACGTTGGCGGCTTCTTTGACGCAGAGAGCGAATATTTCCACGATTTCGTTGGCTCGTTCGGTAATACGGATGCATACGTGGCATTGCCTTGGGGCGGTCTTATCGCACTTGTCGTTTCTATCGTATACTTCCTTATCCGTCGCGTTGTAAGCTTTGACGAGGCTATGAAGAGCGTTCCCTCCGGCTTTATCGCCATGGTGCCCGCTATCATCATTCTGACCTTTGCAACGGCCCTGAAGAACATCACGGGTCTGCTTGGCGCCAAGTACTTTGTGGCCGATATGATGAATAGCTTCCCCTCGGCCCTGCTTGCCCTGCTTCCTGCCGTTATCTTCTTGGTTGCTTGCGTGCTTGCCTTTGCAACGGGAACCTCTTGGGGAACCTTCGGTATCCTCATTCCCATCGTTACGGCTATGTTTGACGTAACCAACCCCCTCTTCTTCGTTGGCATTTCCGCTTGCCTTGCAGGTGCCGTTTGCGGCGACCATTGCTCGCCCATCTCGGATACCACCATTATGGCCTCCGCAGGTGCAAACTGCAACCACGTGGCGCACGTGGAAACCCAGCTGCCCTATGCCATCACGGTTGCGGGTATCTCCTTTGCGATGTACATTCTGGCAGGCTTTGTTCCCAACGCCTTTATCTGCTTGCCCGTTGGTGCCGCTTTGACGGTTGGCGTGCTTTTCGGTATCCGCTATCTGAATCAAAAAAGACAGGCAAAGGCCTCCTCTGAGGAATAAGCCTCAATAAAACCGCTACTTTGCAAGGAGCAGAGCCAAATCGGCTCTGCTCCTTTTTCTTTGGAATTGTGAAATAAAATGAAATCGGCCCTAAAACCCCTCTTTCAAATTGACAGAAGGGCAAAAAAGTTGTATAATAGGAGCGACTTTGAGAAGGGCCAAGGCCCGACAGTATAGAGGAGGGAATGCGCATGCAAAAGAAGCCAAGAGTTCTTTTTCCGTTTACGGAAGCCGGCATGGGACACATTATGCCGATGCGAAGCATTGCCGACGCCTTCGAGAAAAAATATGGGCATCTGACCGAGGTTGTTCGCTCTAACTTCTTCACCGAGAGCGGCAACAAGTATATGATAAAATTCGAGCAGAAGATGGCGGAGTTCGTGCGCCGTCAGAACCGTTCTCGCGCGTATAGCCGCTTTTCCTGCTTCAATATGGATTTCTGGGGCGTGTATATTTCCAGCTGGGCAACCATGAGCTGCTACGTTCCCGGTGTTCGCCCCCCCTCCGTTGCGTATATGGAGAAGCTGGCGCCTGACCTTGTGGTGTCTACCCATTGGGCCACCAACTATTACGCCACGAAGATGAAAAACAAGCCCATCACGGCAATGTACTGTCCCGATGCTTACATATGCACACTCTTCCGTTATCCCGCGGATCTTTGTATGGTGTCGATGGAAACGGGGTATCGGCACGCGCTGAAAAAGCACCCCGTGCGCTTCAACGAGGAGAATCTCAAGCTTGTGCCCTTTTCCATTCGCAAGGAGGCGTTTGAGGTCTCTATGGACAAGGCGGAAAACCGCCGCGCGCTTGGCTGGGAGGAAAACAAATTCACCGTCATTCTGGTGGAGGGCGGCTACGGCATCGGGCAGATGAAGCGCATCTGCGAGCTTTTGATAGAACGGGATTTGCCCATCAATCTGGTTCCTGTTTGCGGCAAGAATGAAGAGCTTTACGAGTATTTTAAGAGCTTGAAAACAGGAAAGAACATTTCCTTTTATCCGCAGGGCTTTGCCCAGAATATTTTTCAGATGATTGCTGCTTCAGACCTTTTCTGCGGTAAAAGCGGTAACATTATTGCAGAGCCCACCTTCTTTGGCGTGCCTGCCATTATCACCAACTGCGCCACCGTGATTGAGCGCCGCATTGCCGAATATTACGTTGACCACGTAGGAAGCGCTGTGACGCTGTTTGATCCTATCAAGGTTGCAGACAGAATCGAAGTGTGCCTGCAAAATCCCGCCCTGCTTGACGGGTATCGGGCGCGCGCGCTTGCCCATCGGGAGAACCATTACGGCTCCGAGGCGGCGGCAGATTATATCTTTTCGCTTTTGGTGGCCAAGTATCCTCACCTTGCCGAGGCAGAGAACGCCGCGGCGGTAGAGGAACCCATATCATAAGAAAAACGCTTTTGACAGACTGTCAAAAGCGTTTTTTAGTTTTCTACCAATAGATGCAGGCGAAGCAAGCGGATAGGCTTGCTTTTTTTCTTGGCGTAGGAGAGGGTTGACCAGGTGCCGCCCTCTTGCTTTCCGTTCCAAATGCCCAAAACCAAGTCGGCCTTGTCCACCATATATTCGTTGCGGCGGTGCATACAGCCGGAGGTATAATAGGGGGAAAGCACCCGCCTTTCATCACAGGCGGCAAGAATTTTTTGGTAGCGGACGATGTCCTCGCTTTTCCATTTCTTGCATTGGTCGGGGCAGGGAATGGCCGCCTCCAAGGTGATGGCAAAGCGCCCCTCGTACTGCCGCTTCAGCGCCAAGACCGCCTCGGCAAAATCCAAATCCGCGCCAAGCGCCATACCCGTGATAAAGTGGGTGTAGCCCGTCCTTATCAGCTCGTCCACCGTTTCTATCAGGGCGGCGCGGTAACGGGAAAGGGGAAGGGAGGGCTTGAAATAGGAGAAGGGGAAGCCCTGCGGGCGATGCCCTGTTACACAGCAAATCATCAGCTCTTCTGACGGCGCACGTCAACGCCCTTAAAGACGTAGGGAATGAAGCTTCCGAGCAAGCGGCTGGTAATGCGCGCCTCGTAGCGCTCGGCGAGGTTCTTTTGGCCGAGATTGGTGCTGATGATGGTGCTTTGCCCGTTGTTCAAGCGGGTGTTTAAAAGACGGAAAATGGAGGAGAGGGCAAAGGGAGATTCGGGCTCCGTGCCAAGATCGTCGATGATAAGCAGGTCGGCACGGAAATATTTTTCGGTGTGATCCTCCTCGTCGTCAAAGCGCTTGTATTTTTCCTTTTCAAAATCCGCAATGACGTTGGGTGCAATGTCGTATACCACGTCAAAGCCCCGCTCGATAACGCGGCGCGCAATGGCGGTGGAAAGATGGGTTTTGCCAAGCCCCGTGCCGCCAACAAACAGAAGGTTGGCGCGCGTTTCCTCAAAATCCTCTGAGAAGGCCAAGGCATCGCGCAGGGCCTTTTCGGCGTAGGGGCGGTTATCTGCGTAATATTCTAAGGAAAAGTTATCAAAGCTCTGGGAAAGGGCAAGTGCGCCAAGCCCCGAAACGCGCAGAGATTCCTCGGCAAGCAAACGGCGCATACAGTCGCACATACCCTTTTCGGTATAGCCCGTGTCCTTGCAGAGTGGGCAGGTGTAAACGACGGCGGTGTAGTCCTTGGCAAAGCCGAGGGCGGAAAGACGCTCGGCCCTCTTTTTTTGCAGGGCGAGGTTTTCTTCGCGGATTTCGGCAATCTCCTTCTCGACGTTTGCAGGCTTGCCAAAGGCAACGGCGCAAAGCTTGGCCGAGGTGCCTGCCAAGGCGGCGTCAATCTGTGCAATTTCAGGGGAAAGCGCGTATATTTGCCGATGGCGCTCGTCGGACGCGCGCGTGGCGCGGCTTCTGCGCTCCTCTAATTTTTTGGAAACGGCAAGATAGACCTCTTTACTGTATCCCATGGCTTGTCCTCACTTTTCGTGTCTTAGTTGTTCTTTTTGTCCTTGGGCGCGTAGCTTCTTTCTAATGCGTGGGCAAAGAAATCGTCCACGTCGAAGCTTTGCATATCGCGGCTTTCGGCCTCGGCCGCCTCTGAGCGAGCCTTGCCCTTTTTGGCGGCGGGGGTGCGCGATTTTTTGTTCTCCTCAACGGCGCGCTCGGCGTCCGCTATTGATTTAACACCGGCGGCGTTCCAGCTTTGTATAATTTTGTCGGCGTAGGGAACGGAGGCCTTGCCCGTTGCCCCGACGGTGATGTCAAAGGCAAGCCCGATAATATCGTCTCCGTAATTGTATTCGGTGCACCAGCGAAGGAAGCATTCCTCCTCCTTCTCGGTCAGCCTGCGCTCGCCGATGCCGAACATACGGCGAAGCCCACCCTCACGCGAGCGCGCCTTGTTCTTGCGCTCAATGTAGGCGGTTAGGTCGCGCACGGTAACAATGTCTTGATCAAAGAGGGTGTGGGCAACCTTCTGGGTATAGCGAAGGGGCTTTCTGCCGCTTCCCTCGCAAAAGGCAAGAAGGATGAGTATGTATTCGCAATCCAAGGCCAGCTCCTCGTGCATCCAAAGCAAAGTGCTGATGTCCGTTTCGTTCAGCTCCTTGCCGTGAATCTGCTCACAGGCCGAGAAGAAGGAGGCAAGTCCCTCTGCTTTTGCCGCATCGGCGATATGGCCGATAGAGTAGGAGGGAAGACCCTCGTTGCGCTCAATGGGCTTCTTTTTCGTTTTGGCGGAGGTCTCTTCCTTGGCGCTCTCCGCTTTGGCGCTCTCGGCCCTTTTGGCCGATACGGTCGAGACAATTCCCGCGCCGCGCCAGAAGGAAATGGCGGCCTCTGCTTCCTTGACGGACAGCATCGCGGATGCGGCTAAGGCGGAAAGCGGAAGGCCGCCTTCGTTCTCGTATAAAACGACCAAAAGGCGAAGCTCCTCAGCGCTTGCCTCCGAAAAGACGGCGCTTGAAGAGGCAAGGGCCCCTTTTTTGATTTGATAGCTTTTTTCTGACATAGACTTTACCTTCAACGGTTGTTTTTATTCTTTCTTTAAAAGCTTTTTCGTTTTCAGGCCGTAGCAAAGGGCCATCAAGGAGTCGCCCATATGCATATTTTCAATGGCAACATCGTATTCGGGAAGCGAAATTTCCATATTGGAAAAGTTCCAGATGCCCGAAACGCCTGCCCTTGCCAGCCGCTCGGCAACGAAGGGCGCCTCGTCCTTGGGGGTTGTCAAAACGCCGATGTCTACCGCGTTTTGCTGACAGAAGGGGATTAAATCCTCAACGCTGTAAACGGGAATGCCGTTGATTTCGGTGCCGATAATGGCAGGGTCAACGTCAAACATCGCAAGACGGGTGATGCCGCGATGCTCAAACATATGGCTATGCACCAAGGCGCGACCGAGATTGCCCGCGCCGATAATAACAACGGAAAAGCCCTCCTCCATTCCAAGCAGATCTGCAATGGAGTCGTGCAGGAATTTGACGTTGTAGCCGTAGCCCTGCTGGCCGAAGCCGCCAAAATAGTTCAAATCCTGCCGAATTTGCGAGGAGGTAACGCCCATGCACTGCGAAAGCTCGGAGGAGCTGGTGCGCAGCTTGCCGCTTCGCAGCATCTCGCCGAGAAAGCGATGGTAGCGCGGCAGGCGGCGAATAACGGCAGGGGGCACGCATTCGCGCTTGCCTGCGTAGACGGTTGGGTCTTCAATGATACGTTTCACGGTAAAGCGGTGTCCTTTCTTGCCGCACTCAATCGGCGGCGGAGGCATTCAGCCCGCAGGTGTCGGGCGTAGCGTATTGATAGGCAAAGCAGCCCTCGGCGGCGACCATTGCGCCGTTGTCTCCGCAAAGGGAGAGAGGGGGAACGAAGAAGTCTCGTTTATGCTTTTTGCAAATCGCGCGAAGGGCGTTTTGCAGATGCGAATTGGCGGCAACGCCGCCGCAAAGCACGATGGCGGGAAGATTGTATTGCAAGAGCGCCGCCTCGGCCTGTCTTGCAATCGCAGAAACCGCCTCATAGGTGTAACGGGCGGCAAAAAGAGAGGCAGGGAGCGTCTCGTTCTTTTGCTTGACGTGGTGCATCAGATTTACCGCCGCCGTCTTTAAGCCCGAAAAGGAAAAATCAAGGCTTCCGTCGTGCAAGGCGGGAGAGGGGAGACGATAGGCAATATCACGGTAAAAATCGCACTTGGGAAAAAGCGCGAGCGCCTTGGCGGCATCCGCTTCGCCCGTTGCCTCGACAAAGCCCTCCTTGGCGAGCGCATCAAAGGCGGCGCCTGCGGGGTAGGGCAAGCCCAAAAGCCGCCCGACCTTGTCAAAGGCCTCGCCAATGGCATCGTCGCGTGTGGAGCCGACAAGGCGGCTTTCGCTTGGAGAGGCAACGGCGTAAAGCGAGGTGTGCCCACCCGAAACGGTGATGGCGAGAAAGGGAAATTCGGGCGCCCTTTCCGCAAGAAAGGCGGCGGCAACGTGGGCGCGCATATGGTCAACGCCGTAGATGGGAAGCCCATGGGCGAGCGCGAAGGATTTGGCAAAGTTAACGGCAACCAGAAGCGCCCCGATAAGCCCGGGGTGCGAGGTGACCGCCACGGCGTTTAAGTCCTTTGGCGTGAGCTTCGCCTCCTCTAAGGCTTGATAAGTCAACGCAGAGATGGCCTCGGTGTGTGCGCGGCTCGCAATTTCGGGAACAACGCCGCCGTACAGCCTGTGGGTGTCCACCTGAGAGGCTACAACGTTTGATAAAATGGTTAGCTTGCCGTCCTCGTTTTGCTCCACAACGGCAACGGCGGTCTCGTCACAGGAGCTTTCAAAGCCTATTATGCGTATCATTGTCCTTCTTGTATAAACAAGCATCCTCCGTTGGATTTTGGTAGTAATGTGCGCGTGTGCCCGTTTTTATGAAGCCCAATGCCTCGTATAAGCGGCGCGCAGGGGTGTTGGATTCTCTCACCTCTAAAAAGCAGAGGGGCACGGTTTCTAAAAAGCGCGCGAGCAGAGCCTTGGCATAGCCGCCTTGACGGTGGTGCGGCAGGGTTGCAATGCGAAGAACCTCGCCTTCGGGCAGGATAACGGAGGCAAGCAAATACGCAACGGGCTCGCCGCCCTTTTCTAAGAGGAAGGTCTTGCCGACGGGCGAATCCATATGGGCGCGCAAAAGCGATTCCGTCCAAGCGTCAGGCGGAAAGCAAAGGCGCTCCGCCATGACGAGAAAGGCAAGGTCGCTTTCCTCGGCCTCGCGAAAAAGAAGCTCGTTTCCCATATCAGAGGGTCTTGGAGAACTCGCGCAAGAAGGCGATAAAATCGTCCTTGATTTCGGGGTGAGTGACGGCCTTGGCAACGTTCGCCATCATAAAGCCGAGCTTTGAGCCCATATCGTAGCGCGTGCCCTCAAATTCAAGCGCGGTCACGCCCTTGGCTCTGGCGTAGCTTGCCATCGCGTCGGTCAGCTGGATTTCGCCGCCTGCGCCGGGGGGCAAAGCGTCGATAATGTCAAAGAATTCGGGGGTCAGAAGAACGCGGCCGAGAATGGAAAGATTGGTGTATTCCTTGCCGGGCGCGGGCTTTTCAATCATATCGTCGCAGTAGTAGAGGTTGTCGGTGCCCTCGATTTTCTCTGCCTTCAAGGAGCAATACTTGCGCACAAGCTCCATCGGCACGGGCTTCACGCCGACAACGGGGCGACCGTAGGCCTCGTAGGCGTCCATCAGCTGACGGCAAACGGGGGTCTCGGAGAAAATAATATCGTCTCCGTACAGAACCACAAAGGGCTCGTCTCCCACAAAGCTGCGCGCTCTGCCAACCGCGTGTCCAAGGCCCTTGGCCTCCTTCTGACGCAGGAAAAAGATATTGGCGCTGTCGGCAATTTTGCGCATTCTTTCAATCTCGGCAGTCTTGCCCGAGAGAGAAAGGCGCGCCTCATATTCGGGTGAATAGTCGAAGAAGGACTCCATAGCGTCCTTTTCTCTGTTGGTGATGACAAGAATATCCTCAATGCCGCTTGCCACGGCCTCTTCCACCAAATACGAGATGGCGGGCATATCCACAATGGGCAGCATTTCCTTCGGAACGGCGTGCGAGATGGGAAGCATACGGGTGCCAAGACCCGCCGCGGGAATAATGGCTTTTCTGACAGCTTTCATATTGGGTATTCCTTTCTTTACTTGGCTTTGTCGGTGGCGATTTTTGCGCCGTACCTTTAAATTCTTTTCAAAATGGCGTCAAGCAGCGCCTTGACGGCCGCATCAATGTCGGAAGCGGTGATGGTGCAGCCTGCCGCGCGCACGTGGCCGCCACCGCTGAAGGTGGAGGCAACCTCTGCCACGTTGAAGCCGCTTGAGCGCAGGGAGGCCTTGAAGGAGCCGTCCTTGCTTTCGCGGATGAAGAAGGCGATTTCAACGCCGATGCGCGAGCGCACCATATCAATCACCGTGTCCAAATGCTCTTCCTCAACGCCAAGGGCAAGCCGCTCACCTTGGGTGATGGTTACCCAAGCGATTTTGCCGCCGTTCGTCGTTTTGGTATGCTCAATGGCGTAGGCCTCGGCCAACAGCTGTCTTTCGCTCTTGGCCTCGAAAAGAAGATGGTTGATTTTTGCAGAATCCACCGCCTTGTCCTCCAAAAGCGCCGCGGCAATGCGTAGGGTGCGAGAGGTGGTGTTGGAATAGCGGAAGCAGCCCGTATCGGAGGAAAGCGCGGCGTACAGCGCCGTTTTTGCCTCAACGGGAATCTGCTTGATTAACCCCATATGCAGCGCCTTTTCGGCCAAAAGGTATACAAGCTCGCCTGCGGCCGCGGCAGAGGGGTCGATGAGACTCGGCGCAAAGGGAGAGCCGATGGCGTGATGGTCTATCATCAGAAGGGGTGCGTGCTCGCCCACTAAAACGGGGCCAAGCTCGCCCATTTGCTGAACAGAGGGCACGTCCACCGCAACGATATCGTGCTTGCCGTCGGGCAGGGCGGTGTAAATGGGAAAGGCCTTGGCCAGAAAGGAAAGCCTCTCGGGCATCGGGTCGGCGCAAAGGCCAACGGGCGCGGCGCCCATTTCCTTCAAAACGTGCATTAAGGCAATGGCGCTGCCAACGGTGTCACCGTCGGGATGACGGTGCATTAAGACAACGGGCTGTCGAAGAGAGGACA
>JBGVMO010000146.1:0-1696 GCA_045124835.1 Eubacteriales bacterium
AAATATTCAATAAAAATGAAAAAAGTTTTGCAATAACCCTTGACTTTTATAAAATTGTGCTGTATAATGGTGGCACTTATTAATTAATTCTTATTTGGAGGAATTTTACAATGAAAAAGTTTTTGGCACTTGCCTTGGCAGCATTGATGCTGGTTTCCTGCCTTGCAGGCTTCAGCTCCTGCGGCAATACCGTTAAGGGCGTAAAGGTCATCGATATCAAGTTGACCGAAGAGGAGTATGCCTTTGCCGTTCAGAAGGGCGACACGGAGCTTCTTACTCAGCTCAACACCTTTATGGCTGAGATCAAGGACAACGGAACGTTCGATGCGATTGTTAACAAGTACTTCGGCGATGGCACCCCCACTCCCGTAACCTCTGCTGCAGAGATGAAGACGGACGGAAGCCAGCTGATTGTTGCTACCAACGCCGCATTTGCTCCCTTTGAGTACAAGGAGGGCGTCAACTACTACGGTGTTGATATGGAAATCATGGCAGCGTTCGCTACCTACCTTGGCAAAGAGCTTTACATCAACGATATGAACTTTGATGCTGTATGTCTCTCCGTTTCCGCACAGGGCGGTACGTATGAGGATGAAAACGGCCAAGAGGTTACCGTTGCCGGCGGCATCTGCGATATCGCTGCTGCAGGTCTTACCGTTTCCGAAAAGCGTATGGAAATCCTTGACTTCGGCACTCCTTACTACGATGCATCTCAGATGATCATCGTTGCTGAGGATGACACCACCTTTGATGCTTGCCAGACCGTTGCAGATGTAGAAAACATCCTCAAGGGCTTCGGCAAGGACAAGAAGGTTGGCGTTCAGACCGGCACCACCGGCGAGCTCTACTGCAAGGGCGATGCCGATTGGGGCTTCGATGGCTTTGGCTTTGAGACCGTTGGTTACAACACCGGCGCACTTGCGGTGCAGAACATCATCAACGGCAACGTTTCCTACGTGGTAATCGATGAAGGTCCCGCAAAGGAAATCGTTAAGAAGATTAACGCAGTCAACTAAGCTGACCAAAAAAAGCAAGGCTGGGGAAACCCGCCTTGCTTTCTCTGTGTTATAAGCGCTTTTGAATACTGTAAAAAGGATTTGCTATGAAAAAGTTTTTGAAAAAGCATTGGATGGACGTGCTTGCAATTCTTGTTGTGGTTGCACTTGGCGTTCTTCTTGCTTTAACCGTTGCCGACCGTTTTAATTTCGGCAAAAGATGGGGATTCTTCTACAATTATTTCGTAACGAACAGCGGCTATAAGCTTCTTCTGAACGGTATGAAAAATACGGGCCTCATCACCCTTTTCGGCTTTATCATCGGATCGCTCATCGGCACCGTCATTGCCGTGGTGCGCGTGATTCCTCCGTATGAGAAGCTTACTCGCTACGGACAAAAGATTTGCTCGGTTTACGTGGCCTTCTTCCGCGGAACACCTATCGTTGTGCAGCTGCTTTTAGGCTACTACATTCTTTTGCCCCTGCTTGGCGTGCACCTTGACCCCGTTGCCTCCTGTACGCTGATTTTCGGCCTTAACAGCGGCGCGTATATCTCGGAAATTATGCGCGGCGGTATTCAGTCGGTTGACCCCGGACAGATGGAGGCCGCAAGAGCCGTCGGTATGCCCTTCTCGGTTGCGATGATTAAGATAGTCGTGCCGCAGGCTGTGAAGAACATTCTTCCTACCATGGGTAACGAG
>JBGVMO010000147.1:0-1953 GCA_045124835.1 Eubacteriales bacterium
CCTCCAGACGAATATCCGTAAAGTATCGGTACACGGCTTGACACAGCTCAGGTACCGTTTTGGCGGCATCCAGAAAAATAAAGAAGGCTTCAAGCGTTTGCGTGAGGGAGCGTCTGATTTCGTTGGCGGCGGAGAGGATTCCTTTTCCTCGCTCGGATATCCGCTCCTCGAAGCCGTCGGGATTCATCGTCCAATCTCCGTCGGTAAAGCGAGCACCGTGAATGTTCCACGTATCCACGTATTCCTCAAAAAGATCAACAGAACGGGATGGGAAATCGTACAGCCCCGTTTTGACGTGAGAAATGATATCGTTTTTTTGCCAGTTGTATTGCTTGATCCGCAGGGCGGAAAGCAGGAGCTTGACGGGGGGCATGGCGCAAAGGTCGGTTTTCTGGGAGAAAAAGTAGGGAATATTGCTTTTCTCAAATGCGGGCTCAAGAATGCCCCGATATTTTTCGGGATCGCGCATCAACACCACAATATCCCGACAGCGCACGCCTTCTCGCAATAACGTGAGAATGTGGGCGGCAGTGGCGTCTGCCTCGGCGTAAGGCGTATCGCAGATCTCCATTTGAATACTGCCGTCGGGATAGACGGTTCCGTCTCCCGCCGATACGTCCATGCGCCAAATGTTTTGCGCCAGATAGGCAAGCGCGGGAGAGGTCGCCCGATGATTCTCACGCAGAATGATTTGCCGATGACCGCCGTGCCGCTCGGCAGAGGCGATCAGCTTTTCCATGGAGTCTCGAATTCCCGCTGTGCTGATGTCTTTGCACTCGGGATGGGGAAGAGGAATGGTTACCGTTACGTTTTCGGCTTGCTCAAATATTTTTTCAAGAATACGGTGCTCTACCGCCGTAAAGGAGGTAAAGGAATCCACGTAGACGTTTGCTCCCTTGAAAAAGCGTTCTGTTTTCAGAATTTCATAAAGCCTTGCCAGATCGTCGGCGGAGTCACTGTAGTTTTGCGCCACCAGTCGGTCAAAGGAGGCATAGATCAAAGCCAGATCCCGAAGTCGTTTGCCCAAAGGATCGTCTCCCGCCAGCTTCTGTGCCGCTCTTTCCAGTTGTTCGGGGGTAATGCCGCTCGCCTTGCACTCGCCGATTGCTGAGAGCATAATCTCTCCCAAGGAGGAGTCCTTACCGCACAGGGCACCGTATTCCTCCAATAAGGGGGAAAGCTCACGGAGATTTTGCCACATCAGCAAATGACGGATGGGTTTGGTGATATAGCGATAGGAAAGACCGCCGTATTCCCGACAAACGCGGTTATACAGTCTGGAAAAATTCAATACCTCCAGATGAAGCTGAGCGGAGGGAGGGAGAAGCCGGAGGGTTGCCCTCTCCGATTGAACGGCTTCCTGCTCGGGAACGAGGAGAAAGGTATGGAGGGAGGACTGGGTATCCTTGGCAATGGCGTTCAAAACCGCGGTGGTTTTGCCACTCCCCCAGCTACCGTAAATCAAGGTAATCATAGGATGTTCCTTTCAATAGATTTCGGTGATCGGCAAGGAATGAGAAGCGAATATCTTCTTTTTTAAGGTAAAATAGTAGTGCCGTCGGATCAAAAGCAGATTGTCTTCCTCAAAGCGGGCGATCAGATAGGACTTCTTTCGGTTCGGGTCAAGCCCCGTGCTTTTCAAAAAATAGGGAGAGACGATTACGCAAAAACGGTCGCCCTTTTGCGCCTCACTTCGCACCATTCCGCTAAAAAAGGAATCCGTAGCGGTATCGTAGTGCTTGGGCGGAAAGAAAATTACGATCTTTTTCTGACGAATCCGCTCCTGAATCCTTTTCCGATGCCGACGTCCCCGAAAGAAGGTGAACAGAAGCGCCGCATAGGAGATCAGAACCGTGACGGGAAGAGATACAACAAAAAACGAAGCGGCAAGCACGAAGACCGCGCTGGTTTCCAGAACGGCAAGGAGTGCCGTTATGATTTTAAGCGTGGTTC
>JBGVMO010000148.1:0-2053 GCA_045124835.1 Eubacteriales bacterium
CCCCAAAGAATCGTCCATATATAAAGATACGGAAGCCACCAAGGCGAAAAGCCCGCGAAAAGCCCGTTTAAAAACACATATAAATAAAGAGGAATCAGCGCCTTGACGCGAAAAACGAGCGTGTAAACCATGATTAACATTCCAAGCGGATGGATGTTGGGCAGACCCTCCATTATCACCTTGGAGCCAAACATGATGGCGCCGAGAAGCGCGAAAATCACAAGCTCCCGTATGCGCGCGTGCGACTTGGCCGCAGAGACCGCCCGATTTGGCGGCGCCTCTTCCTTTGCCGCTTCGGCTTTATTTCGTGTAAATAAGCTCATAATGCTCCTCGCCCGAGATTGCGGCGCCGTCAACGCCGTACATCGTGTCCTTTCCGTTCAAGCGCAAGCCCCAGTAGTAGCCGCCCATATCAAAATCGGCCAAAATACCGTTGACGCGCTTGACGTAAAGGCCGTAAGGGCCGTTTTCTCCTTCAACCAAGCCGTGCGCCAAAAGCGCGTCTCCCAAAATGTCGGCGTCGGTTTTAATGGTGAAAAGAATGGATTTCTCCCCTGCTGTCACCGTAACGAAAACGGTTTTCGCACCCTCGCCGAGCGTTGTATCCTCGGTATAAGCGGCGCCTTGCCAAAGAAGCTCGGTGCTTGTCGGCTTATGGCAGGCAAAAAGCGAGAGGGCGAGAATGAAAACGAGAAGAAGTGCCGAAGTTTTTGTGAGAATTTTGTTTGCTTTCATGTTTTTTCTTTCCTTTTGATGAAATTTACAAAAGGATAAATAAAAGCGCCCTCCAAGGAGAGCGCGAAAAAAGCGCAAAGGGGAAGCTTTTTCCCGTTTGCTTTTCTGCCGCGCCTCTCCCATTGCCCGAGAGACCTTTATCGGTCACGGCAGGATAAGCATTCCGACTTGGCCCTTGCCCAAAGGCGTTACGGTAATGGCTGTTGCTGCGGATTTGCACCGCGATTTCCTTATCCCCGCAGGAAAAAATCCTGCGATTTCAAAAACGAAAGACCGTTTTTGACCTGCCGCGTATTCTTTTGTGACCTCATTATAGCACGAGGGTCTGGAAAAGTCAAGAGAGCAAGCATTCTTTGCGCAGCGCCCATTGACAAAGACTTCAATATTTAGTATAATTATTTCATCTTGTGATTTCAGACGTTTGGAGGGCCTCACCTTGAACAAAGAAAAAACCAACCGATTCATGCTTTTGTGGTATTCTCACCCAAGAGCCGCCATTGCCCTTTCGCTCGTTGCGGTGAACCTGCTTGTCATTGCGCTTTTTACCGCCATTCTGAGCATCGTTTCGGGCAACGGCTTTTTCGAGGAGCTTGCATATATTTTCACCTACACGATGTGCTCGGACGGTATATACGATTTCGTCAATTCCTAAGAGGATTTGGCCTGCTTCGTTATCAAAATCGTTCTGACGGTTGTGCAGATGATAGTCTTTTCGGGCGCCCTCATCGGCTTTACCACCAACGTTTTGCAGGCAACCATTGATAAGCGCATGAACAACCTTGGCAAAATCAAGCTTTCAAATCACTACGTCTTTTTGAACTGGTCCTCTATCGGTGCGCATCTGATATACGATCTCTCCTTCTTGGATGGCGAAAAGAACATCGTGATTCTGACCGAGACGGAGAGAGAAGAGGTCTTAAACTCCATTCAGAATATCTTTACCGAGAACCAAAGAAGAATGCAGGGCATTCGCCTGTTTATCAAAAACGGAAGCCCGACCTCGCAAAAGCATTTAAGCGACATTTCCTTGGAAAAGGCAAGGTATATCGGCATTCTTTTGTCGAACGTGGAAAACGACGGAAAGCACTCCATGTCGAGCAACGATATCAGCGCCTTGAAATCCCTCTTTTCCATTATGAATATCGCCAAGGAGGCCAATATCGTTGTCGAGGCCGAAAACAACGAAACGGTGGTGAAAATCGAGCATCTGCTTGACACCATTGATAAGGATTTGAACAAGCGCAATATCGTTTTTTCCCACAATTCCGTTTTGGGTCATATTCTGGGAAAAACCGTTGTGAATGCTTCCTTCAGTATG
>JBGVMO010000149.1:0-1754 GCA_045124835.1 Eubacteriales bacterium
CCCTCACGGACTGTATCGCTACGCTTTAAGACCTTAAAAACCGTTTTAAAAATAATTTTCAAATCGCCAAAGAGCGAAATGCCGCTATCTATGTACTCCAAATCGTACTCGAATTTTCTTTCCCACGTGATGTTGTTGCGGCCGTTGACCTGCGCAAGACCCGTAAGGCCGGGGCGAACGCTATGCCGCCTTCTCTGCTCCTCGCTCATAAAGGTCATATCCCTAACGAGCTGAGGACGGGGGCCGACGATGGATAAGTCGCCAACGAGGATGTTGAGAAGCGAAGGCAGCTCGTCAAGCGAGGTGGAGCGCAGAAATTTCCCGTAAGGCACAAGGCGCACGTCATCAGGCAGAAGGTTACCCTCCTTATCCTTTGCGTTCGTCATCGTTCTAAATTTGAAGAGACGAAAGATTTTCTCCTTGCCATCCTTCCCTTTTCTCCCGGGGCGCGCCTGCGTAAAAAACGGGTTTCCCTTCATCGCGATAGCACCAATGATAATCAAAACGATCAAAATGGGAGAAAGCACCGAAAGTGCTATCAAAGATAGCCAAAAGTCAAAGAAGCGCTTGAAAAATTTTGCGTACATACAGTTCCTCGGGCAAGATTATTTGAAGCAGCTTTTTACGATTTCGATGACCGCATTCTGCTCCTGCTCGGTCATCTTGTTGTCGCTGGGCAGGCAAAGACCGCGCGCGAAGATATCCGCGCCGACGTCTGAAGCGCTGCCTGCGATATAGGCGTTGGTTTTGGCTCTGCCGTCGCCCTCTCGGGTGATAAAGGCGTGCATACGGTACATAGGCTGCATATGCATGGGCTTCCAGATGGGTCTGCCCTCGGCATTGTATGCGGCAAGCGTTTCTAAAATTTCCGTGGGGCAGGTT
This sequence comes from Eubacteriales bacterium, assembly GCA_045124835.1. Lineage (GTDB taxonomy): Bacteria > Bacillota > Clostridia > Oscillospirales > CAG-272 > UBA1740. The sequence continues at coordinate 883 of JBGVMO010000149.1, forward strand.
TTGCCGGCCTCCTTCACGTAAAGCGCTTCGTTATCGCTTCTGACTTGACGGCACATAGCCGCCTCGTCAATTATCAAGCAGGAGAGCCAATAGTTAGGCTCGCTTCCCTCGACAACAGGATTCATTTTAACAGGAAGCCCCGCAAAGCCCTTCTTGTACCGCTCATAAATGGCCTTTTTCTGTGCAATATGCTCCTCCAAGTGCGGATACTGTCCGCGCACAACACCTGCTACCACATTGCTCATACGGTAATTGTAGCCGACCTCCTCGTGCTGATACCAAGGGGCATTTTCTCTGGACTGGGTGGACCATTTGCGCACCTTGTTGGCAACCTCAATGTCATCGGTCAAAAGACAACCGCCTGCCGATCCCGTGATGATTTTGTTGCCGTTATAGCTGATGGCGGAATAGTCACCGAAGGAACCGCATTGACGGCCAAAAAGGGTTGCACCCATCGCCTCAGCGGCATCCTCAATCAGAAGGGCGCCGTGCTCTTCACAGATTTTCTTAATCAAGTCAATACGTCCGGGAAATCCGTAAAGCTCCGCGCAGACAACCAACTTGACCTCAGGATAGATTTCAAACGCCTTTTCAAGCGCAACGGGATCCATATTCCAAGACGCAGCTTCCGTATCAATGAAAACGGGAATACCTCCCTCGTACACCACAGGGTTCAAGGTCGCGTCAAAGGTCATGTCCGAGCAGAACACTCGCTTGCCCTCCAGCGCACCATGACTGATAGCAGGCCTTCCGTACAACACTTCTCCTGCGTGCTTGACTGCCAGATGTAGCGCCGCCGTACAGCAAGAGAGACCCACGGCATATTTTTTCTCAGATTTCTCAGCGGCAATTCTTTCCACCTCGTTGATGTT
>JBGVMO010000150.1:0-3023 GCA_045124835.1 Eubacteriales bacterium
TTGGACCGTCGGGGACGCCGGTCCCTACAATGTGAGGGAGGATGCACCGCCTTTCTTTGGTGCATATCGTTAAGAAAAACAATCCGGCACTATAATCCGCGCCTTCCAATCTTGTGTGTTTTCGATTTTTCAATTCTTCCATTTCCATCCCCCATCATGATACCGCAAAATCGGCAGAAATACGATATTTCTGCCGATTTTTGTTTGTCCGTTTTTACTTACAGTCCCAACAGAAACGCACCGAGGCGGTCGGCAAGCTTTGCCGCGCCCGCATCATTGGGATGCAAGCCGTCGGGGGCGTACTTTTCTCGCTGACACGCAAGCTGAGGCTGAATACCCGCCGCGGCGTACAGATCCAGAACGGGCAGAGAGTAAAACTCCGCCACCTCACGAATGACCGAAACGAAGGCGCAAAGCGGCTCTCTTCCCTTCCGCCGCTCCGTCGCGCGGTGCAAGGGGGTCATAAAGATAATGGTCGCCTCGGGATATTTCTCGATCAGACTGCTCATCAGCGTGTGGCAAGCACCGTAAAAGGTATCGGGCGTCCGATCCTCAAAGCAACCCATGGGCGCGTCGCCGTGACCGTAATCATTCGTTCCGCCAAAGACGACCACGATATCCGCATCGGGGTCCATTTCCGCCACGCGGGAGCAAAAGTCCAAGTCAAAACGGGGATTGTCTACCGTGGGGCTGGACTGGCGGGCAAAGCGAGTGCCGCTGATTCCGTAATTCCGCGCCACGGCAGGCTGAAATTTGCGGGCAAACACCTCTACGTATTTGAATTCAGGGGCACTGACACCCACCCCCTCGGTGATGCTGTCACCAAGAAAATTGATCTTTTTGTTTTTGATTTCCATGTCGATTTTCCTCCTATCCATTAAACAGCTTCATTATATATCCAAGGAGAAGGTTTGTCAAGCGTTTTGTGGAAAAAACAGCTTGGAACCCCAAAACTCACACCGCAAAATTCACGGCGGAAAACCAAGCGATCAACAAAAAAAGAACCTCCCTGCCGGCAAGTTCTTCAAGGGAGTTTGAGAGAAGCTTCTCGAAAGAAGCTCCTCTCAAGTCATCCTCACGCAGCTCTGCGTCGATCTGATTATTTATTCTTAACATGAACGTCCATCTGACTAAAGGGAATCTCGATGCCCTCGGCAGCAAAGCGATTGTTGATCGCCTCCAAAAGATCGAAATTCACCTGCCAGTAATCACCGTTTTTCACCCATACGCGAAGCACGAAATCCAGTCCGTTGGCGTTCTGCTTGGAGAGACGGCAGAAGGGAGCGGGCTCCTTCATTGCTTTCTCATGCTTGCCTGACTCCTCCAAAAGAATGGTCTTTACCTTTTCCACATCCGTGCCATAGGCAACGCTAAAGATCAGATCCAAACGGCGGGTATCATGTGCCGAGTAATTGGTCACGGTGTCGTTCATTAGCGATCCATTGGGAATGGTGATGGACTTGTTGTCACTCGTTTTGAGGGTGGTGTAGAAAATGCCGATATCCGTCACCGAGCCGGAGAAGCCGCTGGCATCAATAAAATCCCCCAGCTTGAAGGGACGGAAGATCAGAAGCATAATGCCGCCCGCCAAATTGCTCAGCGACCCCTGCAACGCAAGACCCACCGCAACACCGGCAGAGGCGATCACGGCAACCACCGATGCCATGGGCACGCCCATAATAGCAATAATGGTCACGATCAGCAGCACGTACAGTCCGATTCGGATCAGATTTATCAAGAAATTATGCACGGTAGGATCGGCGTGCTTACTCAGCTTGCTCTTACAAAGCGCCTTCATCAAGCACTTGATGAGGATCGAGCCCACCACGAGAACGAGAATTGCCGCCAACAGCTTTCCGCCTACGTTGGCGCACATCTCAACCAATTTGTTTAAAAGAGTTTCTATCATTGCGTTCTCCTTTGTTTTTTAATTTACAAACTCTATGATATCATATAACACCCAAAAGGGAAACCTTAAATTTTTTCTATTTTTTGAATTTTATATGAATGTATCACTCCATCCGATCCGCCAGATTGATCAGACGAAGCCCGTTTTTCCTTGCGTATCCCACGGTATACGCCGTGCCGCCCATATTCGATACGCAGTAGGTCACGCACACGTCCGCTCCCTGTACCAACGCCCGATTCCGCTCGTGCATACAGCCTTTCACGTACGTCTCCCGCAAATAGACGAAGGAATCCGCACGCTCCAGCACGTACTGATAGGCGTGCTTGCCGGTCTCGCTCCAGCCTCTGGTCTGATCCCGACAGGGCAGATACAGCTCCAGACGGACGTGGGGATAGCTCTTCTTTTTCTCCAGCACCTTCAGGGCGGCAATGGTATCAAAGCCCATGGCGCCACCCGCCCGAAATACCGTCACGCCCTCGGCAATCAGCTCCTCCAGTACCCGATCCAAGCTTTGCGGCAATTGCGTCAGATGCCCGTCGGCAATCTCACGATGTCCCGTAAAGCAACAAATTCCCGTTTTTGACTCTCTCATCGTGCCCTCCTCTGTCTTTGACTGCTTTCTTACCTATATTGTAATACATTTTATCAAAAAAAGAAAGAGCTTTTGGAAATCTTTTTGAAAAAACACCGTAAAAGTCATAAAATCCCCCTCGACTCGATAGACTTGTTTTGAAGAAGGAAGAAATTCAACATATACGGAGGAGTATCCCTATGAAGAATGATCGCTCGATCTCAAGAAAGAAAAGAACCCAACGCCCAAGGAGAGGAACTACGCTGTTTTCCATTGGACTCGCCCTGTTGCTCCTTGCCTCGCCCACCTCTCTGACGGTCGCCGCCGCCCCCAAAAACGAGGTGCTCGTCTCCCCCGCCCTTTGCGTGCTGGCAGAGCAAAACAGTATGGCAATGGCAGGCTTGCGGGGCAATCAGATCCAATTTGACGGCGAGGACTTTGCCAGAGCTATGAATCTGTCCAAGGTGTCCTCCGTCACCATTACCCAAACGCCCCCCGTCACCGACGGCGAGCTGAGGGTCGGGACCACGGTGGTTAACAACG
>JBGVMO010000151.1:0-2629 GCA_045124835.1 Eubacteriales bacterium
CACGGCCTCCTCGGGAGTTTTCATAAAAGCGCCGCTTCCCGTTTTAACGTCGAGGACAATGCAGGAAGCACCCGCGGCAAGCTTCTTGCTCATAATGCTTGAAGCGATAAGGGGCATTGAGCCAACTGTTGCCGTAGAGTCACGCAGAGCGTAAAGCATTTTATCGGCGGGGGCAAGGTCGCCTGTCTGACCCACAACGCAGATGCCGTGCTCCTTCACATTTTTTATAAAAGCCTCGGGGGAAAGTGAGGTGCAAAAGCCGGGAATTGACTCTAATTTATCAATAGTACCTCCCGTGTGGCCGAGACCTCTGCCGCTCATTTTTGCGGTTTTAAGCCCGAGTGAAGCCACAATGGGTGCAACGATGAGAGTGGTTTTATCGCCTACACCGCCCGTTGAATGCTTGTCAACGGTGATGCCGTCAATGCTGCTTAAATCAAGCATGTCACCGCTTTTTGCCATTTCAAGGGTAAGGGTAACGGTTTCCCTGTCGTTCATACCGTTGAGATAAATCGCCATAAGCAGGGCGGCAGCGTGGTAGTGTTCAATTTCGCCCTTGACGTAGGATTTTACAAAAAAACGGATTTCCTCATCGGTAAGCTCCAAGTTATCCCTCTTATGAGATATTATATCATAAATTCGCATTTTATCATATCCTTTTGTTAAAAATTTTTATCTTTTCGCCTTGTCGTAGGGAAAGCCGGCCGCCTTGGGAGCTCTTGAATTTTTTGAGGTAAAGGCAAGGACGAGCAGAGTGATTATATAAGGAAGCATACGGTAGAAATTTGTGCTGATGCCTGCTTCTGCAAGAAGAAACCGACCGTCACCGTTGATGTCAAGGGTGGAATAAGCGGCGGCAATGCACTTGAACACGCCGAAAAGAACCGACGCGGCGGCAATATTAAGAGGCTTCCAGTTGCCGAAAATCATAACGGCAAGGGCAAGAAAGCCGAAGCCCGCAACATCACCGGTGCTTGAGCAGTTAGCCGTTGTCAGGGCGAACACAAATCCACCTACCGAGGCAAGTGCACCGGAAATGCCCGTGCCGAGGTATCGCATTTTTTTTACATTTATGCCGAGAGAATCGGCGGCGTGGGGATTTTCACCGCAGGCGCGAAGCCTCAGTCCGAGCCTCGTCTTATAAAGTATAATTGAAAGCAGAATAAAAATCAATATGCAGATATAATCTGCGGGATAATTTTTGAAAAAGAAGGTCTCAAGGAAAAAGCCATAGTCCTTGCCTGTATCAAAGCCGAGGGCTCTTTTCCTTATCATAAACCAGCCTGATGCGTCCCCCTCAGCCATGGAAAGCACATTCTGATTTGCAATAAGGTTGATTAAAAAAAGCGTGATAGCGGGGGCAAGGAGATTCAGCGCTGTACCGCTTATAGTCTGATTTGCCTGGAGGTTGACCGAGGCAAAGGATAAAAGCAGGGAGAAAAGTACACCGAAAAGAGCACAGACCGCCATTGTCAGGAGCATAAGGCTCATGGCGTTTTCCTTTGCAAAGGCTCCGCCTTGCTGCATAATATTGATAAACAGCACTCCCGTAAAGGCACCGATAATCATAATACCCTCGAGGGCAAGGTTTATTATACCGCTTCTTTCCGCAAAAACGCCTGCAAGGGCAACAAGCATAAGCGGTACGGCGTAAATTACTGTCTGCTGAATGAGAAAGGTCAAATCAGCCCACCTCCTTTCTCTTTTTTGAAGCAATCATACGGCTTATGAAAAACGAGAAGGCGGATAGATATACAATTACGGCAATCACAATGTCTGTGATAAACTCGTTATAGGAGGTCAGGTTTTTAATCTGTTGACCGGCAACGGAAAGCGAGGACATAAAACAGCCCGTGAAAATCACCGCAAGGGGGTTATTTGAGGCGAGCAGGGCAACGGGGATGCCGTTGAAGCCCTCCTTGGGAAGGGACTGATAGGTTGACCAGTAAAACTCCGTACCGCCCGAAAGATAGTAAAGCGCAGCACCGCCCGCGGCAAGGGCGCCTGCAAATGCCATTGAAAATACGGTAAGTCTCTTTTCGTTTATGCCTGCGTATCTTGCGGCTTCACGGTTGCTTCCGCAGATACGGTTTTCAAAGCCGGGCACGGTTTTAGAAAGGAGAATATAAACCCCGAGGGCAAATATAATTGCAACAACGATACCGCCGTTTACCTGAGAATTCGGAAAAAGGCGGTCAAGCCCAAGCTTTGCTGTAGAAACACCCGCCATTGAGGTTGGCATAATATAGCCGATTTTTCCCGACTGAGCCGCATTACGAAGCGGACTTTTCTCGAAAATCCATGTGACTGTATTTGCCGCAATCCAGTTTGTCATGATGCATGAAAGCACCTCGTTGATATTAAGGTATGCCTTGAGCACACCGGGTATTACACCCCAGAGAGCACCCGCCGCCATACCGCACAAAAAGGCAATAAGCCAAACAAGCCAACGGGGGAGGCTTTGGGGGAGCGAGAGGGCGGTTATCAGCGTTGCCGCCGTGCCCATGAGGTACTGACCTGCCGCACCGATGTTGAAAAGCCCCGACTTAAAGGCAAAGGCAACGGAAAGCCCCGTCATAATTACAGGCATTGACCTGAAAAGAAGGTCACCCGCCTTACTCTCGGAAAG
>JBGVMO010000152.1:0-1605 GCA_045124835.1 Eubacteriales bacterium
TCCGAGGGGCTTCCGTCCAAGTTAGAATCGCATCCCTCCATAGGCTGTAAAACCACGCGGTTGGGAAGAACGGTGTCTTTAACCTTCAAGGAGGAAGAAATCATTTTTTCCAAAAGTACGGTCTCCTTTTCTCTTTTATGATAAGTATATCATATATAAAAAGATAATTCTATTCTTTTTATTGCATAAAACATTGCTTTTCTTGCAAATTTGTGTTATACTATCCTTGAGGTGACGGTATGGAAAAAGTATTTGAAAAAGAAGACTACAAGCTGGTATACAGCGAGCATTTCGTTGAAAACAAAATTCTGTGGGAAAGCCATTGTCACGCCCGCTTTGAGCTGATTGCGGTTTTGGAGGGGGGCGTGATGCTGGAAACGGAGGGGGTGCGGCGTTCTCTTTCCAAAGGGCAGCTTCTGGTGCTTCCTCCGCTGCTCTATCACAGCATTATTGCCGAGCAATGCTGCACCTACCGCCGCGTGACAGTTCTGTTTGACAGCGCTATGCTTCCTCCCGTTTTGAAAGAAGCATTTATCTCCAAGGCGCTCCTCTTTCCCGTGCTTTCCTCCTCCCTTCTTTCTTCCTTGGCGGCGATAGCACCCTTGGCAGATACACCCTATTACACGCCGCTTTTCGAGACCGTGCTTCTGCAAATTTTTTACGAATATACTTCCTTAGAGTCCAAGGAGGAGAGCGGTGTCAAGGACGCATCTCTGCTTCGGATACTGGATTACGTGGAAGCGCATCTGTGTGAGCCGCTTTCCTTGGACGGTATAGCCGCGCATCTTGCTATTTCCAAATCATCCCTTTGCCACTTGTTCCGACAAAAAATGAACATTTCCTTAAAGCAATACGTCCTGCAAAAGCGGCTTGCGCTTGCTGACAAGCTTTTACGCGAGGGGGTGCCTCCCACAGAGGTTGCCACCCGTATCAGCTATGAGGGCTACGCCAACTTCTACCGAAGCTACCGCAAGCGGTTTGGGCACGCGCCATCAAGGAGAAAATAGAAAATTTCGTTTTCCTCTTGACAAATTTCGCAAACTGTGCTAATATGAACTAAACCGATGAACGAGAGTAGTATGCGTTTTGATTCTTTCAGAGAGCCGCCGGGTGCTGTGATGGCGGTAAGATAGATGCGCAGAATGGACTCGCGAGGGCGGACGAAAGCCTTTTGGCAAGTAGCAACCGACGGGCGCCGAACCCGTTAACAAGACGGAGCGCATCTCTGTGCGTGCAGAAAAGAAGTAACTTGGGTGGTACCACGATTGATTCGTCCCAAGCGCCAACGGCGCTTGGGATTTTTTGTTCCCCGCCGCATTCTTTTACAAAAGTGAAAAAAGGAAGGAAGAACACAACATGAAATTCGGACAGGTTGATTTTAACGATTATTTCAGTCATTATCCCGACAAGAACGGCTTTTTCGGCAAATTCGGCGGTTGCTATATTTCCGAGGAGCTGAAGGCCGCGATGGCGGAGATTACCGAGGCATACTACTCCATTTGCCAATCGAGAAAATTTATCGCGGAGCTTCGCCGCATCCGCAAGGAATTCCAAGGCAGACCCACGCCGATTACCCATCTTGAGCGTCTTTCGGACGCCTTGGGC
>JBGVMO010000153.1:0-53984 GCA_045124835.1 Eubacteriales bacterium
GGCGTGGATGGCGTGCGTTGCTTGACAACCCGCCTAAAAGGACTGTTGTGCTACGGCATGACAGTCCTTTTTGTTTCAAAAATAGCAGAAGACTTACCGTAGAGAGAAAGGAGGCGTTCTTATGCAGCATACCTTTGGCGAAATGTCCTTTACCCTTGACGACGGCGTGATTGATCTGCCGCTTGACCTTGACAGCCTTTTGGAAACGCCGTTTACAGAAGACGGAGAGGGGCCCAAAATTGAAAATGTGTTTGACGCCTTTATTCTTTGTCTGAACACCTATTGCGGCGTCAGGCTCGATTATATCGCCACCTTGACGGGAAAAACCGAGCAAGAGGTTGTTTCCGAACTGCGCGGCAAAATCTTTGAAGACCCTATCAGCCACGAGTGGCTGACGGGAGACGTTTATCTTTCGGGTAACATCTTAACCAAGCTTGCCATTGCCAAGGAGAATAACGAAGACGGGCGCTATCAGGAAAATATTCGCGCCCTTACGCGCATTCTTCCGCCCAACGTCAGCACCGAGAATATTTTTATCACCCTTGGCTCTCCTTGGGTGCCTCCCGATATTATAGACGATTTTATTGTCAACCTCATCGGTGAGCGAATGTCTTGGGGCAAAAATAACGAATATGCAACGCGCTACGATGCGGGAACGGGTATATGGGAAATCCCCCATAAAACGCGCTACCGCGGCGGTAAGTACGCCATAAAAAACCGCAACACCTACGGTACGGTGCGCTATGAAATGCTCTATCTGATTGAGGACACCCTCAATATCAAAACCATCGCCGTGTATGACGAGGTACCTGATCCGATGAGCACCAAATTCGGCAAAACGGTGCGCGTGCTGAATAACGTTGAAACGGCGATGGCCCTGCAAAAGCAGGCCGAGCTTGTGCGCTTGTTTCAGGATTGGGTCTGGCGCTCACCCCAACGCAAAAAGCGCTTGAAAACCATCTATGAGGAGCGCTACGGGCGCGTGCGCGTCCATCATTATGACGGATCGTTTTTGCTCTTCCCGGGCATGAATCCCGCCATACGCCTGTATTCCTACCAAAGAGACGCCGTTGCAAGAATTTTGTTTTCTCCCAACACGCTTTTGGCGCACAACGTCGGTGCAGGTAAAACCTACACGATGATAGCCGCGGGAATGGAGCTGCGGAGAATGGGTATTGGTAAAAAGAATCTTTACGTTGTGCCAAACACCCTTGTCGGCCAATGGCGTGAAAAATTCCTTTGTCTTTATCCGTATGCAAAAATTCTGGTGGTGGAGCCCAAGCATTTCACGCCCCAGAACAGAGGAAAGACGCTTTCTCGTATCAGAGACGAGGATTTTGACGGTATCATTATGCCCTATTCCTGCTTTGATGCCATTCCGCTTTCCGTTGCACACTACGAAAAAATGTATAAGGACGAGATGGCCGCGCTTGAAAAGGCAGAGAACGTCTTTTATTCTCCCTACATCATCAAGCGCAAAAAGCAAACGCTGGAGCGCGCGATGAAAAAAAATCTTGCGCGCCTGCAAAGCGGCATTGCCTTTGACGAGCTTGGGGTAACCACCCTTTTCGTTGACGAGGCGCACAACTACAAAAACATGCCCGTGGATACCAAAATCGACACGATTTACGGTATGAGACGGGATGGATCCAAGAAATCCTACGATATGCTCAGCAAGGTGCGCGCCGTGCAGAACGCCAACAACGGCCGCGGCGTTGTCTTTGCAACGGGAACGCCGATTACGAACTCCATTACCGATCTTTTCGTGATGCAAAAATATTTGCAGAATGGAGAAATGGGGCTTTTGGGCCTTGCCCAGTTTGATTCGTGGGTGGGTATGTTCTGCGAAAAGGAGCTTGACTTTGAGGTGGACGTGGATACCAGCAAATTCCGTATGGCCACGCGCTTTTCCAAGTTCCACAACTTAACGGAGCTGACGGCGCTTTTGTCCTCGATTGCCGATTTCCACCGTTGCAACTCCAAGGAAAACGGTCTGCCTGAATTTCGTGGCTATACCGATGTCAAAATTTTGGGAACGGCGCCCTTCCGCGAATACCTGCGGGACATTTCAAGGCGCGCGGATGACGTGCGCCATCGCCGTGTTTTGCGCAGCCAGGACAATATGCTGAAAATTTCCTCGGACGGACGCAAGGCGGCGCTTGATTTGCGCTTGATAAACAGCGGCTACGGCAACGGCTTTACCGGCAAGGTGGAGGCCTGTGCCGAGAACGTTTTGCACATCTATCACGCGACAACCCCGAGCCGCGCAACCCAGCTTGTATTCTGTGACGTTTCCACGCCCAAAAACGATTTTAACGTCTACGATGAAATGAAGCGGCTTTTGGTGCAGGGCGGTGTACCTGCCTCTGAAATAGCGTATATTCACGATGTAGGAGATAGCATCACCAAAAGAGATATGCTCTTTGAAGCGGTGCGTGAGGGAGAAATCCGCGTGCTGCTCGGCTCAACCTTCAAGCTTGGCCTTGGCGTTAACGTCCAAGACCGCCTGATTGCCGTGCATCATCTTGACGTACCTTGGCGCCCCTCCGATATGGTGCAAAGAGAGGGCCGCATTCTGCGACAGGGAAATGGGAACAAGCAGGTCTTTATTTACCGTTACATAACCGAGGCCAGCTTTGACGCGTATTCATGGCAGATACTTGAAACCAAGCAGCACTTTATTGAGGAGCTTCTGGCAGGATCGCTCTCCGAGCGAGAGGGCGAGGACGTTGACAGCACCGCACTCAACTATGCGGAGGTCAAGGCGCTTGCCATCGGCAATCCGCAAATCAAGCATAGGGTCGAGGTGGCCAACGAGCTTTCCCGTCTCTCTATGCTGCGCCGAGGTGCTCTTGAGGAGCGGCGGCGTATGCAACAGGAGCTGGCCGACCTTCCCTCGATGGTGGAGGATGTCAAGGAGCGCATTGCGGCCTGCGAAAAGGATATTTTGCTGTATGCAGAAAGAAAGCGCGAGCTGAGCCCCGAGGAAAAGGAGGAGTATCGCTTGCGGCTTGATAAGGCGGTGCAGGCGAACCGCGGTGTGACGGAGGAGGTCTTCGTGATGGAGTACTTCGGCTTCCGCATCGTGATTCCTGCTTATATGAGTATGTACCATTATAGCCTTGACGTTATCGGTAACGGCAAATACCGCCTCCCCTGTAACAGCGAGGAGGGGCATTTGCGGCGACTTGATTCCTTTTTAGAGGGGCTAAACGGATATCTGGCGGGGCTTGGCGAAAAGCTGAAGAATTTTGCCGCGCAAAAGCGCGCTTTGCAAAAGGAGCTGCAAAAAACCGAGACCTACGGTGAGACCATCGAGGCCTTGCAAGAGGAGCTTGAAAAAATTGATAAAGAATTGGGGATAAAGGACGATGAATAATACAACGGGGAATCTTTCCGTTTTGTCGGCAGACGGCGTTGTTTCGCAGCTGTCGGGGGCGTATATTTCCGTAATAGAGAAGGGCTTGCCCTTGAAGCTCTTGCCTGCGTTTATGCTCTGGGGCCCTCCCGGCGTGGGTAAATCGCAGGCGGTAAGGCAGGTGGGCGCGCGCATTCAGCAAAAAACGGGAAAAAAGGTTAAGGTGACAGACGTGCGCCTTTTGCTCTTCAATCCCATTGACTTGCGCGGCATTCCCACGGCCAACGCGGAAAAGAACCTCGCTATCTGGTTGAAGCCGCAGATTTTTGATATGGACCCCTCGGATAGCGTTGTCAACATTCTGTTTCTGGATGAAATCTCGGCTGCACCCCAGTCGGTGCAGGCGGCGGCCTATCAGATAACCTTGGATAGAGTGGTCGGCGAGCATCGCTTGCCCGAAAACTGCATCGTTATCGCCGCAGGCAACCGCGTCACCGATAAATCCGTGGCCTATAAAATGCCCAAGGCGCTTGCCAACCGTCTTTGTCACGTTGAGGTGGAAAGCAACTTCGAGTCTTGGCGTCGCTGGGCGGTCGGCGCAGGTATTCATCCCAAGATTCTCGGCTTTCTTTCCTTCCGCGCCGACAGGCTTTCGGTGTATGATGCAGGGTCGGACGATTTGGCATTCCCAACGCCGCGTTCTTGGGAGATGGCCTCCTCGCTCTTGACCTATGCCTCGGACGACGTGGATAAAATCTATCCCTTGCTCGTCGGCTGTATCGGTGCCGGCGTGGCAACCGAGCTTCGCACATGGTGCAAGGTGTATACCACCCTGCCGAATATCGCCGATATTTTCGCAGGTAGAATGCCGCCGATGCCCACCTCAACCGATGCGATGTACGCCTTGGTTTCCTCTATGACGGCCTATGCCAAGGAGCATCAGCAGGATATGAACGCCATTGCCAATTCCGTGCGCTATGCAACAAAGATGCCCACCGATTTTTCCGTGGTGCTGTTCAAAAATTACGTGGCCTTCGGTACGGCCTTCAAGGATAAATTGATGCGTTTGCAGGAGGTACAGGAATATGCCAGAACAAAGGGCAGGTTCCTTGGCGGAATTTTCTGAGGCAGAGCAAAGACGCTATGCGATGCGCTTAGTAACGGCAAGAACGCGTCTTCTGTGGTATCACGGCTTTTACGGCCTCTTGCTGATGCACGTGAAGCTCTCCTTGGATGCGGCCTGTCAGACGGCCTATACCGATTCGGAGCGCATTGCCTTCAACCCAACCTTTTTGGACTCTCTTTCCGACGAGGAGGTTGACTTTGTTTTGATGCACGAGGTGATGCATATCGCCCTTGCCCATTGCTTTCGATCGGAGGGGTATCAACGCCGCCTTTACAATATTGCGGCGGATATCGTTGTCAATTCCAACATCGCGAAGGCCGGCGGCAATATCACCTTAAAGCAGTATGGCGAGTGTATGCATCTTGCCCCTGATGGCAAGGAGGGCTATCTTTATTCGGCCGAGGAGGTCTATCATATGCTGTTAGACGAGCTGGATAAGCAAAAGTCGAAAAGCCAAAGCGGCAAGGATAGCAAGAAGGGAAAAAGCAGTCAGGATAGCGGAAGCGGCGGTAGTGACGATAACGGCGAGGAGCAAGCGGATGACGAGGGCGGTGCTTCGCCCGACAGCGCCCAAGCAGGAAGAGAAAACGAGGACGGTGTCGGCGAGGGAACGCGCTTTGATGATCATTCCCATTGGGACAAGGCCAAGGAGGAGAACGCCTATATGCAGGATGCCTGGCGAAGCCACGTGCTTTCGGCGGTGGAGGCTATCTCCCGTAGTGCAGGTGACGTTCCCTTGGGTATCGAGCGCGCCATTGCCGAATGGCAGGCACCCCAAACGGATTGGAGAACCGTGCTGAACGATTTTGTGCACGAGGAGGTTTGCGACTATTCCTTCTCGCCGCCCGACAGGCGCTTTTCGGATTCTCCCTTCTTTTTGCCCGATTTCAACGATACCGAAACGGTTATCGAGGACGTTTTGTTCTTCGTGGATACCTCGGGATCTATTTCCAATTCTATGCTGACGGTGGCCTTTTCCGAAATCAAGGGGGCTATCGACCAGTTTGACGGAAAGCTGCGCGGCCATCTTGGCTTCTTTGACGCAGAGGTCTATCCTCCCGTGCCCTTCGAGAGCGTCGAGGAGCTGACGAAAATTCGCCCGAAGGGCGGCGGCGGTACCTCCTTTGAGGCCATCTTCGATTACGTGCAAAGGGAAATGTCTGAATACACCTTGGCTTGTATCGTCATTCTGACGGATGGCTATGCCACCTTCCCCGATGAGAAGGAGGCTATGGGCATTCCGGTGCTTTGGATAATCAACAACGAGGAAAAAACAGCTCCTTGGGGCAAGGTCACGCGCATCAAGGAGGAAAAAAAGAAAAGACGCTGAAAAAGCGTCCTTTGAGGCCTGTCGCGCAAGTGACGGCCGTGTGCTTTGAAAAAAGCCTATCCGACAGTAAAGACTCGGATAGGCTTTTTTTATTTAACAGGATCCTTGTATTCTCCTGCCGTTAAGGCAATCAGAAGGTCAACGTCATCAGGCTGCACCTTGGCCATATGGGCGCTTCGGCAGGAGCTGACGCCGCCGCATTTTTCACAGCGATGAAAAATCACGTAGCCCTTTTTGCTGTGCGGCTCGGCACGGAAGGGGCGCAAAAGACCAAGACAGGTGTTGGCGCGGTCACCGGGGTTAACGTCAATGTGCAGGGAATATAGACAAAAGGGACAATGGTTGCGCGAGGTGTAGCCTAAGGGCAAAACCTCTTTTCCGCAATGGGCGCAAATGAAGCCGTTATCGTTTTTTTGAAAGGTGGGCGTGTCTAACATGGTTGCTTGTCCTTTCTCTTTTATTTGCCAACGCAGAATTTGGAGAAAATGCCCGAAACAACGTCCTCGCTGACAGAGCGCCCGTCCGATTCGGCAAGGGCGGCCGCCGCCACCTCAAGCTCGCAAAGAGCGGCATCCTCAGGGAAGCCCTCCGCAAGTGCGTTATACGCATTCTGCATTAAATCGAGCGCACGAAGCAGAGCGGCGTTTTGTCGCGCGGTAAAGAGAATTGCGTCCTCTCCTGCCGTCAGCGTTCCGTCGGTGAAAAGCTCGTTTATCAAGCTCTCCAAGGCCGTAAGAGCGCCTTCCTTGGTGGAGAAGGGAAGAACGTGTGCAAAGCTACCCTCCAAGCGCTCCTCGCTCCAGAGGGGCTTTAAATCGCATTTGTTCAAAAGGGCGATAACCCTTCCGCTTGCCTCCTTGGCAAGTGCAATCAAGGCCTCGTCATCTGCGTCAAAGGGACGGGAGGTGTCAAACAAAAGAAGAATCAGGTCTGCGCGCGCAAGCGTTTCCTTGGTGCGCTCAACGCCGAGCTTTTCTACGGGATTGTCGGCCTCGTGAACGCCCGCGGTGTCGGCCAAGCGGAGCAAAACGCGCCCAAGCGTTGCGCTGTCCTCCAATACGTCGCGCGTGGTGCCTGCGTATTCGGTCACGATGGCTGCCTCGCGCCCCAAAAGAAGATTGTAAAGAGAGCTCTTTCCCGTGTTGGGCTTGCCGAGAAGGACAGTATAAATTCCCTCGGTCATTGCGCGCCCCGTCTGATAGGTGGAGAGCAGGCGCTCTGCCTTTTTCATCAAATCCGAAAGGAGCGAAAGCATTTCCTCTCTTGAAAGCTCGGCCAAATCCTCGTCGGGATAGTCAACCTTGGCGTAAACGGCAGAAAGCAGGGCGGAAATTCCTCCGTAAAGCGTCTCGAGTGCCGAGGAGAGATGCGAGCGCGCGTCACGCCTGAACAGCTTGAGCTGTGCCGTGCTTTTGGCATCTAAAAGCTCTGCGATGGCCTCGGCCTCCGAGAGCGTAAGCTTACCTGCCAAAAATGCGCGGCGGGTAAATTCGCCGCGGTCGGCAGGGCGCACGCCGTCGGCATACAGCGCCTCCAGAATCGTGCGGCAAATCAGCATACTGCCGTGCGTGGTTAATTCCACCGTGTCCTCTCCCGTGTAGGAATGGGGGGCACGGAAAACGGTTACCAGTAAATCATCCACAAGGTCGCCCTTGTAAAAAAAGTCGCCGTAAATGGCCTGCCTTGGCGGAAGGGAGGAGAGGCTTGCACCGCTTCTCGTCTTGAAATGCTTTTCCACCGCCGCAACGGCATCCTCACCGCAAACGCGGATAAGGGCAACCCCACCCTTGCCGGGTGGGGTTGAAAGTGCGGCAACCGTGTCTGTCAACGGCTGCTTTATCATACGTTTTCGGTTTCCTCTGCGGGAGTCTCTTCGGCGATGGGGGCTTCAACGGCCTCCTCTACGGTCTCAATAGCCGCCTCTACGGATGCATTTTCAGTAACCTCCTCGTCGTCCACAAGGTAGATAACGATTTTGCGGTTGTTGTCAGAGCCAATAGAGTTGGTGCTGACGCCGGCAATGCCCTGAATTTCAGAGTGGATAATGCGGCGCTCGTAAGCGCTCATGGGCTCAAGCATCACGTTGCGGCGCAAACGCAGGGCCTTGGCGGCCATCTTTCTTGCCAATGCGCGCAGGGTTTCCTCTCTCTTGGCGCGGTAGCCCTCAATGTCGATGGTTACGCGGCGGCGGTTGCGCTCGCCGTTGGCGTTTTTCTTGGTGCTGGCAAGGTTTGCAAGGTACTGCAGGGAGTCAAGCGCCTCGCCGTGATGGCCAATCAGCATAGCGGCATCCTCGCCCGAAATCACGATGCGGCGGGAGTTGTCCTCGCAGTGATACAGGGTTACCTCTGCGGAAATGCCGAGGTTCTCAACCAGAAGCTTCACGAAATCGAAAGAAAGATCCTCGCCCTCTGCAACGGTGGCAAGCTCCATCTTCAGCTCGGTCTCGGGAATCACGGCTTCTCTCGGCTTTGCGCTCTCCTTGGGAGCAACGAAATCGCGCGGAGGCTGCATACCGTCGCTTCTGCGGCCGTTTCTCTTGCCTCTTCTGCCGTTTCTGTCGTTGCGCTCGCCTCTCTCGCTTCTTTCGCGATTGCGAACGGGCGCCTCGCCGCCTTCAGTCTTCTGACGGACGGGGGCTTCATCGGGGGTCTCAATCCAAGCCTTTACCTTGGAGGGACGGGCGCCGATACCAAAGATACCCTTGCTGCCCAAATCCACGATCTCGTATTCAATATCCTCAAGAGCAGAGGCGCCAAGAGCCGCAATGGCGTTTTCAACAGCGGCCTCAACGTCCTTTCCTGCTACGATAATTTCTTTTCTCATTGTCTTTAATCCTTTACTTATTTCTTTTTCTTGTTGCTTTTGCTTGCAGTGGGCTTCTTTACGATGGGAGTGTAAACCTCGTCGTCAAACTTGGAGCGGATAACGGGAATGTCCTTTTCGTCAAACTCGTCATCCTCGTCATCAATGTGATGGAGCGAGCGAGAGCTTACCTTGTCCTCGTACTGCGCAGGATTTCTTCTTGCGCGCTCACGCGCCTCCTTTTCAAGAAGCTTCAGCTCCTCGTCCGTGTAGGTGGGCAGGGGCATAGCCTTGGCCAGAACAAACTGGCGGAGAATGCCGAGCAGAGAGTTGTAAATCCAGTAAAGACCCAAGGCGGCAGGGAAGGTAAAGGCGATAAAGAGGGACATGGCAGGCATCATCAAGTCCATGATGAAGGTGGAAACCTTGTTGTCTGCGTTGGGGGTAGGCTGAGGCGTGTTGGCCATGAATTTGCGGGAAATCTTCATGGACGCGTAAGAGGCAACGAAGGTCAAAATCGGAATGACGACGAGCCAGGAAATGCTCGTGATGCTGGGAATGGCGGTCAAATCCATACCGAACATAGAGAAGTTCAAGTCCATAATGGAGGCCGTCACCGTCTCTGCCACATCGGGAATGGAGAAGCCTGCGCCAACGAGTGTGCGGAAATGAGAAAGCACGTTCAGCTCGCTTGCGGATTCTGCCAATGCGGGCAAGCCAAGACCGACAGCGGCGCCGCCCTCACCAATAAGCCCGTTGATGCCCGTTTTGATGGTGGCAATCACATCGGGGGAGATGTTTGCAATGTAAGTCAAGGGCATATACACAATCTGATACAGAATCAGAATGAGGGGAAGCTGAATCAGCATAGGAAGACAGCCTGCAAGGGGAGAGTAGCCTGCCTCTTGCTGCAGGGCCATAATCTCCTGCTGCTTCTTTTCAAGCGTTTTGCGATCGTTTCTGCCCGCATACTTCTTCTCAATGGCGTAAATACGGGGGCGGAGCTTTGCAGCACCAATCTGGGTCTTTTGCTGCTTAATGGATAAGGGGAGAAGGACAAGCGTCAGCGCCAAAGCAAAGAAAAGCAGTGCTAAGGCATAGCTGTCCGTCAGGTTATAGGCCGTGCGGATTATCCAACCAAACGGCCATCGGATGTAATCCCAAATACTCATTGTTTAAACCACGCCCGAGGGCGTGACCTTTCTACCTGTTTCATTTTTGACGCCTGGATGTATCGCCCGTCTTCTTGTTAAAGGGGTCAATTCTTTTCCATTTGATGCCGTAGGGCACGGGGTCATAGCCGCCGCGACAAAACGGATTACAGCGCAATATGCGCCAAACGGTTAAAAAGAAGGCCACCAAAAAGCCACGTTTTTGAAACGCCTCAAGGGCGTAGGCAGAGCAGGACGGCGTGAACCTGCAACAAGGCGGTTTGAGGGGCGAAATTCGTTTTCGGTAAAACCGAATGAGTGCAAGTACAAGTCTTTTCATTGTACCAGAAGGTGTAAGCGCGAAAGCGCCTCCTTTAAATCTTGCGCCAGAAGTGTAGACGTCAGGGCGATTGCGCGCTCGCGCGCGGCGATGACGATTAAAAATCCGGTCTTAACCGTATATTCCTTGTCAACCGCGCGATATGCCTCGCGCATAATGCGCTTAACGCGGTTGCGGACAACGGCGCCACCCAGCTTTTTTGTGGCAGTCAGACCGATACGGTTGGTTTTTTCCTTACGGGGATGGGCGCGGCGCCGAGCCTCCGCCGTATAGTCGGGCAAAACGTACACCGCCAAGCTTGGCGTGACAGCCCTTTTTCCTTTTGCATATGCCTTTGCGTATAAATGATTTTCTCGGATAGCGTGAAATTTCATACAGTAGCCTTTCACTTGGCGTTCGGTGCTTCAATAATGAAAAAACTCCGATAAGGCACGCACGGTGAGTTATCGGAGCATTTCAATCGGTTGGACAAGACCAAAGCCGAATCATTGGAATCAATAGGTAAGGCGAGCTCTTCCTTTTGCGCGTCTTCTTTTCAGAACCTTTCTGCCGTTAGCAGTTGCCATTCTTTTTCTGAAGCCGTGTTCCTTTTTTCTCTGTCTCTTCTTAGGTTGATAAGTTCTTTTCATGACAGAATCCCTCCTTGTTTTTTTCAGCAAATGATATCAAAACGGGAAAGCGCGCTGTGACGCCGTCCCAAGCATATCCACAAAGGCCTATAAATTATAGCAAAAATAAATCCGATTGTCAATAGATTTATAAAAAAATAAGTAAAAAATAACAAAAAAAGATGTAAATCTTTTGAAAACAAAGGAAAAACGGGCCGCTTTTTGAAACGCAACCCGTTTTTTTACACTGCAAGGGCTTTCTTAGTCCGTGTAGCCCCGCTCACGCTTCTTTTTTCTGATAAAGAAGAAGAGCCAAGCACCGAAAAGGGAACCCAGAATGAGAACGTCGGCCACAATTATCCAAGCCTCAATCGAGCTTTCGATCTTGATGTCCGACCAAAGCGCGTTGGTGTAGTCTAAAAGATTGCCGTTTTCCGCGGTGTTGGTGATGGCGTGATAGAAGGAGCGGCGGCTTTCGGCGTCAATATCCTTTAAATCCACGTAATCGTTCACCACGGCATCCGCGCTGTACAGAATGTCAAGCGATTCCTCGTGCCATTCAAGCATATAGTCTTGGTATTCCTCGTTTTCTGTTACCACGGTGTTGGGCGAGGAATAGCCGATATATTCGGCATTGGCAAGCGCAGGCTCCTCGGAAAGCATAAAGTTGATGTACTCCATGCCAATTTCGGGCAAGCGCGCGCATTTGGGAACGCACATCGCGTCAACGAAAATGTTGGTGCCCTCCTCGGGAGTATAGAAGCAAAGCGAATCGTTGGAATCGTACATCGTCAGAAAGTCGCCCGCGTAGTAGGGCGCAATCCAAGCGGAGCCCGAAATCATCTTGTTGAAGATTTCGTCCATTACGTAGGCCTGCACCAAGGGCTTCTGCTCCTTCAAGAGCGCGGCGGCCTCGTCCCACTTGGCATGGTCTGTCGTGTTCACGCTGTAGCCCAAGCGGTAAAGCGCGGTGGCAAGCGCATCGCGCGGGTTGTTGAACTGCAAAATCTTTCCGCTGTATTTTTCATTCCAAAGCAAATCCCAGGAGCCGATATCCTCCTCGTCCACGTAGTCGGCGTTGTAAATAATGCCCACCGTGCCGTAGGTGTAGGGAACGGAATACTTACCTTCGGGGTCATAGGTGTTAAAATCGGTGCGGAACTTCTCGTCAATGTTCTCGTAGTTGGGAATCTTGGAGAAATCAAGCTCGCAAAGCAGGTTTTCGGCTATCATCTTTTCTATCATATACTCAGAAGGGATGATAACGTCAAAGGCGCCGCTGCCGCTGACGATTTTGTTGTACATATCCTCGTTGGAGGGATAGGTCGAATAGTTCACCGCAATCTTAAAGCCGTATTTCTCGGCCAGATTTTCGTTGAAATATTCCTCAAAAAGCGCGTTCACGTCGGGAAGCTCGTAGGAGCCGTCCGAAATGTACTGCCCCCAGTTATACACGTTCAGCGTCTTGGTGGGCAGATTGTCCTTTTCACAGGAGGTGAGCCAAACGGCCGAGAAGGCGAGAAGCAGGGCGAGAAGCAGGGCTAAAATTCTTTTTTTCATTTCTTTGCCCCCGCTTTCTTCTTTTCACCGCGGGAGGCCGCCAGATTGGAAAGCACCAGAAGCAGAAGAATCACGATAACGATAATGGTGAAAAGCGCGTAAATATCGGGCTTCACGGGCTTCTTGGTGTAGTTGTAGATCAGAACGGGAAGGGTCGTAAAGTTGTCTCCGCCGTTGAAAAGGGAAATAACGAAGTCGTCAAGCGAGAGGGTAAAGGCCATAATAAAGCCGGAAATAACACCGGGCATAATGTTGGGAAGCTCCACAAGGAAAAAGGATTTCACGGGAGAGCAGCCCAAATCCTGTGCCGCCTCGGGCAAGAACTTGTCAAGCTGACGGAGCTTGGGAGAGACGGAGAGAATGACGTAGGGCAAATTGAAGGTCACGTGGGCAATCAACAGGGTGAAAAAGCCGAGGTTTACCTCAACGCTGCCTAAAATGCGGTTGCTGATGAACACGAAAAGAAGCATCATGGAAATACCCGTCACGATATCGGGATTCATCATCGGGATGTTGGTAACGGCATTTACCGAGCTTTTCAGCCACTTGGTGCGCATACGGGAAAGGCCAACGGCCGCCAGCGTGCCGATAACGGTGGCAAGGAGGGCGGAGGTGAGCGCAAGCAAAAGGCTGTTTTTCAGGGCGTCAAACAAGTCGGGCTTTTTGAAAAGCTCTGCGTACCACTGAAAAGAGAAGCCCTCCATAACCGAGGTGCTTTCGCCACTGTTGAAGGAGAAAATGGCAATAACCGCAATGGGCGCATATAAAAGAAGGTATACGATGCCCATATAAATCTTGGAAGCGATTTTCACAGAATCATACCTCCTTCCGCCTCATCGTCTGCAAACTTATTCATAATCGCCATAGAAAGCAGAATGAGAACCATCATAACGAGGGAGATAGCGGCGCCCACGTTGTAGGTGCTGGGGTTGGCAAACTGGCGCTCAATGGTGTCGCCAATCAGCTCAAAGGTGCCGCCGCCCAGCTTCTGCGAAATATAGAAGGTGCTGATAGAGGGAACGAACACCATCGTTACGCCCGAAATGATACCCGAGCGGGAGAGGGGAAGCACCACGCGCGTCAAAACGGCAAAATGGTTACAGCCAAGGTCGCTTGCCGCCTCTAAAACGCGCTTGTCCATTTTGGACATAACGGTGTAAATGGGTAAAATCATATAGGGCAAAAAGTCGTAAACCATACCGAAAATAACGGCGCCCTTGGTGCCGACGATATGGAAATTTGTTCCAAGCAGGGTATTGATGAGGCCGCCGTCATCCAAAATGGCCATCATCGAGAAGGTGCGGATCAAAAGATTAATCCACATAGGAACCAAGGCCGCCATCAGAAGCAGAGGCTGGCGGGAGGGCTTAGCGCGCGAAATGAAATAGGCCATCGGATAACCGATAAGCACGCAGATGACGGTGGCTATCAGCGAGAGGCTGATAGACAAAAAGAAGGTTTCGCCGTAATCCGAAAGCGCCGAAATGTTGGCAAGGGTAAAGTCACCGTTGGCGTCGGTTAAAGCATAGTACAAAACGAAAATCAAGGGCGCAACGATGAAAAGCACGCTCCAGACAACGTGCGGCGCGGCGGCACAACGGGAGAAAAAGGATTTAATTTTCATTCTCTCCGTCTGCCTCCTCTTCATCCTCAGCGTTGGGATTGGAAAGCTCGTCCATTTCCTGCGAGAAGGTCGAATAGTCGCCAAACTGGCCGGAAAATTCGGACTTTTTCATAATGTGAATGGCATCAGGCTCAATGTAAATGCCGATGTTGGCACCCTCAGCCACGTAGTCGGTGGTTTGGATCATCCACTTGAAGCCGTCAACGTCAACGATGATTTCCCAGTGCACGCCCTTGAAGGTCACGGAGGTGACAGTACAGCGGAGCATACCGTTTTCGGGAAGCACAACGTCAATATCCTCAGGACGCACAACAACGTCCACAGGCTCGTTCTTGGAGAAGCCGCCGTCCACACATTCAAAGGTGTGACCGGCAAAGCGCACGCGGCAGTCAGCCAGCATTACGCCGTCAAGAATATTGGATTCGCCGATAAAGTCAGCAACGAAGGCGTTCTCAGGCTCGTTGTAAATATCCGTGGGCGTGCCGATTTGCTGAATCTTACCGTTCTGCATAACCACAACGGTGTCAGACATAGAAAGGGCTTCCTCTTGATCATGGGTCACGTAAATAAAGGTAATGCCCGTTGCCTGTTGGATCTTTTTAAGCTCTGCCTGCATATCCTTGCGCAGCTTCAAATCCAAAGCACCCAAGGGCTCGTCAAGCAGAAGCACGCGAGGCTTGTTTATCAAAGCGCGCGCAATGGCAACGCGCTGCTGCTGACCGCCGGAAAGCAGGTTGACGTTTTTCTTTTCAAAGCCCTTGAGGGAAACCATTGCCAGCATCTCGCGAACGCGGGCGTTTACCTCTTCGTTGGGCACGTGCGCTAAGCGCAGGCCAAAGGCGATATTTTCAAAAACATTTAAATGCGGGAACAAGGCGTATTTCTGGAAAACGGTGTTCACGTTACGCTTGTAGGGGGGCAGCTCGCTGATTTCCGCTCCGTCAAAGAAGATTTCGCCGGCATCGGCTTTTTCAAAGCCGCCTATCAAACGCAGAGTGGTTGATTTGCCGCAGCCCGAGGGGCCAAGCAGCGTTACGAATTCCTTGTCTTTGATCTCCAAGGAAATATTGTCCAAAACCAATTCACCGTCAAAAGACTTGGAAATACCGCGCAATTCAATGATTTTGTTCATTTCTTTCTCGATTTTCGCTCCTTTTAGCGTCAAAAATACCGTTATCTGTCGCCGCTTTTCAGGGGGCGATATATAACGATAAGAATTATAGCAAAAACCTACAAAAAATGCAATATATTTTCAAAAAAAATTCTATTTTTTTTAATTCTTTCCGCGAAATTTCAAGAGCTTTCAGGGTTTTTAAACTTGTTATCTTCCGTTATCTCTTTTTTTCTCTTAAAAGCTCTTAAAATCTCGTTTTTTGTTAAAATCATCACATACAACCCTCCAAAAGAAAAAAAGAGAGAAAAAAACACCGTAAAGGCCGATTCCGCCGAAATAGAAGAGAAAAGCGCAAAAAAAGAAGAGAAAAGCAAGAAGAATGGCGGAAAAAAGTCGAAAGGCCGCTTCTGCCGTCTCTGTGGGCAAAAGGGCGTGAAGCAACAGAAGAAGAAGTCTGCCGCCGTCCGTGGTGAAAACGGGTAACAGATTAAAAAGCGCCGGCATCAGATGAAGCGTGGCGTAAAGACGAAAAAAATCTCCTTGCCCGAAAAGTAAAAGAAGCGCCGCCGCCAATACATTAAAAAGAGGGCCGCCTATGGCAATCAGCGCCTCTTTTTTTGGTGAGAGCGGCAAGGCGCTCTCTAAGCGAAGCCCAAAGGTATCCGCAAAAAGACGGGAGGGAGGAACGCCGCATAAAAGAAAAAAGAAAAGATGCCCTCCCTCGTGCCACAGCACCGCCGAGGCACCGAGTAATAGGACGAAGGGCTCCTCGACGAGAAGGGCGGAGAATAAGGGAATCAGCAAAAGGAAAAGAGAAAGCTTACCCCTCGGTGCGTTCCACGTAGGCCTTGGCCAGCGCCTCAATGCGCGCCCTCCTTTCTGCCTCCTCCTTTTGCTCGTCAAGACCGAGAAAAACGGAAATTGCTCCATCCTCCGTCAAAAATTCTCCGATGAGGGAGGCCGCGCGGTACATTTCTCCAAGCCCGCTTGGACGGTAGAGGAAATAAGAGAAAAAGCCGAGAAACGCAGAAAGAAATAGGGCGAGAAGGGGTAAAAAGAGGCGTCGCTTCTCACCCTCGTCTTTGCTGAGCGTCTCAAGGCTTTGAGAGATTCTTTCTTCCGAAAAATAATCGCCGTTACGCATAAAAGCTCCTTTTTGTTGTTGCTTCTTCACTATATGAGGCGGAAGCGCAAAAAATGAAAAAATAAAGGGCGGGAGTATAGTCACTCCCGCCCTTTGCATACATGCTTTAAAGAAGCTGTGTTTCGGAGGAAACGGTGGCCGTTTGGCCCTTTCGCATTGTTAAAACAAGACGCCCTGCGTTATCAATGGCCGTTGCGCGCCCCAAACAGCGCTTGCCGTTGATTTTGGCGCCAACAAGACGCCCCACTGTCACAGAGCGGCGGCGGTATTCGTCAAAGAGGGCGGCGCGCGAGGCGTCGGGGGCTTCGTACATACCGTAAAAGTCGCGCAGATAGGTTTGGGCGATACGGTCGGCCGTGCTGATGCTTCTGTTTGTGAAAACACTGGTAACAATGTCCTCAAGGCGCGTTGGAAAATGCGAGGGCTGTACCAGAATAACCGTTTTGATGATCAGATGCTCAAGATATCCCGTGGAAAAAAGCTGGCTTTCCGCGGTGACGTTGGCAATGTGCCGTCTTCCCGCCACCAGTGTGAAGGGCCAAGCAATGCCAAGCTGATGGTCGGAATGCGCCTCGATGGCGTGGCAGGCGGCCACGGTTGCCATCATGTTGAAGTGCATATTTTGTGCGGTCAGGGCGGCGGGGCGCAGGAAGGTGTAAAGATGTAAGCGCATTTCCTTGGCGGAAAGATGCTCTATGTCCTCTCCCTCGGTAAAGTTGGAAATCACGGTGTAGCCGTCCGTTAAGCCGCCGCGGCTTATCATCGCGCGCAAGGAATCGGCAGGGGAGGCGTCTATGCGGTTGTCAACGAGAAGCACTCTTCCGCCGGGGGATTGGATAGAGGTTAACCCGGCCTCATAGCGTCCCTTTACCATAAGAGCCCCTCCTTTCGTTGCAAAACGTGATAATTAATAGGCCTTGCCCCAGTATACCAGATGCTTTGCCTTCTTGCCGCAGCAAACGCAGGTGTCGGCAACCGCTTCCTTGTCGTTGAAGGGAATGCAACGGGAGGAGCAGTCGGTTCTTTCCTTGATGGCAAGCTCGCAGTCAAGCTCTCCGCACCACATAGCGCGGATATAGCCGTTTTCCTTGGCGGCAATGTCCTCAAAGGCGGCCATATCGGTTGCGGTAAAGGTGCGCTTGGCGCGGTTGGCCTCGGCCTTCTCGAAGAGCGCCTTGGTCAATGCATCAAGCTCGGAAAGAACCTTTTCCTCCAAGCCGTCCTGAGAAATAAACTGCTTTTCGTGGTTGTCACGGCGAACCAGAACGCAAGCGTTATTTTCAATGTCGCGCGGGCCAATCTCAATACGAATCGGCACGCCCTTCATCTCGTATTCGGCAAACTTCCATCCGGGAGAGTTGTCGCTATCGTCAATCTTGACGCGGCAAACGGCAGAAAGACGGGTCTTCAGGGCATTGGCCGCCTCAAGAACGCCCTCCTTGTGCTGCTGTACGGGAACGATAACCACCTGAACAGGCGCAACGGCGGAGGGAAGCACGAGGCCTCTGTCGTCACCGTGCGTCATAATGATGCCGCCGATAATACGGGTCGAAACGCCCCAAGAGGTCTGGTGGCAGTGCTTCAAGGTGTTGTCCTTGTCAAGATACTGAATATCGAAGGCCTTGGCAAAGCCGTCGCCAAAGTTGTGGGAGGTGCCGCCCTGCAGGGCCTTGCCGTCGTGCATCAGCGCTTCAACCGTGTAGGTGGCCTTTGCACCCGCAAACTTTTCCTTGTCGGTCTTCTGGCCGCGAAGCACGGGCATACCCAAATCCTTCTCAAAGAAATCGGCGTAAATGTTCAGCATACGCACAGTTTCTGCCTCGGCCTCCTCGGCGGTGGCGTGCATCGTGTGTCCCTCTTGCCAGAGGAATTCGCGGCTGCGCAGGAAGGGACGGGTCGTTTTCTCCCAACGAACAACGCTGCACCACTGGTTGTAAAGCTTGGGCAGGTCTCTGTAAGAGCGAATGATGTTCTTGTAATGCTCGCAGAAGAGCGTCTCGGAGGTGGGGCGCACGCAAAGGCGCTCGGTCAGGCGCTCGCTGCCGCCCATCGTGACCCAAGCAACCTCAGGGGCAAAGCCCTCCACGTGATCCTTCTCCTTGTTCAAAAGGGATTCGGGAATGAACATCGGCATATACACGTTCTCGTGGCCCGTTTCCTTGAATCTGCCGTCAAGGATTTTCTGGATGTTCTCCCAGATAGCGTAGCCGTAAGGGCGAATAATCATACAGCCCTTTACGCTGGAATAATCAATCAAATCCGCCTTTTTAACGATATCGGTGTACCATTTGGCGAAATCCTCGTCCATCGAGGTGATTTGTTCAACTGCTTTCTTTTCGTTAGCCATATCGGAAACCTCTCTATAGGTGTTTTATTATAACCATTTTATTATAGCACCCGAAGGTGCGCTTTGTCAAGGTGATGGGAAAAATATTCCGTTTTTTACGCATCCTGCACCCAAAGTATGCTTAACTCTCTGCGCCGTAGTCCCGCGCCGCTCGTCTTCTGGCGAAAAAGCCCTTCGGGGAAAGCCCCTCGCCCTTGCCGTCCAAAAGCCCGATTTCCCAGCCCCGTTTGCAAAGAGAAAGAAAATCCGCGCGCACCTTGCTGTTTTTCAGAAGGCGAAGAATCTGCCTTCTCGGGAGAATGCGGTAAACACCGTCGGGCGCAAAGCTTGCCTCACTTGGTGCCGCACATAGGACGTGGCAAAAAAGCAAAAGCTCCGCAGGGCTGACGTCGGCCGCCGTTGCAAAGAAGGGAAGCGACGATAAGTCTGAAGAGGGCGCGCCAATCAGAAAGTCGCCCTCCTTTTCCCGAACGGGAAAGGTGAAAATCCCCTTTGCCTTCTCCTTCAAGCCCTCAAAGAAGGAAAGAAGGGAGAGGGGAAGCGATTTCGTTCGGTAAAACGCGGGTCGCTCGCCGCAGTAAAGCGGCGTTTCAGCATAGCAATATCGCGCCGTGCGAGCATCAAGAAAGGCAAAAAGCCGCCCTGTTGGCAAGCCCGCGCCTTCGCCGTAAGGAAGGGAGGGTGCTTTGCCAAGGGGAAGGAGAAAGAGAGGAGAAAGGTGCGCCTCTTCCTTCAAAAGAAAGTCTGCATAGGCAGGCGTTGCAGGCAAAAGCAAAACGCGCTTGCCAAGTGCCTCTCGCTCGTCCTCTAAAATGCGCAGGCAAAGAGAGGGAAAAGCAAGGTCGAAGGAGGAAATGGCTCTTGCGCGCAAAAAGCGCGAGGTGCGAAGCAGGGGCGGTATTTGGGAATCCAGCACCGTCGGCTGAATGCCAAACTCCGTATAAAAGGAGCGGCAAGCGGCGTAGCTTCCTACGTTTGCGCCCAGTATCAGAACGGCAACGTCCTTTTCCATAGTTATCTCCTTTCGTCAAAATCCAAACTCAAAAACAGGAAAAACGGCTTGAAACACCGAAAAGTAAACCTTTCTTTACCAAGAAAAGCTCGTGGGCGTTCCCGCTTCCTCTAAGCCTGCAAAGTCTCGTTGCCTTAAAACTTCATAAACGGCAATCGCGGCAGAGTTGGAAAGATTCAAGCTTCTTAAATTGGGAAGCATCGGAATGCGCAGGGTGGTGTCGGGGTTCTTTTCGAGAAGCTCCTCGGGCAAGCCCTTGGTCTCGCGCCCAAACATCAGGAAAACGCGCTTTGGGTATGTAACCTCGGTGTAGGCGCGCGGCGCCTTGGTGCTGAAATAGTAAATGGCCTCGTGCCCGTTTTTCTCAAAAAATTCCGCCTCGTTCTCGTAATAGGTGATGTCGAGAAGGCTCCAGTAGTCAAGCCCTGCGCGCTTGAGCTTCTTGTCATCAATTTCAAAGCCCAAGGGCTTGATGAGGTGAAGTGCGGCGCCTGTGGCGGCGCAGGTGCGTGCAATGTTTCCCGTGTTCTGCGGAATTTCGGGGCAATGCAAAACGATATTGATATCCTTCATAGCGGTAAAAACTCCTTTTGAAAAAAGAAGCAAAGGAGAAAACGAATGCAATCTCCTTTGCTCCTGAATTAAGCCTTTAAAAGCTTCTCTGCGGCAGCCAGACGAACGGCCACGGTCAGAACCTGCATAGCCTCGGTCAAATCCTCAACCGTGGGGTAAGAGGGGGCAAGACGAAGGTTTTTGTCCTCAGGGTCCTTGCCGTAGGGGAAGGTGGCGCCTGCCTTGGTCAAAACCACACCGGCGTTCTGGCAAAGCTCGTAAACGCGCTTCGCACAGCCGGGCAAAACGTCAAGCGAAACGAAGTAACCGCCGCGCGGCTTTGTCCATACGGCAACGCCCGTGTCGCCAAGGTCGCGCTCCAAGGTGTCAAGGACAACGGAGAAGCGGCGGCGAAGAATGGCGGCGTGCTTCTTCATCAGAGAGTAAACGTCATCCTTGTGGGTGAAGAATTCCAGATGACGAAGCTGGTTGAGCTTATCGTGGCCGATGGTTTGTGCATTCCAGATGGCCGTAATCTGCGCAAGATTGCGCTCGCTCATCGCCATAATGGCAACGCCAGAGCCCGGGAAGGTAATTTTGGAGGAGGAGGTGAAGAACATCACGCGGTCTTCGTTTCCTGCGGCGTATGCCTCGGGGAAAATGTTAAGAAGCGTGTCGCTTTCGTCCTCGTACAAATCGTGAATCATGTAAGCGGAGTCCCAGTAAATGCGGAAGTCGGGCGCCGCCGTTTCCATTCTCACCAAGCGGCGCACCACCTCGTCAGAGTAGGTAACACCCGTGGGGTTGGAATATTTCGGAACGCACCAGATGCCCTTAATGGCGGCGTCTTTCTTGACAAGTGCCTCAACCGCGTCCATATCGGGCCCGTATTCGTTCATCGCAACGGGGATCATTTCAATGCCCAAGGATTCGCAAATAGCAAAATGGCGGTCATATCCGGGGCAGGGGCAAAGGAATTTCACCTTCTCCTCGCGGCACCAGGGGCGAACAGAGCCAACAACGCCGTAGAGCATCGCTCTTGCCACGGAGTCGTACATCAGGTTCAAACTGGAGTTGCCTCCAACGATAATCTGATCTGCGGGAATATCGGTCAGCTCGCTCCAGAAGCGGCGCATTTCGGGAATGCCAAGGCCAAGACCGTAGTTTCGGCAATCAAAGCCCGATTCGGTCAGGCAGTCCTCCGTGCGAACGCGCGAATGGCGAAGCATGGGCATGGATAAATCAAGCTGCTCGGTGCAGGGCTTTCCACGGGACAAATCAAGCTTCAGGCCCTTTTTTACGAAGGCGTCATATTCCCTTTGGAGCTCTTGGTAAACGGATTGCAACTCTTCCTTGGTTGCGGTTTGATACTGCATAAAAATTTTTAGCCGACCAAAATGGCGGCTCCCTTTCGTTTTGTATTGATTTTGCAATTTTTGAAGGCGAAAAATTCACTTTCACTCACATTGTATTCAATTATACAACGAAGCGCGCGCAAAATCAAGGGGTTTTTATAATTATTTTGAAAAATATTTCAAAAAAGAAAAGAAGCAAAATGCAATTTTGAAATCGAAAAACTGCAAAAGCGCGAAAGAAAAAAGCACTTGACGAGGAGGGAAAGGTGTGTTATACTAAATCTGTTCGAAAAGAACGAAATAAAGAATGAAAGGAACGGGAAAAATGGATTTTGCAGACAGTAAACGCGGCGACGATGGCCCGAGTCGATTATGGCAAGCATTTTTGCCGTTTTTGACGTATACGGTGTAAACCGCGTAGCTAAGCAGGCTTAAAGTAAGCTTGATTTTAAGCGGCTTGGCGAGGGCCTTCTTCGCCCTGTTTACCTCTCACGGTGGGTAGCTAGGGAGCTTCCCGACCCTTACCGACCGAATGCACAATGCGTTAAAGGAGGTAGTAACGATGACAGAAGAAAAAAAGGAATGGAAGGAAGAAGAGGAGGAGGCGCTCTCGGTAGACGAGGTGGTTTCTCTTTTGCAGGAAAAGCGGTATGCCGCCCTGCGCGAGAAAACCGCGGCCTTGCCTGCGGCCGATATTGGCGTTCTTTTTTCCGAAACGCCGCAGGAATACCACCGCGTGTTTTACAGGCTTCTTCCCAAGGAGTATGCGGCGGAAATTTTCGTTGAGATGGATAACGAGGCGCAGGAAAGCCTTATCTCCTCCTTCTCGGACGGAGAGCTTCAGGAAATGCTCGGCGAGCTTTTTTACGATGATACGGTAGATATTATCGAGGAAATGCCAGCAGGCGTTGCCGCGCGCATTCTCAAAAACTCCTCGCCCGAGGCGCGTCGGGCAATCAATCAGCTTTTGCGCTATCCCGGCGACAGCGCAGGCAGCATTATGACCACCGAGGTTGTGGCGCTTCGCCGCAATATAACGGTGGATCAGGCCTTCCGCATCATCAGGCAGGTTGCCATTGATAAGGAAACCATCTATACCTGTTACGTAACGGACGAGGCGCGCCATCTTATCGGCGTTGTTTCGGCTAAAACGCTTTTGATTTCGCCCTTGGACGCCGTGCTTGGCGACATTATGGACGATAGGGTTATCTCCGTCACCACCCTGACCGACAGAGAGGAAGCCGCAAGAAAGCTTCATAAATACGACCTGCTTGCCTTGCCCGTTGTCGATACCGAGGAGCGCTTAATCGGTATTATTACGGTTGATGACGCAATTGACGTTATCAGCGAGGAGCAGGAGGCCGACTTCTCCATGATGGCGGCCATTACCCCTGACGAAACCCCTTATAGCAGGGCGTCGGTTTTCAGCATCTGGAAAAGCCGTATTCCCTGGCTCTTGATCTTGACCCTCACCGCCACCTTCACGGGCATGATTATCTCGGGCTTTGAAAGCGCCTTGGCAACCTGCGTTGCCTTGACCGCCTTCATCCCCATGCTGATGGGAACGGGCGGTAACGCAGGCAGCCAAGCCTCCACCACCGTTATCCGCGGTCTTTCGCTCGGCGAAATCGAAACGGCGGACGTGTTGCGCGTTTTGTGGAAGGAGCTTCGCGTTTCCTTGCTTTGCGCCGTCTCGCTGGCGGCAGTCACCTTCGGTAAGGTGATGCTGATAGATAACCTGCTTTTGCAAAATCCCGAGGTGACGGTTGCGGTCGCCGTCGTCGTCGCCTTGACGCTGGCATTAACCGTGGTTTGCGCCAAGCTTCTCGGCTGTTCTTTGCCTCTTTTGGCAAAGAAGGTGGGGCTTGACCCTGCCGTAATGGCAAACCCCTTTATCACCACCGTGGTGGATACGGTCTCCCTGCTTTTGTATTTCCTGATTGCCCGCAGCCTCCTTGGCCTCTGACGGCAACCAGACGCGACAAAATTATCTGCACCGACGGCGAATACGAAAGAACCGCCAAATAAAAAGCACCGCACTTGCAAATACGGCGCCTCTAAAAAGGGCGAAGAACAGTACCGTTCTTCGCCCTTTTTATGTTGAATGAAATGTGCCGCACACGTGAAATGACGGTTTTTCCATCTCCAATGCCCGCAGGCATTTCACTCGCCGAAGGCGAATTTCACGCGCGGAGCGTATTTCACAAATCCCGAAAGGGATTTATTTCATTGCGTGCGCCCTCAGCGCAACGCCCTCAGCTTTCCCAGTTGTGATAGACGTTGGTAACGTCGTCGTTGTCGTCCAGCAGATCCAAGAGCTTTTCCATGCTCTCTGCCGTCTCGTCGTCAAGCGAAACGTAAGAGGAGGGAACCTTGCTCTGCTCGGCCTGCGTCACGTTGAAGCCCTTGGCGCGAAGCGCCTCGGCAACGGCGTCCAAATCGTCGGGCTCGGTGTAAATCTCGTAAATGCCCTCGTCACCCTTGAAGTCGGCGGCGCCTGCTTCGAGCGCGGCTTCCATCAAATCGTCCTCGCTCACGTCACCGTCCTCGTCCTCAATGGTGATAAGACCCATATCCTGAAACATAAAGCCAACACAGCCCACAACGCCAAGGTTGCCGCCGCACTTGTCAAAGTAGTGACGAACGTCACCTGCGGTACGGTTGCGGGAATCGGTTGCGGTTTCCACGATAACAGCAACACCGCCGGGGCCGTAGCCCTCGTAGGTGATTTCCTCGTAAACCACGTCCGTATCCTTGTATTTCTTGATGGCGCGCTCAATGTTATCGTTGGGCACGTTCAAGGCCTTCGCTTTGCTAATCAAATCGCGAAGCTTGCTGTTGGAAACAGGGTTAGGGCCGCCTGCACGAATGGCAACGGCCATCTCCTTACCGATTTTGGTAAAGACCTTGGCTCTTGCCGCGTCCGTCTTGCCCTTCTTTCTTTTAATATTGTTCCATTTGCTATGTCCTGACATAAGAAAATCCTTTCTCTATCTTGAATATCGTAAAATTAAATCTTTTTGGGGGTGGGCATACAAATCAGGTGGAGCGCCGTGCCCAGAACGGTCTTGACGGCCAAGGTCAGAGCCAAACGGTTCTCCTTGACCCTTTCGTCCTCTGCCGAGAGAATCTGGCAATCGTGGTAGAAGCGGTTGAAGGCCGCGCAAAGATCCAGAATATAGCGCGTGATGACCGAGGGCTCGCTCTCCGAGAGAGCGCCCTGAATCTTTTCGGGGAAGAGCGCCAAGGTGCGCGCAAGGGCCAGCTCCTCCTCCGTTGCGTTTTCTATATTGCAGCGGAAGTCGCCGTTTGCACCGGCCTTCTCCAGAAGGGAGGAGCAGCGCGCGTAGGTGTACTGTGCGTAGGGGCCCGTGTTTCCGTCAAAGGAAAGGGCATCCTCCAGCATAAAGTTGATGTCGCGCATACGGTTGTTGGAGAGATAGTAGAAGACGATAGCGCCAACGCCGACCTGTTCTGCCGTCTTTTCGTCAGCGGCGGCTGCGGAATGCTTTTCCGCCATCACGCCCTTGACCTTTTCAATGGCCTGCGCGAACAAATCCTTCAAGAGAATGACGTTGCCCGTTCTGGTGGCGAGCTTCTCGCCGTTGATGCTCACCGTACCGTAGGGAACGTGAAGGAGCTTGTTGTAGAAATCGTAGCCCATCAGCTCCACAACCTTGAACCACTGGGCAAAGTGTAAGCATTGACCCGCGGAGGTCACGTAAATGCACTTGTCAAAATCATAGGTTTCCTTGCGATAAACGGCCGCGGCAATGTCACGGGTGGGATAAAGGGTAGAGCCGTCACGCTTCAGAATGAGGCAGGGAGGCATATTCCATTTTTCCAGATTAACAACGGAGGCACCGTCGTCAATGGTCAGAAGCCCCATATCACGCATCTTCTGAATCTGAGGCGGCATCAGCTCGGTATAGAAGCTTTCGCCGTTGTAGCTGTCAAATTCAATGTTCAGCATACGGTAGGTCTTTTTGTATTCGCGCAGGGAAATGTCCACGAACCAGCGCCAAAGCGCGAGATTTTCCTCGTCGTGTGCCTCAAGCTTGGTAAACTCGGCACGTGCCGCATCGTTCAATGCGGGATCCTTTTCGGCTTCCTCGTGGAATTTGACGTACAGGCGAACCAATTCGTCAATTTCCTTTTCCTCAACCTCCTCGCGAGAGCCCCATTTGCGATAGGCAACCATCAGCTTGCCAAACTGGGTGCCCCAGTCGCCAAGGTGGTTGATGCCAATGCACTTGTAGCCCACGAATTCGTGAAGCAGACGCAAGGAATGGCCGATAACCGTCGTTCCAAGATGGCCGATGTGGAAGGGCTTTGCCACGTTGGGAGAGGAATAGTCAAGAACAACCGTCTTGCCCTCGCCCTCGTTCGTTGCGCCGTAGCGCTCCTTTTCCGAAAGCACCGTGTTCACGATACGGGAGGTAAAGGCGGCGGGATTCATTTTGAAATTCAGATAGCCGTTGAGGGCCGAAACCTCCGAAAATGCCTCCGAATGAATGGCGGCGGCCAAATCCTCTGCAATCTTCACAGGGGCGCGGCGCAGGCTGCGGCTGAGCTTGAAGCAGGGAAGCGCAAGGTCGCCCATTTTGGTGTCAGGGGGGTATTCCAGCATCTCAAAGACCTCTGCCTCGGAAAGTGCGGCGGGCGCAAAGAGAGTCGAAACGGCGGCGCTGATGGCCTCTGCCGCCTGTTTTTTTAGCTTTTGCATGAGAAAAACCTTTCTTTTTCGTATTTTATAAGGAGTCTACCATGGAAACAAACTTGCCCTTGGGCTTTTCCGTGGCAACCGAAAGCTCGGTGGGAACGAGAGAAACGAGCGAAAGCTCGTATGCCAAGGCAACCTCGGCATTTCCGACGGCGTAAATATCTCCGTCGTAT
The DNA here is from genome assembly GCA_045124835.1 of Eubacteriales bacterium. Lineage (GTDB taxonomy): Bacteria > Bacillota > Clostridia > Oscillospirales > CAG-272 > UBA1740. The sequence continues at coordinate 26,323 of JBGVMO010000153.1, forward strand.
TCAACAGCCTTGACCTTGCCGATGTCCATGCCCTCGTCAAGCATAGCGGAAAGCTTTGCGGCCTTTGCCATATCTGCCTCATCGTCGCTGTATAGGAAGCGGCGGGGGCAAACGAAAGCGTAGCGACGGGAGCTGTCCTCCTGCCAGTCGGCAAAGCTTGCGAGAATGGCCTCGGCCACGTCCTCGGGAGAGGCGTAGGTGGAGTCCACGATAATGGTATAATTGGAAAGATCCTTGCAGTTCACGCCGTATTTTTCAAAATAGCGCTTGTTTTCGCTTGCCTTGCGCGTCTTGATGTTGGCGGCGCATTCCTCAATGGTCTGTGCCTGCTCCGTGGAGCGCTTGGCGCTCAAAATTCTTTTGGCCGATTCGGCAAGCTCGGTCGTCATATAAACCTTGAAGGTTCCCTTGACGAAATGCCATGCCATACGGGAGTCAATGACCAAGGCCTTCTCCTCATCCGAGAGGGCAACAAGCCCATCGTCAATGTACTTATCAAACTCCGGATGCGCCTCCATGTACTGATTCATTTCCACAACGGAAAGACCGCGCTCTGCGGCAAATTTGCGACAAATAACGCCCGTTGAATAAAATTCCGCACCGAGTCGCTCAATTAAAATGGCCGCGACCGTGCTTTTTCCGCTGCCCAAATCACCTGCCAAGGAAATCTTATTGGCTTTCATAGCTTCTCCTCTTCAGTCCTCTTTCACAAGGAAAATGGTATATACTTCTATTTTAACTTATATATTGTACCTCAATTTCTGCGTTCTGTCAACACCGAAGCGGCGGTTTTTTTAAAAAAGTTGTCGGCATTTGTGCGTTTTGCAAAGGAATAAAGAAGAAAAAATAAAAAAATCAGAAAATCTTTCAAAAACTATGGACAAAAAGAAAAAAAGAAGGTATGATAGAAGGGTAGAAAAAAATCCCCGAAAGGAATAAAACAAATGCGTTTTTTTGATGAAGAGCTGCTTCTTTACCACGAGGCCTCTAAGGAAATTTACAAGAGCGTGAAGGCGTTGCCCATTGTGGATTATCATTGCCATCTGAACCAGAGGCTGATTGCAGAGGACGCGCATTTTTCAAGCCTTGGCGAGCTTTGGCTTGCAGGCGACCACTATAAGTGGCGCGCGATGCGTATCTGCGGTGTGGATGAAAAATATATCACGGGAGACGCCGACTATTACGAAAAGTTTTTGCATTATGCGGCCATTATGCCGCGTCTTGCGGGTAACCCCCTCTATTATTGGACGCATATGGAGCTTGCGCAAATCTTTGATATTCACGAGCCCTTGTCTTCCGAAACGGCGCCCGATATTTACGAAAGAGCCAACAAGGTTTTGAAAAATCTTTCCGTTCGCGCGCTTTTAAAGCGCTTTGGCGTTTCTTACATTGCCACAACGGATGACCCGATTGATGACCTTGCGCTTCACGGCGAGTATGACGGAATTACCGTTCGTCCCACCTTCCGCCCCGATAAGCTTTTTACGCTTGATGGGGCGTATCTTGCCAAGCTTTCTGCGGCCGCCGGCGTTGAAACGGACACGCTTGAGGGCTTGAAGCGCGCTATCTCCTTGCGTTTGGATTATTTTGAAAGCAAGGGCTGTAAGATTTCCGACCATGCCTTCGTTACCTTCCCCAAGCGCTACGCAAGTGACGAGGAGGCCGCGCACCTCTATGCCAACCGCGAAAGCCTTACTGCCGAGCAGAAGGATGCCTTCCTTGGCTGGATACTTCTGTTCTTGACGAAGGAATATGCCCGTCGCGGCATCGTGATGCAGCTGCATTTTGCCGCAATCCGCAACAACAACCCTGCCATGTATCAGAAGCTCGGCGTGGATTCGGGCTTCGATTTGCCGGGAGATGCGCCCATTATTGAGGACGTGGTGGCCTATTTTGCCAAAACGCCCGACGAGGCGCGTCCCGAAACGGTGCTTTATACCTTGAATGACAGCAACATTTCCGACCTTTCGGCCATCACGGGCGCCTTCCGTCACGTGCGTATGGGCGCGGCTTGGTGGTTCAACGATACGGTTGAGGGTATCCGTCGCAACCTGAAGGCCATTGGCGAATATTCCGTTCTCGGTACCTCCTTCGGTATGCTGACGGATAGCCGCTCCTTTGCCTCTTACGTGCGCTTCGACTTCTTCCGCCGTTTGCTTGCCGAGCATCTTGGTGAGCTTGTTTCGCGCGGTGAGTACGATATGGCGGCCGCTATGGAGCTTGCCAAGCAGGTCTGCTATGACAATATTGCCGAGACCCTTGGCCTTTGATTCTAAAAGCGAAAACGAACGGAGAGTATATGAAAATCGGAATTATTGCCGCTATGAAAATTGAAGCCGAGCTTTTGAAGGCGCATCTTACGGGCGGCAAAAGCGAACGCATCAGCGGAATTGAATTTATCGCAGGAAAATGGAATAATGCAGAGGTTGTCCTTGCCGTTTGCAGCGAGGGTAAGGTCAATGCCGCTCTTTGCGCAGAAGCGATGATTTTGCGCTACGCACCCGACGCCGTTATCAATACGGGCGTTGCCGGTGGCCTTTCGCCAACGCTTCACGTGCCGGACGTTGCCGTTGCAACGGCGGTTGCAGAGCACGATATGGATATGTCTCCCTTGGGCTATGCGAAGGGAGACGTGCTGATAAACGACCGCGTGCATTCTCTTTTCGAGGCAGATAAGGAGTGGACGATGCGGCTTCTTGCCGCCGCCGAGCAAGCGGGAAGTCACGTTGAAGCGGGCGTTATCGTATCGGGAGATGCCTTTATTGCCGACCCTGTCAAAAAAGAGGAGCTTTGCCGTCGGTATAACGCCGTTGCCTGCGAGATGGAGGGCGGCGCTATCGGACATACCTGTTACGTCAACGGCGTTCCCTTTGCCGTTTTGCGCGCCATTTCCGACACGGCGGACGATGGAACGGCCTATCAGCCTGCGCGTGCGGCGGCCATTTCCGAGCGCATCCTTGCAAGTGTCCTGACGGCGCTTTGAGAGAAAACAACCCTGCTCTTGATGCAGTACCTTGAAAAAACTGCGTCAAGGGCTCTTTTTCTTTTGCCTGCAAAAAGAACTTGACTTTCCTTGCTTTGTATGGTATACTTAACAAATCTTATATTGTTTTAATGTTATTTTAAGCAAACGGCCTTGAAGCGTATGGCAATGTGCAAAACGGAGGAAGCGTATGAAGGAAGCCTTGTATAAAACCTTGCTTTGTACGGTGGAGGACGTTTCGGCTTGTGCCGTTCTGGATTTCGGCTTTTTTCATCACGAGAGAAAAACGGTGGAGGCACATCGGCACATCCAGCCCGAGCTTCACGTTTGTATTGAGGGAAGCTACCGCTTGGAAAACGTGAAGGGTGATGCCTTCCTTGATATGAAGGCAGGGAGCGTTGCCTTGGTTGGGGGCGGCTATTGGCACAGCACCGTGGTGATAGGAGAATCCGCGCAGGAATACACGCTTCGCTTAGAGCTTTCCGAAATAAAGGACAAGGCGGGAAAAAAGCCCCTCTTTTCCGCGCTTTCGGCGCGGCTTTCCAAGGGCGAAGGGTTCATTTCGCTTGCTTTGCCGCGCGCATTATCCCTGCTTTCCTCCATACAAGGAGAGCTTGAGTCGCGCACCGTTGGCGGCTATGCGGCCGCAGAGGCGTATTTTCGGATTCTGACGGTGGATGCCCTGCGTGCGCTTTTGACGGAAAGCGAGAGCGAGGGAGAGAAAGCAACCGGGACAGACGCGGAAATAGATAGAAAAGAAAGTCTTGAAAAGCTTTTGCAGCAGGAATACGCCAATCCTGACTTTTCCGTTACCCTTTTGGCAGAGAGCCTCGGCTTCAGCGTGCGGCAGGTAAATCGCCTGTTTTTGCTCTTTTATGGGCAAAGCTTTCGCGATGCGTTGTCGGAGCTTCGCCTTTATAACGCCCAAAGGCTTTTGCTGCGCACCTCATTGCCTATGGCGGAGATAGCCTTGCGCGTTGGGTATCGGGAGCCCTCCGGCTTTTATACTGCCTTTCGCAAGCGCTTTTCGATGTCTCCGCGGCAATACCGCATTCAAAACGGCATAGAATAAAAAAGGGAGAATACCATTGATTACAGTTAGCAATTTAAGCTTTCATTTTGGCGGCCAGCTGCTTTTTAAGGACGTGGACTTGCAATTCGCGGGCGGCAACTGCTATGGCATTATCGGCGCCAACGGCGCAGGAAAATCCACCTTTCTGAAGCTGCTCTGCGGTGAGCTTGAGCCCTCCACGGGCGCAGTCTCCATTTTGCCCAACGCGCGTCTTTCGGTTTTGCGGCAGGATCACTTTGCGTTTGATGCCGAAACCGTTCTTGACACCATTCTGTCGGGCAACGAGCGCCTTTTCTCCATTATGAAGGAGAAGGATTTGCTTTACGCCAAGGAGGACTTCACCGAGGAGGATGGACTTCGTGCCTCGGAGCTTGAGGCGGAGTTTGCCGAAATGAACGGCTGGGAGGCCGAATCGGATGCCGGCAAGCTTTTGGAGGGCCTCGGTCTTTCGGATTCGATGCTGTACGACGTAATGGGAACCTTAAAGGAGGCCGAAAAGATTAAGGTGCTGCTTGCGCGCGCCCTTTTTGGAAATCCCGATATTATTTTGCTTGACGAGCCTACCAACGGCTTGGATATAGACGCAGTTTTGTGGCTTGAGGATTTCTTGGCTGATTATTTCGGTACCGTCCTTGTCGTTTCGCACGACCGTCACTTTCTCAATGACGTTTGTACCAACATCGTCGATATTGACTATGGCGCTATCAAAATGTACGTAGGAAACTACGAGTTCTGGTACGAGTCGAGCCAGCTTGTGCAGCGTATGATTAAGCAGCAAAACAAGCGCGCCGAGGAAAAAATCCGTGAGCTGCAAAGCTTTATCTCGCGCTTCTCGGCCAACAAATCCAAATCCCGTCAGGCAACCTCCCGTCGCAAGCTTTTGGAAAAGCTGACGGTGGAGGAAATGCCTGCCTCCTCTCGCCGCTATCCCTTTATCGGCTTTGATATGGATAGGGAAGCGGGCAAGGACATCTTGCGCGTTGACGGGCTTTCTAAGAATGGGCTTTTCAAAAACGTAACCTTCACGGCGCGCAAGGGAGACAAAATCGCCTTTCTTGGAGACGAGCTTGCCATTACCGCCCTTTTCCGTGTTTTGATGGAGGAGCTTGAGGCGGACGCGGGCGAATTCAAATGGGGCGTCAGCATCACAACCTCGTATTTTCCGCACGATAATACACCGTATTTTTCGGGCTGTAACGAAAGCATTATTGACTGGATGCGGCGCTACTCCAAGGATCAGACGGAAACCTATCTTCGCGGCTTCCTTGGCAGAATGCTTTTTTCGGGTGACAGCGTTTTCAAGCCCGTTTCGGTGCTTTCGGGTGGCGAAAAGGTGCGCTGTATGTTCTCGCGTATGATGCTCTTCGGCTCTAATGCCCTTTTGCTTGATCAGCCGACCGACCACTTGGACTTGGAATCCATCACCGCCGTCAACAACGGTCTTTCCGATTTTAAGGGAAACGTGTTTTTCTATACGCACGACTACGAAATGATAAATACCGTTGCCAACCGTATCATTGAAATTTTGCCCGATGGCATCCGCGATTTCGACGGAAGCTACGAGGACTATCTGGCCAAGCAAAAGGCAGAATAAAGCCTTCCTTCCGCATTCGGCGTTCTGTATAGAACGCTCTACAAGGGGAAATCCCGATAAAGAACGAAAAAGGAGAAATACGATGAACGATACCATAATCAAGGTTTTGGGGTACAATTTACCCTCTGCGTGCTGGGAATGGTTGATTCGCATTCTCGTTGCAGCGCTTTGCGGCGCGGCCATCGGTATTGAGCGCGGCATCAGACAAAAGGAGGCAGGCATCAGAACCCATTCTATCGTGGCAATGGCCGCCGCCGTCTTTATGATAGTCTCAAAATACGCCTTCTTTGACCTTTCCACCGAGGCGGAAATGCTCTTGGCAGGCACCAAGGGGGCAGACCCCTCCCGTATTGCCTCGCAGGTTGTCAGCGCCATCGGTTTTTTGGGCGCCGGCATCATTTTCAGAGGCAAGGGTGCGGTAAAGGGCTTGACCACCGCCGCAGGCGTTTGGGCAACGGCGGCTATTGGTCTTGCCATTGGTGGCGGGCTTTACACCATCGGTATTGTTGCAACCGTCCTTCTGTTGCTTGTAAACATTTGCTTACATAAGTGGCTGATTAAGCTTGAGGCGATGTCCACAAGCGAGTTTTCCTTCTTGATGGAGGATAAGCCGGACGTGTTGGATCACCTTCGCAAGCAGCTGGACGACCGCAAAATTCAGGTGCAGACAATGGACGTAAAAAAGCAGGAGCATGGGCGTTTGCAGGTGCGCATTGTGGCGCGCATTGCCAAGAATGCGGCGCTTAACGATTTCCTTTTGTTCTTGAACGATAACCCAGATATCCGCAATTTTACGGCGCAAATTTAAAGAGCGTAAAGGCCTTGCTTTCAAACGAAAGCAAGGCTTTTTTTATAGAAAAACGGCAAGAGCCTTTGCAAAGAAAAATGCCTCGGCAGAGGGCCGAGGCATCGGGCTATTGAGATTATTCCTCGTCAGATTTCTTAAAGAGCTTGAAGGGCTTATCCTCGTCCTCGTTTTCATCCTCGTCGGGAAGAATGGTGATTTGCGCCTTGGAAATGCGGCGCTCATCGGTCAGAAGCAGGGTAACGGAAAGATTGCCCTCCACGAAGGTGTCGCCCTCGTTGGGAAGCGTGCCGAGCTTGCTCGTGATCCAGCCGGCAACCGAGTTGTCCTCATCGCTGTCAATGCCGAAGATTTCGCAGAATTCATACCAGTTTGCATCGCCGTCAACGCGGTAGGTGTTCTCGTCAATCTTGGTGATGGTTTCAACAACCTCATCGTGCTCATCCCAAATTTCGCCAACCAGCTCCTCCAAAATATCCTCCATCGTCACGATACCGAGTGTGCCGCCGTAGCTATCATCAACAACGGCAATGTGCGACTGGCTCTTTTGAAGCATACGGAGAAGCACGCTGATTTTCATGGACTTGGGAACAAAAACGGGCTCCGTCATAATCTCGGAGATAGGCTTCTCGGAAACGCCCGTTCCCGTGTAAAAGTCCTTCTGGTGAATCACGCCCACGATAGAGTCAATGCTGTCGCGATACACGAGAATACGGGAGTAGCGCGTGTCGGTGAAGACGGCGGCAATCTCCTCCTTGGTTGCCTCGGTGGAAACGGCCTCAAGCGAAACGCGGGGGGTCAGAATGCCTTCAACGTCGCGGTCGGTAAACTCCAAGGCGTTGTGCAAAAGCTTGCCCTCCTCCTCGTCAATGCCGCCCTCCTCAACAACCTCCTCCACGAGAAGCGAAAGCTCATCTTGGGTCAGCGTGCGGCTTTCGCCGTTCTTGAAGATAAGGGAAAGCAGCTTTTTCCAAAGAGAGAAGAGCGCAACGAAGGGGAAGAGAAGCAGCATAAAGAAGCGGATAAAGGGGGTTGCAACGATGGCAAAGCGCTCGGGTGACTCCTTGGCAATGGTTTTGGGAGAGATTTCACCGAAAATCAAAACCGCAACCGTCAAAACAACGGTCGAAAGCGTCGTTCCGAGACTGTCGCCGAAGCCGAGAAGCTTGACGAAAAGAATCGTTCCAAGGGAGGCTGCGGCAATGTTCACGATGTTGTTGCCGATAAGAATGGTGGAAAGAAGTCTGTCATATTTCTCGGAAAGCGCAAGTGCCTTGATGGCACCCTTCGAGCCCTTCTCGCCCATATCCTTGAGCCTCGTTTTGTTTAAAGAGGAAAAGGCCGTTTCGGAGGCCGAGAAAAATGCAGAAAGCAAAACAAGTAGCACGATAACTAAAATTGTGCTGATGGTATTCATGATAATCTCCTATGTATTGTAATCAAACGGTAAAACGACAAAAAGGCATACCCCTCTCTTACACGGTAAGGAGGGAAATGCCTTGCTTATGATAAATATGCGTATAAGTAAACGGCCTTGGCCGATAAAGCTGCTATCGTCGTGTTACAGTTCGTATCACTACTGTCCGCGTCCATACTGTGACTCTCACCTTCCTTCGTTCATATTACCATATATTATATAAGAAATAAAACGGTTTGTCAAGGGCAAATGGCAAAATAACCGAATTTTCCGTTTTTTTTGTGGAAAAACGGGGCATTACAGCCTTTCTGCCGTGATAACGCCGTCCTTGACGATGAGGCGGCAGACGCGCGCGGTGCGGAAGGCCCCGTCAATTCTGTCGCGCCCATGGTAGATGGCGTAATAGTCACCCTGCCATTTGATAACACTGTGGTGGCCAACGCCCTCCTCCTCTTCCGTTTGGAAAAGAACGGGGTCAAAGCTTCCGTTTTTGCCCGTCACCTTTTCAAAGGTGATTTTGGTTAAGTCAGTTTCCTCAGTTTTGGCAATGGCGTAGCCGATGTGATAGGTGTCATTCTGGTAACAGCCGCCGCTATACATCAGATAGTGGTAATCGCCCTCTTTGAAATAGAAGGGGCCCTCTAAGGTGTGCCATTGCTTTTCGGCGTTGGGGTCATACTTAAAGATTTCCTCGTCCATCGTCGGAACAATAAGCTCGCGGCAAAGCCCCTCGGGGGTGTCGGGGGAGAGAAGGCGGTCAACGTAAACGCGCGTGCCGATGCGGTCACCCTCGGTGCTGTTTTCTGCATAAAAGAGGAAAAGGCCGCTTTCGTTTTTTACCGCGTGCGAGTCAATGGAAAAGCGAGGGTAAAGCTGCTTTTCAACGGTGAAGGGGCCAAGAGGGCTCTTTGCCTTCGCCACCACCATGAATTCCGAAAATTCCTCACCGACGGTGTTGAAGGAGGTATACATATAATAGTCATCCCCAATGCGAATCACGCTCGGCGCCCAAAAGTCCTCCTTTCCTTCCATTTGGCAAACGATGCCCTCGTCGTGCCAAAGTCCGAAAATGGAGTCGGCGGTAAAGGCGGTAACGCCCGTCTTTCCCGTCACGTATAAATAAAGGCGGCCCTCGTCCTCAAAAATAAAGGGGTCTGCCTGCGGATTCTGAATGTTGTCAAAAAGAAGCTTCATTGTGATGGCCTTTCTTAGCTTGGTGTAAAAACAGTATAGCAGAAAGCAAGGAAAAAAGCAAGATAAAACAAGACAAAAACAGAGGGCTTTTGCAAAGAAAAAGCCCCAAGCGCCCATTAAGGCTTGGGGCAGTATCGGGAATTATCTTCCCGTTTTTTTCTTGCGGCAGAAAATGCGCCGCAAAAGCGGCTTGAAAATGGCAGGCGGACGGAGAACGATAATTTTCAAGGATATGCCCCCTTTGTAAGTAAAATCAAAAGAATACTATTTATGAAGGAAGAAAAGAACACCCACGGCAACGATGACGATAGCCTCTAAAACCACCAGAATGGTTTCGGGCAAAAAGAAGGAAATCAAAATGCCAAATCCGAAGGCCAGAACGGAAACGCCGATGATTTTGCAAATGGATTGGCTTTTCATCATATAAGACCTCTCTTTGCTTTTGCAAATTCCAAGTGTTGCCGAGGCGGCAACGCCCTTTGCTACCATTGTATGACGGTGGCGCTTGAATTGTGACTCGAAGAAATAAAAACGCCGCCTTGCCCGTGTTAAAAGCAAAGCGGTGTTTTATGCGGTTATTCGATAACGACTCTTTCCACGGAAAGCGTGCGCCCCGTGGATTCGTCCACCGAGAAAATCACGGCGTCGGCGTACATACTGCCCTCTGCGGCTTGCAGACGGGTGGAAACCGAGGTCAGATAACGGTGCAAAACGCTCTCGGCGCTCATACCGATGACGCCGCCCGATGCACCGCACATACCCAAATCGCTGACGTAGCCCGTTCCTTTGGGAAGAATCTGCGTGTCGGCTGTCGGCACGTGCGTGTGTGTGCCGAAGATGACGGACACTCGCCCGTCAAAATAGTGGGCAATAGCCAGCTTTTCGCCCGTTGCCTCGGCGTGAAAATCCAAAACGGCAAGATCGTATTTGCCCGCCTCTCGCTTCAAAAGCGTGTCAATCGCCGTAAAGGGAGAGTCGGTTAAGGTGTCCATATGCACGCGGCCAAGCGCGTTGATAACCAGAATGCGATAGCCCTTGGCCGTTTCCACCGTGTAGCCGAAGCCGGGCGCTGCGTCGGGATAATTCAGCGGTCGCAAAATGCGCTTTCCCTCCTCCAGCACCTTGTGCAGAGAAAAGTTCTGCAGCATATGATTGCCGCCCGTCAAAACGTCCGCCCCGCCCTCTAAAAGCTGATTGGCGCAGTCGGCGCCGGGGCCAATGATAAAGCCCGCGTTTTCCGCGTTTACAATCAGAAAATCCACGCTATGTTGGCGGCGCACCTCCCAAAGACGAGCGGAAAGCCAGCTTGCCGCGGCGGGAGAGGTCACGTCTCCAATGGCCATAATACGAAGCATAGTCAAAAAGCCTTTCTATCCGAAAAAACGGGCGCTGTCGCGCCCAGTGCGGTAAAAATAGGGAACAAACCGAGGACGGCTTGTTCCCGTTGGTTTTATTTTGCGTAATCGACGGTGCGGCTTTCCCGAATCAGATTTACCTTGATTTGTCCGGGATACTCCATCTCCGCCTCGATTTTCTTGGCGATTTCGTGTGCCAGAATGGTCATTTGGTCGTCGCTGATAAGCTCGGGCTTCACCATAATGCGCACCTCGCGGCCTGCCTGAATGGCGAAGGTCTTGTCAACGCCCTCGAATTCACCCGCGATTTCTTCAAGCTTTTGCAGGCGCTTGATGTAATTTTCCATATCCTCGCGGCGCGCGCCGGGACGTGCGGCGGAAATAGCGTCTGCCGCCTGAATCAAGAAGGCCAAGGGCGTCTTGGGCTCAACGTCACCGTGGTGTGCTTCAATCGCGTGGATGATTTCCTTGTTCTCGTGATACTTCTTGGCAACCTCAACGCCCAGCTGAATGTGCGAGCCTTCAGCCTCCTGCGTCAATGCCTTACCGATGTCGTGCAGAAGACCTGCTCTCTTTGCAAGGTTGCGGTCAACGCCGATTTCGTCTGCCATCATTCCTGCAAGCAAGGAAACCTCAATGGAATGACGCAGAACGTTCTGGCCGTAGCTCGTGCGGTATTTCAGTCTGCCGAGCAGCTTAATCATTTCGGGATTGATGCCGTGAACACCCGTTTCATAAACGGCCTTTTCACCGGCCTGCTTAATGGTGTTGTCAACCTCGCGGCGCGCCTTCTCCACCATCTCCTCAATGCGCGCGGGATGAATGCGCCCGTCTGCAATCAGCTTTTCAAGTGCCAAGCGCGCGGTCTCGCGGCGGATGGGGTCAAAGCCTGAAACGGTAATAACCTCGGGCGTGTCGTCGATGATAAGCTCAACGCCGACAAGCTGCTCAATAGCGCGAATGTTGCGGCCCTCGCGGCCAATGATGCGTCCCTTCATGTCCTCGTTGGGCAGGGGAACGACGGAAATGGCAATCTCGCTGACGTGGTCAGCAGCACAGCGCTGAATGACGGTGGAGAGAATTTCTCTCGCCTTCTCGGTCGATTCATCGCGGAAGCGCGCCTCGTATTCAGCAAGCTTCTGTGCGGTCTCGTGCGAAATCTCGCTCTCCATACGGGAGAGAAGCTCGCTTTTTGCCTCCTCGGCAGAGCAGTGAGAAATCTTTTCCAAGGATTCGATTTGCTTTTGCAGGGTCTCGCTCGTCTTTGCGTAGAGAGCCTCAACCTCCTGCTGCTTTTTCTGTAAAACGGTTTCCTTCTGCTCCAAGGCCTCAGTCTTGGCGTCTAAATTTTCTTCCTTTTGTGCAATTCTGCGCTCCTGACGGGAAACTTCCTTGCGGCGTTCCTTGAGCTCGTTCTCGGCATCTGTCTTCATCACAAGGATTTCTTCCTTGGTGGAGAGCAGCGCTTCCTTTTTCGTATCGGCGGCAGCCTTGATAGCGTCAGACAAAATCTTTTTTGCCTGCAGCTGCGCGGATTCCAGCTCCTTGCGATGACGGTGCTTGATAATAGCGCCGACGGCAAGCGCAAGAATGACACCGACAGCGGCGCCGATTAATGCGAATATCCAGTCCATAAAAACCTCCTTCTTTCTTTTTGCATAGGCAGACGGCAAGGCCTGTCTGCCGTTTTTTAAAATAATATAGTATTGTGCGGCCCTTCTTGGAAAAAACGCAAGGCAACTAGGGCGTGGGTATGCTCGCGTACCCACTCTTTTACCGAAAAAAGACCGACGTAACGGGCGGCAAAGCGAAAAAAGGATGAATTTGAAGCCTCTTTTCTTTTCACCCGATATATTACTACACCCTATATTATATAATAATTTTGTTTTCCTGTCAAGAATTATTTTTTTGTGCTTTGCCCAAAATAAGATAGAAAAAAGGAAAAAAAGGGAACAAAAAGCGAAATTAACACTTTGTTCACAAAAAAGAGGGTAGATACTCTTGACAAAGAGCGCGCGAAGTGATAGTCTAATAGTGCGGTTAGCACTTGAAAGCTTAGAGTGCTAAAACCAAACACGGAAACGGAGGGAAGCGCCTTGAACGAAAACGGATTGAGTGAAAGAAAGCGCCTGATTTTAAAGGCCATCGTAGAGGCGCACGTGCTTTACGGAGAGCCTGTCGGCTCTAAATCCCTGCTTTCCAATCAGCAGCTGACCTGCTCCTCTGCCACCATCCGAAACGAGATGGCCGAGCTTGAGAGCATGGGATACCTTGAGCAGCCTCACACCTCGGCGGGTCGAGTGCCAACCGAGCTTGGCTACCGCTTTTACGTGGACTCTCTGGCAAAGCAGTACCGTATGACTGCCATGGAGATTGAGCAAATCAACCGCACCATGCAACGCAAGATGGGCGAGCTTGACAGAATTTTGGAGGACGCCTCGCGTCTTCTTTCGCGCTTCACCAATTATGCGGGCATCGCCTTTAAGCCCTCGCAAACGCGCGCAACCGTCTCTCGCTTTGAGTCGGCCTATCTTGATGAGCATTCGATGGTGCTCGTGATGCTCTTTGCGGATGGGACGGTCAAAACGGGCACGGTCTATACCGAGCTTTCCCTTTCCCAAGAGGAGCTTTCCGCCTTCATTTCTATCTTGAACGAGCAGCTCTGCGGACTGACGAGCAGCGAAATCACCCTGCCGCGCATCGTGAATTTGGAGCGTAGCGTCGGTCTTCTTTCGGCGCTTGTGCATCCCGTGGTTACCTGTATTTACGATGCTATGAGCGAGCTTGACGGCGGCGCCTTCCGCGTCGACGGTGTCAACCATCTGCTTGAATATCCCGAGTATTCGGACGTTGGGCAGTTCAGAGAAATGCTCAATCTTCTTGAAAATAAAGAGGATTTGGTCAGCCTCATTTCCGCAGGCGCCGAGGAAGAAAACGAAAGAGATTTGCAGGTGCATATCGGATCGGAAAACGCCTTGGATGCTATGAGCAATTCCTCCTTCGTCTACCGCGTCTTGCGGCAGAACGGCAAGGTGGTCGGCGCTGTTGGCGTTATCGGCCCTCGCCGAATGGACTATTCTCGCGTTATCGCGATACTCAATCAGCTTTCCCTTGGCATTTCGGGCTTGATAGGAACGGCCGATGAGTCGGGCGATGGCAGTGATAACGATTAAAATGCGGAATAAAATAGAGTACGAAACACGGAAAGGAAGCCGACATGGAAGAAAATAAGATAAAGGAAGAGGAAGTGCAGGCGGACGAGGCAACGGCCGCGGCCGAGGAAAGCACCGACTCCAAGGATATTCCCAAGGAGAAGAAGGCAGACAAGAAGTGCAAGGAGGCATTAGCAAAGGCAGAGGAAGAGTGCAAGCGCTTGACCGAGGCCTTGGATGCAGAGAAGGACAAATATCTTCGCCTTGCCGCTGAGTATGACAACTACCGTCGCCGCTCCCAAAAGGAGAAGGAGGGCATTTATGCCGACGCCGTGGCAGATACGGTGAAGGAAATTCTCCCCCTGCTTGATAACCTGCAAAGAGCCGCCGCCTTTACCGAGGGCGATAAGGTTTTGGAGGGACTTGCGCTGATGGCCAAGGATACCGATTCTCTGCTTGCCAAGCTTGGCATTGAGAAATTCGGCAAGAAGGGCGAGACCTTTGATGCGGCATGGCATAACGCCGTGATGCACGAGGAAAACGACGAGTACGGAGAAAACGAGATCGTTGAGGTATTTCAAGAAGGATACCGCCGCGGCGACAAGATTATCCGCTTCGCCGTTGTGAAGGTAGCCAATTAATTTATTCGGTCTTTATTCAATATTCAATCGCTTTCAAATTTCTCTCTTCCCCGGAGGAGAGACATAAACTAAAATATAATTATGGAGGAAATAAATCATGGCAAAAATCATTGGTATTGACTTGGGCACGACCAATTCGTGCGTTGCAGTATTCGAGGGCGGCGAGCCCACGGTTATCCCCAATCCCGAGGGCGCAAGAACCACCCCCTCTATCGTAGCGTTTGACAAGAAGTCGGGCGAGAGAATGGTTGGTCAGGCGGCAAAGCGTCAGGCCATCACCAACCCCGAAAGAACCGTTTCGAGCATTAAGCGCGAAATGGGAAGCAACTATAAGGTTGCGATTGACGAAAAGAAGTATACCCCTCAGGAAATCTCCGCAATGATTCTGCAGAAGCTGAAGGCGGACGCTGAGGCATATCTCGGCACCACCGTTTCCGAGGCGGTTATCACCGTTCCCGCATACTTCTCCGATGCACAGCGTCAGGCCACCAAGGATGCAGGTAAGATTGCAGGCCTTGAGGTCAAGAGAATCATCAACGAGCCCACCGCCGCCGCACTTGCATACGGTATGGATAAAGAGGGCGAGCAGAAGATTATGGTATTCGACCTTGGCGGCGGTACCTTCGACGTATCCCTGCTTGAAATCTCCGACGGCGTTTTCGAGGTTCTCGCAACCGCAGGTAACAACCGTCTGGGCGGTGACGATTTTGACGCCCGTATCGTTGACTGGATGGCCGAAACCTTTATGAAGGAGAATAACGGCATTGACTTGCGTCAGGATAAGATGGCGCTGCAAAGATTGAAGGATGCCGCCGAGAAGGCTAAAATCGAGCTTTCCGGTATGGTCAGCACCCAAATCAACCTGCCCTTTATCACCGCAGACGCAACGGGCCCCAAGCACTTTGACGCAACCTTGACCCGCGCAAAGTTTGATGAATTGACCCGTGACCTTGTGGAAGCAACCATGAAGCCCACCCGTCAGGTGCTGGACGATGCAGGCCTTACCGCAAGAGACGTTGCCAAGGTTCTCTTGGTAGGCGGCTCTTCCCGTATCCCTGCCGTGCAGGAGGCTGTTAAGAACTTTATGGGCAAGGAGCCCTTCAAGGGCATCAACCCCGATGAGTGCGTAGCGCTCGGCGCGGCCATTCAGGCAGGCGTTTTGGGCGGCGACGTCAAGGATTTGCTCCTTTTGGACGTAACGCCTCTGTCTCTCGGCATTGAAACGATGGGCGGCGTTTGCACCAAGATGATTGAAAGAAACACCACCATTCCCGTAAAGAAGTCGCAGATTTTCTCGACGGCGGCCGATAACCAGACCTCCGTTGACATTCACGTATTGCAGGGTGAGCGCGAAATGGCCGCAGGCAACACCACGCTCGGCACCTTCCGCTTGGACGGTATTCTTCCCGCGATGCGCGGCGTTCCGCAGATTGAGGTCACCTTCGATATTGACGCCAACGGTATCGTAAACGTATCCGCCTTGGATAAGGGAACGGGCAAGGAGCAGCACATCACCATCACCTCCTCCACCAATATGTCCCAAGAGGATATCGACCGTGCCGTTAAGGAGGCCGAAAAGTTCGCCGAGGAGGATAAGAAGCTCAAGGAGGCGGTTGAAAACAGAAACCGTGCCGAAAGCCTCGTTTCTCAGGCAGAAAAGACCCTTGCCGACGTCGGCGACAAGCTGACCGAGGAGGATAAAGCCCCCGTTACCGCCGCTATCGAAAAGCTGAAGGAAACCCTGAAGGGCACCGACAACGAGGCCATCAAGGCCGATAGCGAGGCACTTGAAAAGGCCTTCTACGCCGTAGCCGAAAAGATTTATCAGGCAGGCGGCGCAGGTGCAGGCGCAGGTGCGGGCGATGCCGCAGGCGCACAGGGTGGCAGTGCCGACGGCACCTATTACGACACCACCTACGAGGACAAAACCGGCTCCGACGGAAACGGCGCCAACTAATGAAAAGTAAACAAGGGCACGCACGGGAAAGCCGTGCGTGCCGCCTCGCGTTTTTAAGAAAGGGATTCCGATATGGCGGAAAAAAGAGACTATTACGAGGTGCTTGGCGTTTCAAAGGACGCCTCTGAGGCAGACATAAAGAAGGCCTACCGCACCCTTGCAAAAAAATATCATCCCGATATGCATCCGGGCGATGCCGAGGCGGAGGCCAAGTTCAAGGAGGTCAACGAGGCGTACAGCGTCCTCTCCGATGCGGAGAAGAAGAGCAAGTATGACCAGTTTGGACACGCGGCCTTTGATGCTATGGGCGGCGGAGGCGGCGGCTATTCCGACTTTGGCGGCTTTGGCGGCTTTGAGGATATCTTCTCCTCCTTCTTCGGTGGCGGAGGCTTTGGCGGAGGCGGTGCCTCGGGCCGTTCGCGCGGCCCTGTGCGCGGAGAGGACGTTTACGCGCGCATCACCATCACCTTTGACGAATCGGTTAGCGGCTGTAAGAAGGATATCAGCTTCAAGCATATTGAGGCCTGCTCCGTTTGTCACGGTCGGGGTGCTGAAAAGGAAAGTGACGTCGTTACCTGCTCCGAGTGCCACGGTCGCGGCCAAGTCGTTACCCAACAGCGCACCATTCTCGGTATGATGCAGTCAACCCAGACCTGCCCCACCTGTCGCGGTAGAGGAAAAACGGTCAAGAACCCCTGCTCCTCCTGTCGCGGAACGGGCTACGTAAGAGTGGCCAAGGATATCGCCATGAGCATTCCTGCGGGTGTGGATAACGGCAACCGCATCGTTCAGCGCGGTATGGGAGACGCAGGGCGTGACGGCGGGCCTGCGGGAGATTTGATAGTCGAGGTCACCGTGCGGCCGCACGAAATCTTCAGACGAGAGGGCAATCACGTCTATTGCGAGGTGCCCATCTCCTTTGCGGACGCCGCGCTTGGCGCTGAAATTGATATTCCTACCTTGGAGGGAAGTGAAAAATTCAATATCCCCGAGGGAACGCAAACGGGTGAGGTCTTCACCCTGCGCGGCAAGGGTATGCCCGATGTGCGCACAAAGCGCCGCGGCGACCTTGTGTTCGTGGTCGAGGTTGAGGTGCCGCGAAGCCTCTCGGCCAAGCAAAAGGAGCTTTTGCGCGATTTTGCCGCCTCCTGTACGGACGCCAACAACAGCAAAAAAAGCGGCTTCTTCAAAAGAATCTTCAAAAAATAAAAAGGCAGTAGCGCCTTTACGGCATCCCTTCCAAGTCCTCTTGAAGGGATGCTTTGGTTTAAAAAACGCCCGAAGAATGGGGAAGAAAAGGAAAAATACATGAAAAAATTTGAAATAGAGGGCCACGAGCCCAGTTTCTTGCCTGAGGGAGAATGGGAGCTGATTTTCAGCGATGAGTTTGACGGAGACACTCTTGACAGAAGCAAGTGGGATTTTCGCCTTGATTTCTGGGGCAAGCGCTTTGAGGCCTATACGGACGAGGGCGTGCGCCTTGACGGCAAGGGCAACCTTGAGATCCATCGCGTGGAGAAGGACGGTGTCTATGTTTCCGCACAGCTGCAAACGGGCGCCAATTCCTTTGACGCGCCCTTGAAAAATCGTGAAATCGGCATCAAGGACGGCTGGGCGGCATCGGACGAAATCTGGAAGCTCGGCGAGCTTGCGCCGATGAAATTCTCCCATATCTACGGCTACTACGAATGCAGATGTAAAATGCAGAAATTCCCCGAGGATATGTGGAGCGCCTTCTGGTTGCAGGCGCCAAGCATCGGCACCACCTATGACCCCACATATAGCGGCATCGAGGTCGATATTATGGAATACCCCGAAAAGAACGTGTATAGCTGTGGCAACATCTGGGGCGGCTACGGCTCCCAGTTTGCCGAGGAGGGAAGAGTACAACGCTATCCGATGACCGAGACGGAGGATGGTTATCACACCTTCGGCGTCCTATGGGATGAGGACGGCTACACCTTCTATTGCGATGGTAAGGAGGTCTCCCGTGCCAACCGCTTCGTGTCGCGCGTTCCCCAGTTCATCCTTCTGACCACCGAGGTCAGAGGCCACCGCAAGAACACCCCCCTGCTCGTTGAGGGCGAATTTGTGGACGATGCCTTTATCGTCGACTATGTCAGAGTTTTCGACAGAAAAGAGAGAATCAAATGAGTGTTGTTTTAGTAACGGGCGCCGAGCTTGTCATCGACGGCGGCAACACCGTTCAGCTCTATCCCATCATCCCGAAGGAATGAAATTTGTTTTTCAAAGAAGAAACGCCTATGGCGCACCTGCCTTCTCGCAGGTGCGCCGCTTTTATTGTTTCCGTGTTTCATAAAAAGCGCCGCTTGGGCTTGACTTGCGCCGCCCTGTATGGTACAATAAACGGGAATTTAAAAAGGAGCTTGTCTATGGAGTTTATAAACAACGCCGTTTCTGCGGTAAACGACGCACTTTATACCTACGCTTTAATCATTCTGCTTGCCGCGGCGGGCATCTATTTTACCCTGCGCGGTCGCTTTTTGCAATTCCGCCTTTTAAAGGAGCAGTTCAAGGCGGTCACCGAAAAGCCTGCCGATAAAAAGCAGGTTTCCTCCTTTCAGGCCTTAATTGTTTCCACCGCCTCGCGCGTTGGAACGGGCAACATCATCGGCGTTTCCACCGCCATCTGCCTTGGAGGCTTCGGCTCTGTGTTCTGGATGTGGATAATCGCCCTTCTCGGCAGTGCCTCGGCCTTCGTGGAAAGTGTCTTGGCGCAGATCTACAAAAGAAAGAGTGAAGAGGGCTGTGTCGGTGGCCCTGCCTACTATATCGAGGCGGCCTTGAAATCAAGACCCCTCGCCATCATTTTCAGCATTTTTCTCGTGTTGACCTACGGCGTCGGCTTCAATATGCTGGCCTCCTTCAACCTGCAATCCACCTTCGCGGGCTATGCCTTTTATAACGAAAGCGTGACCCCGTGGATAATCGGCGGCATCTTTGCCGTCTTGGTCGGCATCTGCCTTTTTGGCGGCGGCAAGCGTATTATCAAGGTCTCGGGGCTTCTCGTTCCCATGATGGGCGTTGCCTATATTCTCGTTGCCTTGACCTTAACCCTCATCAACCTTCCCACCCTGCCCTCCGTTTTTGCCCGCATCTTCAAAGAGGCCTTTGACCTTCGCGCCATCTTCGGCGGCATTAGCGGCTCCTGCCTGATGTACGGCATCAAGCGCGGCCTGTTCAGTAACGAAGCGGGCGTTGGATCAGCGCCCAATGCCGCCGCCTCGGCTGAGGTGTCGCACCCCGTCAAGCAGGGTCTTTCGCAGGTGCTTTCCGTATTTATCGACACCGTTCTCGTCTGCTCCGCCACCGCCTTTATGTGTATGGTTTCGGGCGTTGAGCCCTCTGCCGCCCTTGAGGGCGCGCCCTACGTGCAGGCCTCGCTGACGGCGCTGCTCGGCCCTGTTGGCCCCATTTTCATCACCGTCGCGATGATTCTCTTTGCCTTCACCACGATGATTGGCAACCTCTATTACGTGGATAGAGCCTGGTTCTTCCTCTTCAAGAAAGCGCCGCCCAAGGCCTTCCTTGTCGGCTATCGCATCGTTGCCTCGCTCTTGATTTTGCTTGGCGCAGGCCTTTCCGCAGGACTCCTTTGGGGCATTGCGGACGTCACGATGGGCTTGATGGCGCTTGTCAACGTGCCCGTTATCTTTATTTTGTCTAAGTACGCCTTCCGCGCCCTTGCCGACTACGAAAAGCAGCGCAAGGAAGGGAAGAATCCCGTCTTTAAGGCCTCCTCCGTCGGCCTTCCCGACAAGACGGATTATTGGAATTGATGCGCTTTTGAAAAACACTCTTTAACGTGAAAGGAAACGGCTTTATGAAGGACAGCCTTTTCGGTAGAATGCAATACACCGTCAGATACCCCAAGGATTTTGACGAAACGAAGAAATACCCCCTTTTGCTTTTTTTGCACGGCGCAGGAACGCGCGGCAACAATCTCGCCGCCCTGAAGGGCAACGCCTTTTTTAAGGAAACCGAGAAATACGAGGATTTTCCCTTCGTGGTGGCGGCGCCCCTCTGCTCCGAGGATTGCTGGTTCGATATGCTTGAAACTTTAAAGGAGTGGGCAAGCGTGATGGCCGCGCATCCCTTCGTTGATACCGAGCGCGTCTATCTGATGGGCAACAGCATGGGTGGGTACGCCACTTGGCAGCTCGGAATGAGCCTGCCCTCTCTCTTTGCCGCCATCGTTCCCATTTGCGGCGGCGGTATGTATTGGAATGCGGGACGCCTTTCTTCCGTTCCCGTTTGGGCCTTCCACGGTGAGAAGGACACCACGGTTTTCGTGGAGGAAAGCAAGAAAATGGTGGCCGCAGTCAATGCGCGCGGCGGCAATGCCAAATTGACCCTTTATCCCGAAAACGGACACGATGCTTGGACGGATACCTACCGTAACCCCGAGGTGTTTTCTTGGCTTTTAGCCCAGAAAAAGCAAAAGGCCGCCGCCGACAGCGGTGAATATAACGACCAGAAGAAATACGGCTAAAAGGAGCCCCTATGAAGACTAAAACCGTCTCTTATACCGAGACCCCCTTCGGTATGAATTACCAAATCTTTTACCCCGAGGACGAAAAAACCGAGGGCCTTCCCCTGCTTGTATACCTACACGGTGCAGGCGAGCGCGGCGTAAACCTGCCGCACATCTTCCGCCACGGCGTGCCCAAGCTGATAAAGGAGGGAAGAGAGCTTCCCGCTATCGTTCTTTGCCCCCAATGCCCCGCAGAGTATGTTTGGGATAACGTGGTAGAGAGGGTCAAGGGCATCATCGACGCGGTGGCGGCCGAATTTGCCGTTCAAAAGGATAGAATTTGTCTGACAGGCTCCAGCATGGGCGGCTTTGGCAGCTTTATGCTGGCCAAGACCTATGGCGGCTTTTTCTCTGCCGTTGCCCCCATTTCGGGCGGCGGTATGTCCTGGCGCGCCTGCAATCTCGTCAACACGCCCCTTTGGGCCATTCACGGTGCGCTTGACACCCTCGTTCCTCCCATTCTCTCCGAGCTGATGGTGAACGCCACCGTCGCCGCAGGCGGAAGCGCCCGCTTGACCCTCTTGGAGAACAAGGGACATAACGATGGCATTGACGAGGCCTACCGCAACACAGAGGTGCTTTCTTGGCTCCTTGCCCAAAGAAGAACGGATTTCACCCCGCCTCACGAATTTTGCAGCGAGCTGTTTTAACCGTTATGATGTCCTATATATACTTGATTTTAGCCGCGATTTTTTCCGCGATGCTCAGCGTAATGAGCACCGTCTTTAACAAAACAAACGAGGGCATTCTTCACACCTCGCCTCTCTATAATCTCTTGGTTTCGGCAAGCGCCGCGACCGGCTGGGGCATCCTATTTGCCCTTGAGCCCTCCTTTGATGCGCGCGTGCTGCTCTATTCCGTTGCCTACGGCGTCTTTTACGCAATGGCCATCTTCGGTCTCTTTCAGGCCATCGGAACGGGCATCGTCTCGATGACCGCCTTCATCAAGCAGCTTTCCTTCCTCGGCGTCGCCATTTGGGGCTTCATCTTCTGGCAAGCCCCCCTGACCGTGAACGTCGGCATCGGCCTTGCCTTGATGATCGGCGCGCTCTATCTCTGCTTCAAGCCGCAGAAAAACGGCGCCTCCAAAAAAACGCTTCTCAAATGGTTCGTCGGCGCCATGATGCTTCTCGGCGGCAACGTCGCCTGCTCGGTCATTCAGAAATATCAGCAAATGGCCTTTAACGGACAGCATCGCAATCTTTTTATGTTCGCCGCCGTCCTCTTCGCCGCCTTTATCTTCCTTTTCCTCTTCTTCAAGGAAAAGAAGCCCGATTTTTGCCGCCTTCCCAAAAGGACCCTGCTTTTGCCCGTCATCGGCGGCTTCAGCAGCACCGCCCTCAATCTTTTCACCCTGCTTTTGATGGCCTCCACCCTCTCGGAATCCATCTTCTTCCCCTGCATCGCCATCGGCACCTTGACGATAACAACCCTCTTCGCCGTGTTCGTCTACCGCGAGCGCCTCGCTCGCGCCCAATGGCTCGGCCTCCTCGTCGGCGCCGTTGCCTTGGTGTTCTTGAATATCTGACCCCTCCCCAATAGGCAAGCCGAGTCGAGTAAGCCCCCATTTCCGCATCTACTGTTGCACCGCTTCGCATCGGCTCTTGCCCTCCCCCACTCTTGAAAAACCAAAAAGCGCCGCACGGCGCAAAAAAACGCTTGGCAGACAGTATGGAGTAGAAGCAGATACTTGCAAAAAAAGGGGCGTGGTTGTTGGCTATGATAACACTTGCCGCTTTTTTATAGACAGGCGTGCATTTAATGCATTGGAGGAAGCCAAAAAGGCATTCAACAAATTCAAGGAGCTTGACGACTCGGGCTTCCGTTCATTAAAAAATATTTCATTCGGGCTGTCTGAAAAGGACAGCCCGTCTTTTTGCCCCAAAAGGACAAAAAAAGGGGCGTTTTGAAAAAAATCAAACAAATTTTGGAAAAAGGCTTGACAAATAAGAGAATTTTGTGTACAATATTAAAATGCGTAAAATTGGCTTTTAGCGCCCAAGCATAGTTTAAATTTACAAAAAACGCTATATTTGTTTACAAAAAAGAGCGAAATTTTCTGTAAACAATATAAAGACAAACTGTAAATTTCAGGCATTTGGTGGACTGAAAAGCGACCCCTTTACTTAGTAAAACCAATTTTGAATATGAAAGAAATGGAGTGATTCAAAATTATGCAGTTAAAACCCAAAAAGTTAGGCACGAACACCCGAATGAGCTTCGCCAGAATTGACGATACGCTTGAAATGCCGAACCTGATTGAAGTGCAGAAGAAGTCTTTCCGCTGGTTCTTGGAGGAAGGTCTTAACGAGGTGCTTCACGACATTTCGCCTATCGTGGACTACTCGGGCAATCTTTCGATGGATTTCGTATCCTACTCGCTGGACCCCAACCCCAAGTATTCCGTTGAGGAGTGCAAGGAGAGAGACGCCACCTACGAAGCGCCCCTTCGTATGCAGGTTCGTCTGACCAACAAGGAAACGGGCGAAATCAAGTCCTCCGAGATTTTCATGGGCTGCTTCCCTCTGATGACGGATAACGGAACCTTCGTTATCAACGGTGCTGAGCGTGTTATCGTTTCTCAGATCATCCGTTCTCCCGGCATCTACTACGGAAGCGCAATGGACATCAAGGGCAAGCGCAGCTATACCGCAACGGTTATCCCCTACCGCGGTGCTTGGCTTGAATACGAGACCGATGCCTCCGACGTTTTCTATGTCAAGATTGATAAGAACAGAAAGATCCCCGTCACCGTTCTCATTCGCGCACTGGGCGAGGAGTCGGACGAGGACATCTTCCGCCTCTTTGGAGACGACAAGATTTTGGCCGCCACCATCGAGAAGGACGATAGCGGCAAGCTCGCTGCCGAAAACGGCACGGGTCTTGGCGAGGAAGCCCTCAAGACCATCTATAAGAGAATGCGTCCCGGCGAGCCGCCTCTGGTGGAAAGCGCCCAGGCTCTCGTCAATATGACCTTCTTTGACCCCAAGCGTTACGCCTTGGCGGCAGTTGGCCGTTACAAGTACGATAAGAAGCTCTCCCTTGGCAACCGTATCGTCGGCTTCAAGCTGGCGCGTCCCGTTGTCAGCGTTCTGACGGGCGAAATCCTCGGCGAAGAGGGTCAGTTCGTTACGAAGGCTATGGCAGACGCCATTGATGCCTCCGCCGTTAACGAGATTTACCTCTTTAACGAGCAGGACGAAGAGGTTAAGCTCTTCTCCAACGGCACCGTTCGCCCCGTGGACGTTCTCGGCTTCGACCTTCGCGCCGAGGGCATTGACGGCAAGGTTCGCTATGCCATCTTGAAGGAAATCATGGAGGAGACCGAGGGCGACGTTGACGCACTCAAGAAGAGATGCCGCGAAAGAGCCCACGAGCTTGCTCCCCGTCATATCACCAAGGACGATATCCTGTCCTCCATTAACTATATGCTGGCTCTGGCCAACGGCATCGGCTCCACCGATGACATTGACCACCTTGGCAACCGCCGCCTGCGTTGCGTTGGCGAGCTTTTGCAGAACCAGCTCCGTATCGGTATGACCCGTATGGACAAGAACATCAAGGAAAGAATGTCGGTGCACGATTCCTCCGAGATGACGCCCGCCTCCTTGATTAACTCCCGTCCCGTAACCACCGCCATTCGTGAGTTCTTCGGCTCCTCTCCCCTTTCGCAGTTCATGGACCAGAACAACCCCTTGGCAGAGCTGACGCACAAGCGCCGTCTCTCCGCGCTCGGCCCCGGCGGCTTGACGCGTGACCGCGCCTCCTTTGACGTGCGTGACGTTCACTATACCCATTACGGAAGAATTTGTCCTATCGAGACGCCTGAAGGCCCTAACATCGGTCTGATTTCCTACCTTGCAACCTACGCGCGCATCAGCGAGTACGGCTTCTTGGAGGCTCCCTACCGCAAGGTAGACAAGGAGACGGGCATCGTAACCGACGAGGTCGAGTACATGACCGCCGACGTTGAGGACAACTACGTTATCGCCCAGGCAAACGAGCCCTTGGACGAGAACGGCCGCTTTGTCAACCGCCGCGTTGTTGCGCGCGATAAGGCAGAAATCGGCGAGTTTGACGTTTCTCAGATTGATTATATGGACGCATCGCCCCGTATGCTCGTGTCCGTTGCCACCGCTATGATTCCCTTCTTGGAGAACGACGATAACACCCGTGCTCTGATGGGATCGAACATGCAGAAGCAGGCCGTTCCGTTGATGATGACCGACTCTGCGTACGTTGCAACGGGTATGGAATACAAGGCCGCCGTTGACTCCGGTGCTGTTGTGGTTGCCAAGGCAGCGGGCGTGGTCGAAAAGGCCTGCGCCGATACCATCGTGATTTTGAATGACGAGGGCCATAAGGACGTTTATAAGCTTATCAAGTTTAAGCGCTCCAACCAGGGCACCTGCGTCAACCAGCGCCCCATCGTTGCGGAGAACGAGAGAGTGGAGAAGGGTCAGGTTATTGCCGACGGCCCTGCAACCTCCAACGGCGAAATTGCCCTTGGTAAGAACGCTCTTATCGGCTTCATGACTTGGGAGGGCTATAACTACGAGGACGCTGTTCTTCTGAACGAGCGCTTGGTTCGTGACGACGTTTACACCTCTATTCACATTGAAGAGCATTCCATCGAGGCAAGAGACACCAAGCTTGGCCCGCAGGAAATCACCCGCGAGGTTCCTTACGTTGGTGAGGATGCCCTGAAGGACTTGGATGCCGACGGTATTATCCGTGTCGGTACCGAGGTTCACGCAGGCGACATTCTGGTTGGTAAGGTAACGCCCAAGGGCGAAACCGACCTGACCCCCGAGGAGCGCCTCCTTCGCGCCATCTTCGGCGAGAAGGCAAGAGAGGTCAGAGACTCCTCCTTGCGTCTGCCCCACGGTGAATCGGGTATCGTCGTTGACGTTAAGGTGTTCACCCGCGAAAACTCCTCCGAGCTTGCCCCCGGTGTCAACAAGGTTGTTCGCGTTTATATTGCACAGAAGAGAAAAATCTCCGTTGGTGACAAAATGGCAGGCCGTCACGGTAACAAGGGTGTCGTTTCCCGCATTTTGCCCCCCGAGGATATGCCCTTCCTTCCCGACGGTACGCCTCTTGATATCGTGCTGAATCCTCTGGGCGTTCCTTCCCGTATGAACATCGGTCAGGTGTTCGAGGTGCATCTCGGTATCGCCGCAAGAGAGCTGGGCATGAAGATTATGACCCCTGTTTTCGACGGTGCAAAGGAAACCGATATCATCGATTGCTTGCACAAGGCAGGCCTTTGCCGCGACATCCGCGATGGCGAGAACGTCAAGGGCAAGTCCGTGTTCTTGGAGGAATTCGATGAGAACGGCAAGCGTATTCTCTCCCGCTTGGATGAGGAAACCCTCAACAATCCCGAGGAATATGCAAGACTTCTGGCTGAAAAGAAGCTGAAGGTGATTGACGGTAAGACCACGCTGTATGACGGACGCACGGGCGAAGCCTTTGACAACCCCGTAACCGTCGGCGTAATGTACTACCTGAAGCTGCATCACCTGGTAGACGATAAGATTCACGCCCGTTCCAACGGTCCGTACTCCTTGGTAACCCAGCAGCCTCTCGGCGGTAAGGCCCAGTTCGGTGGCCAGCGCTTCGGAGAGATGGAGGTTTGGGCACTTGAGGCATACGGCGCCGCATACACCCTGCAGGAGATTCTGACTGTTAAGTCTGACGATATCTCGGGCAGAACCAAGGCCTTTGAGGCTATCGTTAAGGGTGAGAACATCCCCACCCCCGGTATCCCCGAGTCCTTCAAGGTGTTGGTAAAGGAATTGCAGTCCTTGGCCTTGAACATTCGCGTGCTGGATGAAAACGGTGAGGAAATTGAGCTTTCCGAGCTGATGGAGGACGATGCGCCCTCCTTCGCCACCATCGACGAGGTTGAAGAGGCCGTGGATCGTATGATTCCGCAGGATGACGGCTCGGAGGATTCCGACGAGGACATCTCCGACGAGGACGACGATTTTGATCCCGATGACGAGGACGTATTCGGCGACTTCGTGGATGACGTGCTTTCCGACGAAGACTACGATGAAGACAACTGATTCCGAAGACGGAACGAAAACGAGAGTGAGGTATAAATAATCCGATGAAAGTATTTGATTCTATTCAAATCGGTCTTGCATCTCCTGATATGATTCGCAAGTGGTCGCACGGTGAGGTGACCAAGGCGGAGACCATAAATTACAGAACCCAGAAGGCAGAGCGCGGCGGTCTTTTCTGCGAGCAGATCTTTGGTCCTACGAAGGACTGGGAATGTATGTGCGGAAAGTACAAGCGCGCGCGCTTCAAGGGTAAGGTCTGCGACAAGTGCGGCGTTGAGGTAACCACCAAGAAGGTGCGCCGTGAGCGCATGGGTCACGTGGAGCTTGCCGCCCCCGTATCGCATATCTGGTATTTCAAGGCCATTCCTTCCCGTATGGGTCTGATGCTCGACATCTCTCCCCGCTTGCTCGAAAGAGTGCTCTATTTTGCCCGTTACATCGTGGTTGATCCCGGCTCTACTCCCTTGGAGAAGATGCAGCTGCTCGACGAGCGCGAGTACCGCGAGGCACGTGAAAAGTACGAGGACGATTTTGAAGCAGGAATGGGCGCTGAGGCTGTCAAGAAGCTTCTTGAGGGAATTGACGTTGAGGCACTTTCCAAGCAGCTCAAGGAAGAGCTTGCAACTGCTTCGGGCCAGAAGAAGACCCGCATTATCAAGCGCCTTGAGGTTGTGGAGTCCTTCCGCAAGTCCGGCAACCGTCCCGAGTGGATGATTTTGGACGTTATCCCCGTTATTCCTCCGGAAATTCGCCCGATGGTACTGCTTGACGGCGGCCGCTTTGCGACCTCCGACCTGAACGAGCTGTATCGCCGCGTTATCAACCGTAACAACCGCTTGAAGAAGATGATTGAGCTGAACGCT
>JBGVMO010000154.1:0-7484 GCA_045124835.1 Eubacteriales bacterium
TTGGAATAGCGGAAGCAGCCCGTGTCGGAGGAAAGCGCGGCATAAAGCGCTGTCTTTGCCTCGGCGGGAATCTGCTTGATTAACCCCATATGAAGCGCCTTTTCGGCCAAAAGGTATACAAGCTCGCCTGCGGCCGCGGCAGAGGGGTCGATGAGACTCGGCGCAAAGGGAGAGCCGATGGCGTGATGGTCTATCATCAGAAGGGGTGCGTGCTCGCCCACTAAAACAGGGCCAAGCTCGCCCATTTGCTGAACGGAGGGCACGTCCACCGCAACGATATCGTGCTTGCCATCGGGCAGAGCGGTGTAAATGGGGAAGGCCTTTGCTAAAAAGGAAAGCCTTTCGGGCATCGGGTCGGCACAAAGGCCAACGGGAGACGCGCCCATTTCCTTCAAAACGTGCATTAGGGCAACGGCACTGCCAACGGTGTCACCGTCAGGATGGCGGTGCATTAAGACGACGGGCTGTCGAAGCGAGGACAGCCGCTCAACCGTCTCGGTCATATTTAAGGTTGGAAAAAAAGACATAAAAAATCCTTTCGTTTTGGTGCGGCGGGTGCTATCGCCCCGTCGGCGCGGCAAAAGAGCTGAGATTTAGCCCTCGTTGTTTTCACCTGCTTGCGAAGTGACCCTTTCTCTTTCGGCCGCGATGCGCTTGTCATCCTCTTGAATCTGATTGAGAAGAGAGGCAATGTGCGCGCCGTGGGCAAGAGAACGGTCGGAAACAAAGAGAAGCTCAGGGGTGATGCGAAGATTCAAGGTGGTGGCAAGGTGGCGGCGCAGCATTCCTGATGCGCGCTTCAAGGCGGAAAGAACCTCCTTTTCCTCGCCGGAAAGGAAGGAAACGAAAATTTTGGCATTCTTTAAATCGGCGGCCACCTCGGCTCTGGTGACCGAGACGAAGGCCGAGGCAAGAACGGGATCTCTGGCGGCGCGAAGCGCAATGGAAAGCTCTTGGGCAACCGCGTCATTGATGCGTTCCTTACGGTAACTGGACATAATAACCTCCATGTGACTTTGAAGCGCAAAGGGCAAGTGCAATTTGCGCTGATTTTTTTAAAGCAGGCAAGGGAAAGAGCGCGGCACTTGCGCCGAAGCAGCTCGTCCTTGCAGGTGTTTCTCATTTATTCGAAAAAACTCCTTTATATAGTATAACATATTTTTTGCCGCTTTGCAAGGCTTTCGCTTGACAAAAAGAATAAATATATATTATAATGGTAAAAAAGCGTCGCGACGGCAAGGCCGCGCGCAAGGAGGAGTAAAAAGAATGACGGACAAGAAAATATATACGGCGTTTATCTCCTCGGCCTTTCAGAGCCTGCGTGACGAGCGCAACGTTGTGATTGACACGCTGCTTGACTCGCGCGTGATGCCCATCGGTATGGAGCATTTCACCGTGTCAACCAACGGCGAGTTTTCGGATATTGAGGATTTGATTGACGACTCTGATTTTTTCATTCTGCTTTTGGGAAGCGTGTACGGCTCGTGTGATGCCAACGGGGTGTCTTGGACGGAAAGAGAATACCTTTACGCCATGAGAAAGAAAAAGCCGATGATAGCCATTATTTGTGACGAGCTGGCCCTGCGGCTTCGCGCAAACGGTGAAAGCTTGAGTGAGGATGAGAAGAAGCAGGTGGCGTTTTGCAGGAGAATCAATTTTGCCAGAGAGGCAACGGACGAGTTTGGTATTCGTACCATTGTCAGTCAGTTCTTCAAAACCTACAACTATGCCAAATGCATCGGGTGGACGAGAATAGAGGATATTAATAAGGACGAGGAGGCGCTTCGCCTCTGGCGCGAATCGCATAAGGTCTTTGACCTTGGCGGTATGTGGTATCACGTGCATCTGAGCGAGGATGACGAGAGCTATATCCGTGTGGGCACGGTCAAAATAGAGCAGGAATTTTCCCCCGATAAGTACGCGTCCTTGACGATGAAGGGCGAGAATTTCAGTATCCTCTATTACGATACGGCCAAGGAAGCCTTTGCGGAGGACAGAATGAAAAACTCCCGCTTCGTCGGCGAATATACCTTGAAGGAAAACGGCGAGATTTTCGGCATCTTCAGCGCGCGGCGCGCCTTCAACGGAACCTTTGGGTCGCAGGACGTGAACCGCGGCGCGCGGCGCGGAATACACGATTTTGTGATTGACGTTTTTGAGGAAGAGACCACGCGCATTGACGGTGAGTTTCACGATGAGGCGCCCTCCCCCAAGCTCGGAAGAATTTTTCTTTTCCGCAGTATGAGGGAGAGAGATGCGTTCTTGCTTTCTCAACGGGAAAGCGTTATAGTGATGAAATAAAGGCTAACGGAGGCAAATATGAACGAGCAAGCAATTAAGGATTTGGTGATAGAGGCCTCGCAGTTCGTCTTTGACGAGAGTCTGAAGAACGATGTTGCGATGAAGGGAAAGGCGGATTTTGTAACGGCCGTCGACTTGAAAATCAGCTCCTTTTTAAAGGAGCGCCTCGCAGAGCTGACCCCCGAGGTTGGCTTTATGAGCGAGGAGGAGGAGGGCGAGATTGCCGCGCGCCGTTGGATTCTTGACCCCATTGACGGAACAACGAATCTGGTATACGATTATAGACTCAGCTCGGTTTCTCTTGCGTATTTCGACGGTGAGAGGGTAACCTTTGGGGTTGTTTACAACCCCTTTACCAAGGAGCTTTTCGTAGCAAAGCGCAAAGGGGGCGTGTACTATAACGGCCGTCCTTTGCCCAAGGCAAAGGACAGAGACCCTGCGGACTGCCTGATTGAGTTTGGCGCAGGCTCTACCCAAAAGCAGCACACCGAGGAGCATTTTGCCATTGCCAAGGACGTCTTTTCGTCCTGCCTTGACATTCGCCGTATGTGCTCCAGCGCCTTGGCAATTGCGTACGTGGCGGCAGGCAAGCTCAACGGCTACTTTGAAAGACACATCAAGCCGTGGGATTATGCCGCGGCCACCCTGATGCTTGAGGAGTGCGGCGGTGTTGCGTCCGACTGGTCGGGCGCGCCTGTTCCGTATGACAGACCCTCAAGCTACGTTTGCGGAACGCCGAAGGCGTACGGCGTTTTGATGGATTGTATCAAGCGGTATCACAAGGCATAAAAAAGAGGCCGAAGCGACGAGGGCGCTTCGGCCTTTTGCTTTTTTGACCCTTCATCAAGCGAAGGAGGAAAGAGTGAGTGGCGTTGCCGTGATTGCTTCCCCTAAAATGCGGGAGGCCTTTTCGGCAAAGCACGCGGCATTTTCCGTCACGAAAAAGCGAAGCCGACCCTCCCCCTCCTCTTTTGGTAAAACGGCCTTAGCGGCCAAAGCGCCGCAGTCCAATAGGGTGGTATGGGGGAAAAGGCGGCGGATGCAGGGGGCGAGCAGAGAAAAATGGGTACAGCCCAAGAGAATGGCGTCGGGGCTTTCCTGCAAAAGAGGTGAAAGGTAGTGAAAAACGGTAGCGGCTGTTACGGGATTTTCAGGGTCGAATAGGCCCTCCTCGGCCAAGGAAACGAAAAGGGGGCAGGCAACGGAAACAAGCGAGGCGGATGGGAGGGCTTCCTTTAAGGCGGCGGCAAAGACGCCGCTTTTGACGGTTGCCTCCGTGCCGAGAAGCGCGATTTTTTGCGTGTGTGCAAGGCTTTTTGCGGCCTCGACCGTCGGTGAAATAATGCCGTATAGAGCAAGCGCGCTTTCCTTTTTTAACGTGTCAAGCGCCAAAGCGCTGACCGTGCCGCAGGCAAAAAGAACGGTATCGGCGCCCACGCTCTCAAAAAAGCCGAGCGCCTCCCTTGCGTAGCGAAGAACGGCCGCTTTCGTGTGCGCGCCGTAGGGCAGGCGGGCGGTGTCAGCCAAATACACCGTGTCGAGAGAAGGGAAGCGGCGCCGCAATTCCTTTAAGGCGGAAAGACCGCCAAGGCCGCTGTCAAAAACGCCAATCATTCCGCTATCCAACCGAGCAAAAGCTTTTGCAGGGTGTCCTTTCCGTGCAGGGCAAGAAGCCGCGGCACCATACTTGTCGCCGTGAAGCCGGGGGAGGTGTTGACCTCGTTGAAGTATAGCCTTCCGCTATCGGTATAAAAGAAATCCATACGCGCCAGATGACGACAGCCGAAAAGTGTAAAAAGCTTTGTGGCGGCTTTTTGCAGGTACAGCACGGTCTGCGAGGAGAGGTCGGCGGGAACGGTAACCTTGACCGTGCCTTCACCGTATTTTGTTTGGTAATCGTAAAAGCCGCCCGAAACCTTGATTTCGGCAGGAAGAGAGGAAAAAATGCGTCCCTCATCTTGCCAGACGGCAAGCTCAAGCTCGCGTCCGACAGCGTATTTTTCCACCAGAATTTCGGGAGAAACGGCGGCGGCCGCCCTTATGGCACGGATAAGCGCCGCTTCGTCCTCGGCCGCGGAAGCGCCAATGGAGCTTCCCGATAGGCAGGGCTTGACGAAAAGGGGAAAGCGTCCGAGCGCGCCCATAGCCTCGCGCGCGGCTTGGTAAACGGCACCCTCATCCGTGGGCAAAACGCGGTGATAGGAATAGGGAACGACGGGTACGCCCAGCGAGGCGGCAAGTCGCTTGGAAAGCGCCTTGTGCATACCGATGGCCGAGGCGGCAATCCCTGAGCCGAAGAAGGAGGCGCCCGCGAGCGTTAAAGCGCCCTGCAAGGCACCGTCTTCACCGTAGGTGCCGTGAATCAGAGAGAAAAAGCCGTCGGGGAAAAAGCTTTCGCCGCCTTCCGTCGAAAAGGAAACGGCGCTTGGCGAGGCGTAGTGAAGAGAGAGCGGGCGCGCCTCGTTTTGCCACACATCCTCCTTGAAGGCGGTGGTGTCCTTTGGACAAAGATACAGGCGGCCGTCCTTTCCAACGCCGATGAAGAGAAGGCGAACGGGAAGAGAACGTAAAACGGGAAGAAGTGCTGTGGCGGAGGCAAGCGAAACGGCGTGCTCGGGGCTTCTTCCACCAAACAAAAGAGCAATTTGCTTCATAGAACAAGGAAAATTCCTTTCTGCATATGGGCTTTCCCTATCATTCTATGAAAAAAATCAAAAAAGCTCTCCCGAAAATAAAAAAGGCAGCGAAGCCAAGGGGAATTCGCTGTCTTTTTATGTGTGAAGAGAGGGCCTTGCTGTCAATCTGCCTTGGATAAAATCGCCACGCGGTCGTTGCCGCCGAAATCCTGCTTAACGCAAACGGAAAAGTTATACTCTTTTCCCATTTCCGTTAAAGCGGCGGCCTGATTGTAGCCAATTTCAAAAAGGAAGAGCGGGGCAGTGCATTTTTCAAGAATGGCGCGATAAAACGAAAGACCGTCCGCTCCGCCGTCAAGCGCGAGCGTTGGCTCAAAGGCAAGCTCAGGCGCCAGATTCTCGATAACGGCGCTTTCAATGTACGGAGGGTTGGATAAAATCGCCTCCGCTCCCGTTACCTCTTCAGGAAGCGCCTCAAGCGCGTCGGCCTCCAAGAAGTGAACGCGCCCAAGGGCGCCGAGCGCCTTTGCGTTTCGCTTGGCCACGGCTAAGGCGGCAGGCGAAATATCAACGGCAACGGCAGAAAGGTCAGGGCGGTGCTTTAAAACGGAGAGGACGATAGCGCCGCTTCCCGTGCCGATGTCGGCAAAGAAGGCGCCCTTCGGCAATCGCTTAATGGCCTCCTCCACCAGAATTTCGGTGTCGGCGCGCGGAATCAGCGTATCAGGCGTGACGGAAAGCTCCTCGCCGTAGAAGCCAACCTTGCCCGTGATATAGGCCAAGGGCTCTCTTTGCAGGCGGCGGGAAAGCGCAGAGGCAAGCGCCTCGCTTGTAAAGTTTTCTTTACTTATCTCGGCCGTCAGGGCTTCGGCAATCGAAATGCCCTCAAAATGCGAAACCAAAAGCCTCGCCTCAAACGCGGCGTTTTCAATGCCCGCCGCGGCAAGCGCTCTTGCTATATCCTTAACCGTCATTTTCGTCTTTCTTTTTGTCTTTTTTCTTTTTCTTTTCGGGTGGGTTGTTGTATTCGTCCTTGATGACGTATTCCTCGCGGGGAAAATCGGGGAATTCTTCGCAAAGGGCACATTTGAGCGCGGTAATGGCGATTTCAAGCTCCTTTTCATCGGGCTCGCGCGTGGTTAACCGTTGCATCCAAAGACCGGGCGCGGAAAGGAGACGAATGATGGGGCCACGGTGCTTGCCTGCGTACATCAAAAACTCAAAGCCGATGCCAACGATAAGGGGCAGGGTGACAAGACCGATGAGGGTGTAAATAACGGCGCTGAGGTTGTGCCCGAAAACGCCGATGCTCCAAGCGGCAAAATCCCAAGAAAGCACCACCTCGCAAAGAAAGCGGATGCCAAGGGAAACGAGAATGCTCAGCAAAAGCATCACGAAAATGAAGCTCGTGCCGCAACGGGGGTGAAAGCGGGTGAATTTTTTGGCGTTCTCGGGGGTTAATTCCTCGCCTGCCTCGTAGCAGGCGATGGTCTTATGCTCGGCGCCGTGGTATTCAAAGGTGCGGCGAATATCCTTCATCAAGGAAACGAGCGCAATGTAGGCAATAAAGATGGCAATGCGCAAAAAGCCGCAAAGCACGGCCTTCCATATTCCGAGGTCGACAGAAAAGAGGCGCTCAATCCAAAAGGCTATCTGGTTGGGCAGGTAGGTGAAAAGGCCAACGGCCAAAAGAATGCCGAGCGCGCCTGCGATAAACATTACAACGTCATACAGGGAGGCGCCAAAATGCTTTTTCAGCCATTTTTCGAATTTGCTTTCCTCCTCTTCCTCACCAACCACTATCTCGGCTGAGGCCTCCAGAACCGAAAAGCTCAACGCCATGGATTCGATAAAGTTGACGATGCCGCGCAAAATGGGAATGCGAAAGAGCTTGTGCTTTTTGCGTGCAGAAACGAATTTGCGCTCAATAACGCCGATTTTTCCGTCTTCCATGCGGCAGGCGGTGGAAACGCGGTCGCCCGCCTTCATCATAACGCCCTCGATAACCGCCTCACCGCCGACCTTGTTTAAGCGGCAGGTGTCGGGAGAGGGTTTCTCGACTTCTTTTTTCTTTTTGGACATAATAAAAGATTCCTTTCTTTGCAAAGAGCGGCGTTTTTGCGGCCGCTTCGGGAGAATATATAATAGGAAGAAAAGCAGCGGCGCCGAAACGCGCGCGGCTTTTGCTTGATTGCCTATGTATTGTACCATATTATTTCAAAAAAAGAAACAGGTTTTTGCGGAAATTTACGAAAAAGACAATCTTTACAGCACCGTTTGCTTGAAAAACCGAAGAAAATAGGAAGAAAAAGGCAGAAAAGGATGGCAAAATCCCGAAAAAGAGGGGCGAAATGCAGGGGCGCTTTCATCATTTTGCCAATTTTGAAAAAAACTTGAAAAAAAGCAAAAAAACTTCAAAAAAGGGGTTGACAAACGAAAAAGAGTATGGTATACTAATCGGGCGTCACGGAACAGGAGACTTTCCAAGACAAGCATGGATCCTTGAAAATTGAACAACAGAATTTCGAAATAACACGAAACAAGTCG
>JBGVMO010000155.1:0-3571 GCA_045124835.1 Eubacteriales bacterium
CATTACTCGGAGGCAATTATGGAGTCCTATGCAGTAAAACCGACGATTTCATATCTGCTGGCAACCGTGACATACGGCGCGATTATAGAAGAAGTGATGCTGAGGCTTTTCTGGATGTCGCTAATTGCATTTGTTCTTCATAAATTGTTCGGAAAGAAGCATGATAAGCCGACGGTCGCAATTTTAGTTGTGGCGAATGTGATTGCAGCGCTTGGGTTTGCTGCAGGACACTTACCTGCAGCTGCACAGCTATTGGGGCTGACACCAATGATAATCGTTAGATGCTTTCTGTTGAATGGCGGCTTGGGTTTGCTGTTTGGCTGGTTATACAGAAAATACGGCTTGCGTTATTCAATGTTAGCTCACGGTGGCTGCCACATCGTATCTAAATTTATTTGGATTTTATTTATATAAATTCCAATTTATCGAGCTGTTAATATTTGTGGATAAATTTTTAAAAGTGTAGCACACTATACTTTCAAATGAAAGTCGTGTATTTTTCAGTGTAAAAAAGTAAAGAGTAGCAAAATTTTGCTACTCTTTTATCGTGCTTTGGAAAATCCCTTATGGGGAACATCTTTACCTCATCCTTTTTTTGTTTTCGTACCGCCTCAAAGTGAGAACCCGTCCATTTTGCCAAGCGAAATGGAGGAGCGTTGCGCACCGCCCAGCTTCAATCGGCACAAAGCGCACGCAACGCTTGGGTTCAGAGTTCCTGAAGGTGCACCAACATAAGCGTAAGTTGAACCGAAAGGTTTGGACTTGCGCTTTTTGCTTTTTAATAGACAAAGGCGAGCCGTTAAAAGCTCGCCTTTGAAATTGTTATCACCGCCACAGCTTACCAAAGTACTTAATGCTTATATTATCTTTTGCTCGGGAAGCCGTATACTCCAGCCGACTGCGTGCTTTGCCGCAGATCTATGCTCATAAAGCGCAGTATAGGCACCGTGGGGGGCCATGGTGCTTTTTTCGCCAAGAGGAAGCGTATGGGTTTCCTCAAAGCCAAAGACCTCAAAATCAGCGGGAATGAAGGCACATGCGGTTTGCATTCTGACACGGTCAAAGGCACAAGGCGTCTCAAAGCGCGCTGAAATGTTCTCCTTTTCGAAGAGATATTCGGCATAAAAGGGAACGTCGGTTTTCTCGGGACGGTCAGGCCAGCGAGAGGGATGTGCCATGTATCCGCGTGCTTTGACTCGCACCTTGCCATCTTCCTCAAAAACCGCAATGTCGGTATAGTATTGAATGGGACGGAAAACCTTGCCGTCCTTTTCGTATTCCGGGACAAGATAGGGCGCATCGCTTTGCGGTGCCGCTTCCAGCACGCCCGCCACAGCGGGAAAAGGCAGGTATGCGGGAAAATAAGAGGCTGACCCCGAGCCGATCAACGGAAGCATACAAAGCGTGTCGCCATATCGAAGAATGATGGCTGCCGCCTGTCTTTCTTTGGTGTCAAGGAAGTGAAACGCGTGGGCGCGCCATACGTTGGGTGATGGGATCACTGCGCGAGGCGCACGCCCCCATAAACCAAGGCCTTTGAGCGCATCGATTGCCGACAGCATCCCTTCTCCGATGCCAAGATTAACCTCCAACAGACGAAAAATCTCACGATAGCCGTCGGTGGCGCGACCATCGAGCCAAATGTTGAACATGTCGCGCTTCTCGTCATACCAAAAGCAACGCAACTTATTGAAAATAGCGAGAATATAGGCGTAAGCAAGCTCACACTCATCCTCCGACAGCAAACCGTACCGCATGGCAGTGGACAGAATGCCGACCGGAGTCATGTCGCCATATACAGATAAGCTTCTGCCATAAACAAAGCCGTCTCCATGCGCATTTGCCATTTGAAGCATAGCGTGGGCGACACTTTTGAGATTTTCAAGCGCATAGTCGGGTACAGGGAGACCGACTTCTTCACATTGCATGGGTAATTCTCTCGTTACCATAAAGGTGTAGCTGTCATAGCGTCCCTCGTTTGGCTGATCGTCAAGATAGCCATTGCTTCCCGCACCGTCGACAGTGGCAAGCAACTGCTCGGCAATGCTATAGGCTACTTCATACTCCTCCCAACCGAGACGCACTCGTCTTGCGGCGCAGGTGGCGGCAACGTGGAGGTAGTTGGCAGCCTTACCGATCAGGCGGTGCTCCTTCTTGTCATAGAAATCACCGATGTCGGTCTTTTCTCTTAAGCATGCCAAGATTTCGGCAGAAAGCAGATGCAACGCATCGGCATCCTTCATCCTGCAAAGTGTTTCCAAAATGCTCATCTTGCCCCATGTGCCACAGGGTGCCTCCTTAGCCCAGTCGAAAAAAAGGAGGAGCGCATCAAGGAGTTTGATTCTTTCCTCGCCTTCCGCCGTGGTATAAAGGCGGTGCGTTGCATGTATCAGAGCGCCGAGAATAAAATCGTTGTCTTCGTTTAAAAGTCTGACCCCCTCACGCTCTGCATCCTTTCCTTCCGTATAGATCTGAAGGACAAAGCGCAAAAGAAGCCCGCGAGTCCACTTTTCCATATCTGTATGCATAAGTATCACTTCCTTATCGAAAAACATCCAAAATAGTTTTTAGGCATAATATCACCTCTCTAAGTGCATTATACCACAAAAGCTAACCAAAATCAAGGCGTGAGCCTTGCATATCATCAATTTCGCAGAAATTGTATATCACCAACACGAAGTGTTGCATATCATCAAGTCGCAGGGAAATACACCTTCGGTGACGATATACACGCCAAAGCGTGATGATATACGAATGTATATCTCGCCGCAGGCGAGTTATACATTCAATGATATGCCAAGTCTGCGACTTGGATAAAAAATAACCTAAATTGTCCCTTACGGTTCAATTTAGGTTATTTTTGCTGCACAAAAGCTCAAAGCATCAAAACGCCAAGCGGAAGCACCAAAAGTAAGAGAAAGAAAAGAGAAAAGATGGGCGAAAGAGAAGAAGAAAAAAACAAAAAAGCGGAAAGCGCTCCGATAGAAACGCAAAAAAGAAACAGAACGGTGACGGCCGAGGAAAAGCCGCATCGGCGCAGGCGGTGGTGCAGATGGCTTTCGTCCGCCGTCATGGGATTCTTTCCCTTGGCGATGCGAAAAACGGTAACGAGAAAAAGGTCTGTAAGAGGAACAAAGAAAAGAAGAGGTAAGAAAAGAGAGAAGCTGCCTTTCCCAAGTCCCAAAGAAAAAACGGCAAGGGCATAGCCGAAAAAGAGCGCGCCGCCATCTCCAAGAAAGGAGCGCGCGGGTCTACGGTTGTAGGGCAGAAAGCCGAAGGCCGCGCCCGCTAAAGCCAAAGGCGCGCCCTCACCGAAAAGAAGCGCAAGGGAAGCGGCAGAAATAAGAATTTGCGTGGCGGCAAGTCCGTTGAGCCCGTCTATCATATTGAAGGCGTTGGTCAGCGTCAGAACCCATAAAACAGTTAAGGGAATGCCGAGCTGGGCGGGAAGGGTAAGCGAAAGAGAGCCAAAGGAAAGCGCCTTGGGCGCAAGCCCGAAGAAAATGGGCAAAAGGGCGGCAAAGACCTCGGCAAGAAGCTTTAAGGCAGGAGAAAGAGAAAAAATATCGTC
>JBGVMO010000156.1:0-6456 GCA_045124835.1 Eubacteriales bacterium
TTTCCGATTATAATACAGGCGCCTTGATAGAGGATGCCGTCCAAAAGCTCAAAGGTCTCTTGAAATAAGCTTGAATACGTTCTTGACAAAAAAGGCCTTCCGTGCTATAATACTCCCGTAAGCATCGCTTTGAAAAGCGATAAAAAGGCAGAAGCCTTCCTTAATTATGTTGATGATATTCTATTTGAATGATACCGTAAGGCATCGCCATCTCAGAAGAGATAGTGGTGCCTTTTCTTTATGAAAGGAAGCTTTTGATGAAAAACAATTCCCAAATTCATCTTTTTAAAACCGTTCTCTCTGCCTTTTTCTTGGCTCTTGCATACGTTTTGCCCTTTATGACGGGGCAGATACCCGAAATCGGTGCGATGCTTTGCCCGATGCACCTGCCCGTTTTGCTGTGCGGATTCTTTTGCGGCTGGCCATGGGGGCTGGTGGTGGGGGCAGTGGCACCCCTTCTTCGCTCGCTGACCCTCGGTATGCCCCCGCTCTTCCCAACTGCCCTCTGTATGGCATTGGAGCTTGCGACTTATGGGGCAGTCTCGGGCCTTTTGCACCGCCTTTTGCCTAAAAAGAAGCCGTATATCTATCTTTCTTTGATAGTGGCAATGCTCCTTGGCAGACTCGTCTGGGGAGCGGCAATGCTCCTTTTGCTTGGCATCTCTGGCGGAGCGTTCACCCTTGCGGCCTTTTTTGCAGGTGCGTTTACCAATGCTATACCCGGCATCATTCTTCAGCTTGTCTTAATTCCCGTTTTGGTTATGGTGCTTGATAATCCAAAAAGAATTTAAAAGGAAACGGTATATGACGAATTCTGCCTTGCTTCGTTCTCTTCTTTTGGAAGAAATAAAGTCTTATCCGCTTTTGACACCGCAGGATGTTTTTAAGTTTCTCTATCAGGGCGCGTTTGGATGCGAGCATCTGATAGCCTCGCCTGACACGGTGGAAGCGCGTATAAAAGCGGAATGCGATGCCATCGCACACCCTGAAAACAAGATTTCTCCCTTAAGCTCGCAGTATGTGCGCCTGTACCTTGGCGCCGTCAAGCAGGGGCTATCTCCCAAAACCTTGGCGGCCCTCTTCGTTGCTTCGGCTAAAAAGGAGGCCGACGGGAAAGCCGCCCTTGAAGAAGGGCTTGCTGTTGCCGTAGATTTGGTCAAGGAGGGAAAAGCCCCTTTCTCGTGTGAGACCTTCACCGCGGCACTTCAAGCGTGGAGGCAGGAGGGTTATCTTGCTCTTCGCCACTCTGAAGCATATAGAAGCGCGTATATCCCGGCTTATCGTGTGATAGAGAAGCGTTACGTTCTGTATCTGCCGCTTCTTGCAAGGCTTGATACGATGCTCAAAAAGGGAAGCGTGCGTCTCGCCATCGAGGGTGGTAGTGCGGCAGGCAAAACAACGCTCTCGGCTCTTTTAGAAAAAATATACGGTGCTACTGTCTTCCATATGGATGACTTCTTTTTGCGCCCCGAGCAGAGAACGGCTGCACGCTTGGCCGAGGCAGGTGGGAACGTTGATAGAGAGCGTGTCCTATCGGAGATTTTGCTGCCGCTTTCCAGGGGAGAGAGTAGCATCACCTATTCGCCCTTCTCCTGTCAAGAGCAAAGGCTTTTGCCGCCTGTAACGGTCAAGCCTTCTCGTCTGACCGTTATAGAGGGTGCTTATTCTATGCACCCCCTCTTGCAGTCTTATTATGATTTTTCCGTGCTGATGCACATCTCTCCCGCGTTGCAAAAGAAGCGGATACAAAAGCGTAACGCGCCTCGACTGGCCGAGCGCTTCTTTGCGGAGTGGATTCCTATGGAAGAGAAGTACCGCGCCGCATTCTCTATCCAAGAACAATGCTCTTTGGTGATTTCCGTTGAGGAATAATCGCTTGCGCTTTTCAAAAAGAAAAATAAAAAAGCCGCCCAAGATTTCTCTTGGGCGGCTTTTGCCATGCCTTGCGCTATCAGAACTTGGAGCGCTTGGTGTAATGGGTGTGCAGAAGCTCGTGAGCCTTGTGGCCGTTGGGCTCGCCAAGGTATTCAGCATACAGCTTCTGAATAGAGGGATTCTCGTGAGAACGGCGCAGAGCCTTGCCGGCATCCTCGTTGTAGAGGGCCTTAGCGCGAAGCGCCTTGAAGTCAACGTACATACGGTCCTTAGCAGGAACAATGGGCTGACCGCCACCGTTGATACAACCACCGGGGCATCCCATGATTTCGATGAAGGTGTAGTTCTTCTCGCCGCGCTTGATGGCCTCGAGAAGCTCCTTTGCGTTTCCGGAGCCGGAAGCAACGGCAACCTTAACCTCGGTACCGCCAAGGTCGATGGTGGCTTCCTTGATGCCTTCCATACCGCGAACGGCAGTCAGGTTCACGTCAGCAAGCTCCTTGCCGGTAACCTTTGCGTAAACGGTACGCAGAGCAGCCTCCATAACGCCGCCGGTTGTGCCGAAGATATCAGCAGCGCCGGTGGAATCACCGAGCATGTCGTCAAACTTACCGTCGGGCAAGCGAGCGAAGTCGATGTTGGCGTTGTTCAGCATACGGGCAAGCTCTCTTACCGTGATAAC
The DNA here is from genome assembly GCA_045124835.1 of Eubacteriales bacterium. Lineage (GTDB taxonomy): Bacteria > Bacillota > Clostridia > Oscillospirales > CAG-272 > UBA1740. The sequence goes on from JBGVMO010000156.1 coordinate 2,558, forward strand.
AGCATCAACGTCAGCAAGACCGTTCACGCTCAGCTCTTCTCTGGCCGCCTCGTACTTCTTAGCGGTGCAGGGCATAACGGAAACAACGAAGATCTTTGCAGGGTCAATATTGTTCTTCTCGGCGTAGTAGCTCTTAACGATAGCACCCGTCATCTCGTGAGGAGACTTGCAGGAGGAAAGGTTGGGGATGAACTCAGGGAAGAAGCTCTCGCAGTACTTAACCCAGCCGGGAGAGCAGGAGGTGATCATAGGAAGCACGCCGCCGTTCTGCAAACGGGAAAGAAGCTCGGTGCCCTCCTCGATGATGGTAAGGTCGGCACCAAAGTTGGTGTCGAACACTCTGTCAAAGCCGAGTCTGCGAAGTGCGGTTGCCAGCTTTCCGGTCTGTGCAACACCCATAGGAAGACCGAACTCCTCGCCGATAGTAGCACGAACTGCGGGAGCAGGCTGTACCACAACGAACTTTTCGGGATCGTTCAGGGCTGCAAAAACCTCATTGATAGCGCTCTTTTCAGTCAAAGCGCCAACGGGGCAGGCGTTGATACACTGACCGCAGTTAATGCAGGCGGTGTCAGCCAAGGACTTGCCGAAGATGGAACCGATAACGGTCTTGTCACCGCGCATAGAAGCGCCGATGGCACCAATCTTCTGCACCTCGTTACAAGCGGCGATACAACGGCGGCACTTGATGCACTTGCTGTTGTCGCGAACAACGGAGAGAGAAAGATCATCGTACTGATGCTCGGCCTTGGTAGCGGGGTCAAAGCGAACCTCGTCTACACCGTACTCGTGGCAAAGAGCCTGCAATTCGCAGTTCTTGGAGCGCACGCAGGTGGTGCATTCGCGGTTGTGGTTGGAAAGAAGCAGCTCAAGGTTGAGCTTTCTTGCAGCGCGAAGCTTAGCGGTGTTGGTTCTGACAACCATACCCTCGCCAACCTGGGAAACGCAAGCGGCCTGCAAAGCGCGGGCACCCTCGATTTCAACAAGGCACAGACGGCAAGCGCCGATCTGGCTGATGTCCTTCAGGTAGCAGAGAGTGGGGATGTTGATGCCGGCAGCAGCGGCAGCTTCGAGAATGGTGTATTCTGCGGGCACAGTAACCTGTACGCCGTCAATGGTTAAAGTTACAGTATTCATATTCTTAGCCTCTCCTTATTTCTTGTAAATGGCTTTGAACTTCTTGCAGTTGCCAAGGCAAACACCGCACTTGATACAAGTCTTGGTATCAATCGTGAAGGGTGCAAGCTTCTTGCCGGGGAAGTCGTTTGCGTCCAGACGGGTGATAGCGCCGACAGGGCAGTTCTTAGCGCAAAGACCGCAGCCAACGCACTTGTCGGTGTCGATGTGGAAGCTGGTCAAGGACTTGCAAGCGCCGGCAGGGCAACGCTTTTCGTAAATGTGAGCCTCGTATTCATCGCGGAAATAACGGAGGGTGGAAAGTACGGGGTTAGGAGCCGTCTGACCCAAGCCGCAAAGAGAATTGGTCTTAACCATAAGAGCCAGCTCCTCAAGCTTCTCGATGTCGCCGTCCTCACCCTTACCCTCGGTGATTCTGGTCAGAATGTCAAGCATCTTACGAATACCGACACGGCAGGGCGTGCACTTACCGCAGGACTCGTCAACGGTGAACTCCAAGAAGAACTTGGCAATGTCAACCATACAGTTGTCCTCGTCAAGAACGATAAGACCGCCGGAACCAATCATAGCGCCAACTGCAATCAGAGAATCGTAGTCAACGTTGGTGTCGATCAGGGATGCGGGAACGCAACCGCCGGAAGGACCACCCATCTGTGCAGCCTTGAACTTCTTGCCGTTGGGAATACCGCCGCCGATTTCGTATACGATTTCGCGAAGGGGCGTACCCATAGGAATCTCAACAAGACCGGTATGCTCAATCTTACCGGAGAGAGCAAATACCTTGGTGCCCTTGGACTTCTCGGTTCCCATGCCGGCGAACCAAGCAGCGCCCTTGTTGATAATCTGGGGAATGTTAGCGTAGGTTTCTACGTTGTTGATGATGGTAGGCTTGCCGAAGAGACCCTTGACAGCAGGGAAGGGAGGACGGGGACGGGGCTCACCGCGGTTGCCCTCAATAGAGGTAAGCAGAGCAGTTTCCTCACCGCAAACGAATGCGCCTGCGCCCAGACGAACCTGAATGTCAAAGTTAAAGCCGGTGCCGAAAATGTTCTTGCCGAGAACGCCGGCCTCACGAGCCTGCTCAATGGCAATCTTCAAGCGGCGAACGGCGATAGGATACTCAGCACGAACGTAAACGTAACCCTCGTCAGCACCGATGGCATAGCCGGCAATGGCCATAGCCTCGATAACGGCGTGGGGGTCACCCTCGAGAACGGAACGGTCCATGAATGCACCGGGGTCGCCCTCGTCAGCGTTACAAACAACGTACTTCTTCTCGGAAACGCTCTTCTTGGCAAAGGACCACTTCATACCGGTGGGGAATCCGCCGCCGCCTCTGCCGCGCAGACCGCTGTCCAAAAGAATCTGGATAACGTCATCGGGGGTCTTCTCGGTCAGAACGGTAGCAAGAGCCTTGTAACCGTCCATAGCGATGTACTCGTCAATGCACTCAGGGTCAATCAAGCCGCAGTTGCGCAGAGCAACACGGTTCTGCTTCTTGTAGAAGATGGTGTCGGAAAGAGCAACGGAGGTGCCTTCCGGAACAGGCTCGGTGCTGTCGGTGTAAACCAAGCGGCTTACAATCTGGTTGTTTACGAGATGCTTCTCAACGATCTCGGCAACGTCCTCAACCTCAACGCGGCTGTAGAAGGTGCCTTCGGGATATACAATCATAATGGGGCCCAGAGCGCAAAGACCGAAGCAACCGGTCTTAACAATCTGAACGTCCTTCTCAATGCCGTTTTCCTTCAGGGCTACTTCAAGTGCCTCTGCAATCTTCAAGCTCTTGGAGGAGGTACAGCCGGTACCCGTGCAAATCAGCACGTGACGGCTATAATCTTCTTTATTAAGGGAAGCAAAGCCGTGGCGAACCGCCATATGAGGCTGCATGGCTTCTCTTTTAGCAGTCAGTTCTGCAATCGTTTTCATATGTAACGTTCCTTTCCTTCTTTATTATAATGCGCGGTACTTGTCCAGAATACCCTTCACGTTGCCGGGAACCAGACGGCCGTAAACGTCCTCGTTAACTGTCATAACGGGGGCAAGGCCGCAGCAGCCGAGGCAGCGGGTGTCCTGAATGGTGAACTTGCCGTCAGGGGTGGTCTCGCCGGATTTGATACCGAGCTGATGGAAAACCTCGTCCAGAACTGCCTGTGCGCCCTTTACGTAGCAGGCCGTACCCGTGCAGACCTGGATGATGTAGTCACCCTTGGGAGTAAGAGAGAACTGCGCGTAGAAGGTAGCAATACCGTAGATTTTGGAAACCGGAACGTCCAGCTCTTCCGAAATCAAGGCCATTGCCTCGGTAGACAGGTAACCGAAAAGGTCTTGCGCCTTCTGCATGATGGGCATAAGCGGGCCGTCAATGTTTTTGTTTGCAGCAATGTAAGCTTTCAATTCTTCCATTTTAGCAGCCGCTTGCTCTTTTGTGAGTGCCATGAAATGAACCTCCTGTAATGTATAATATATTTTAAAAACAACCTTAAAGTATGAAAATGTCCATACTTTATAAATTATAACATAAACTTTCTTATAAATCAAGTGGAAAATGACAAAAAACCGCGAAATTGATAAAAGAATAACAATTTCCAAATCTTTGAAAAAATTTTTGAAAAAAATGCAAAAAACTTCAAAAAAGGGGTTGACAAACGAAAAAGAGTATGGTATACTAATCGGGCGTCACGGAACAGGAGACTTTCCAAGACAAGCATGGATCCTTGAAAATTGAACAACAGAATTTCGAAATAACACGAAACAAGTCG
>JBGVMO010000157.1:0-11609 GCA_045124835.1 Eubacteriales bacterium
GAATTAACGCGGGATAAATATATCAAGGCCGCAAAAAGCGGTGCGGGGCTTATCTGGATGGAGGCCTGCGCCGTGACCGTGGAGGGCAGAACCAATCCGCGCCAGATGATGCTGACAAGAGAAAATCTTCCTGCCTTTCGCGCGTTGGTTGCGGATATGCGAAACACCGCAAAGGAGGAGGGGCTTGAAAAACCCGTTTTGATTTTGCAGCTCACACATTCGGGCAGACAAAGCATTCGCCCGATGATTGTATACCGCCATCCCCTTTATGAAGAGCGCCGTCCCGTTTCGGAGGACGCCATTGTTACGGATGAATATTTGGACAGCTTGCCCGAAAAATTTGCGCAAAGTGCGCGCTTGGCTATGGAGGCAGGCTTTGATGGGGTAGATGTTAAGTCCTGCCACGGCTATCTTTTTCAAGAGCTTCTCTCCGCCTTTACGCGCGAAGGCAAGTATGGCAAAAGCCTTGAAAACCGTATGCGCCTTTACCTTGCCTGCATTGCCGCTGTGCGTGCCGTTTTGCCCGAGAGCGCGCTTCTGACAACGCGCCTTTCCGTTACGGATATGATTCCAAAGCCGTACGGCTTTGGCACGAATGAGGCGGGCGAGCTTGACTTGACTGAGCCCGATATTTTGATTGCGCGGCTGATAGAGAGCGGAATTTCCATTCTGAACGTCACCCTTGGTAATCCCTATTACAATCCGCACGTCAACCGTCCTTATCGGCGCGGCGGCTATATGCCGCCTGAGGAAGCGCAGGTGGGACTTGCGCGTTTTCGGACGGTGGAAGCGCATATCAAGCAAAAATTCCCCTCGCTTGTTCTTCTTGGCTCAGGCCTTTCCTATTATAAGGAAAAGGCGCTCGATGAGGCAGAGGCACAGCTAGAAGAGGGCGTTTGTGACCTTGTGGGCTTTGGTCGCGCATGGCTTGCCTATCCTTCTTTTTATCGCGATGCCGTGAACGGCACCTTCAATCCCAAGGGCTGCTGCTTGACCTGCTCTAAATGCACGGAGCTGATGCGCGCAGGGAAGGTTTCGGGCTGTGCCGTCTTTAACGAATACTATCGAAATCTGTATAAGGAGATTTAAAATGCGTATTGCAATTGTAACCGGTGCTCTTGGCGGCATCGGAAAGGAAACCGCCCTTCACCTTGGCCGCTTTGGCTATGCCGTTGTCGGTATGGACGTTGTGGAAAATCCGGATCTTTCTGATTTTAACGGACTTGATTTTACTTACGTGAAGGGGAATTTGGCTGATGCCATCTCTCGCTCTTCGCTGGTCGAAATTGCCGAAAAGAAGGGCGAAATCGCCGTTCTCGTCAACGTGGCGGGCGTTGCCCCCAAGGTGCGCCGCGATATATTGGAGATGACCGAGGAAAGCTATGATTTCGTGATGGGCATCAACACGAAGGGAACGCTCTTTCTTACCCAACTTGTTGCCAACCGTATGGTTGCAGGCGGTAAGGGCGGCGCTATTGTCAACATCTCCTCCTGCTCGGCATATACAAGCTCTGTGAGTCGCGGAGAGTATTGCATCTCCAAGGCAGGTGTTTCGATGATAACCAAGCTCTTTGCCGACCGCTTGGCAAGCGAGAGAATTACCGTGAACGAGATTTGCCCCGGCATCATTGCAACGGGTATGACTGCGGCTGTGAAGGAAAAATACGATAACCTTATCGCAGGAGGCTTGGTGCCTCTTGGCCGTTGGGGTCAGCCTGCGGATATTGCAAAGGCCGTTTTGGCGCTTTGTGACGGGACCTTTGGCTACACCACGGGTCAGTCCTTCATTTTAGACGGAGGAATGCACATCAGAAAGCTATGAAAACACAATACAACACCCTTATTATTGGAACGGGATGCGCGGGCTTCAATGCCGCAGATAAGCTTTTTGACCTTGGAGTGAGGGATATTGCCATCATTTCTGAGGGACGGTGTATGGGCACCTCGCGCAACACGGGGAGCGACAAGCAGACCTATTATAAGCTTTCTCTTTGCGGCAAGGATGGCGATAGCGTGCGCGAAATGGCCGAAACGCTGTATAGCGGCGGCGGTGTAATGGGAGAGCACGCGCTTTGCGAGGCGGCGTATTCCCCCCGTTGCTTTCTCCGCTTGGTAGAATTGGGCGTTCCGTTTCCCACGAATGAGTTCGGCGAATATGCAGGCTATAAAACGGATCATGACCCGCGCTCCCGCGCCACCTCCTCAGGCCCCTTGACCTCCAAGTATATGACGGAGGCCTTGGAGCGTTCTTGCATGGAGAAGGGCATTGAAATCATTGATTTTCAGCGTGTTATCAAAATTCTTCAATGTGACGGCGCCGTAACGGGTGTTGCCGCCGTTTCCACCGTAACGGGAAAATGCACGGTCATTTCCTGCGAGAACGTGATTCTATGCACGGGTGGCCCTGCCGGTATCTATCAAAATACCGTTTACCCTGAAAGCCAGCACGGCGCAACGGGTCTTGCCATTGACGCGGGCGTTTCTCTGTCCAATATGGAGGAGTGGCAGTACGGCTTGGCCAGCACGCGCTTCCGTTGGAATCTTTCGGGCACCTATCAGCAGGTCCTTCCGCGCTATATTTCGGTAGACGAAAGTGGCACAGAGCGGGAATTTTTGTATGATGCCTTGAAGGAGGAATCCCTTGGTCTTATCTTTTTGAAGGGCTATCAATGGCCATTCGACACGCGCAAGCTGGAAGGCTCCTCAAAGGTTGATTTGCTTGTTGCCGCCGAAATCAAAAGCGGCAGGCGCGTATATTTGGATTACACCCAAAACCCCAAGGGCTTGGAAAAGGGCTTCTCCGCTTTGCCCCGGGAGGCTTACGAATATCTTGAACGGTCAGGCGCCTTGTTTGGCACGCCCATTGAACGCCTTGAAAAAATGAATGTGGGCGCCATTGAGCTGTATGCGGAAAACGGTATCAACCTTTATACCGATCTTCTTGAAATGGCCGTTTGTGCCCAGCACTGTAATGGCGGTGTCAGCGTGGATATGCATTGGCAAACAGAGCTTAAAGGGCTTTACTGCGCAGGAGAGGCCGCCGGCACCTTTGGCGTTTACCGTCCGGGCGGTAGCGCTTTGAATTCCACGCAGGTGGGTAGCTTGCGCGCCGCAGAGCATATTGCCGCTCTTCAAAAAGAGAAGAAAAACGAGCGTAAAACGCCCGTCTATTCGCTTCCGCTTGTCAAGAAGGGCGTCTCAAATGTTGCCGCGTTGCGCGACAAATTCAGAGGTGCTATGAGCCTCTGTGCCGATTTTCAGCGCGATACGGCAGGAATGAAGAGCTTGCTTTCAAAGGTGGAAGCGCTTCTTGAAGCCTTCTTCGATACGGTGCAAATTGCGTCTGAGGGCGAGCTTTCCGAGGCCTTTAAGCTTTACGATATGCTTTTGACCCAGCGCTCCGTTTTGTCGGCGATGCTTTGCTCGGCCGAGGTCTTGGGAAGCCACGGATCTGCCCTCGTGGATAAACAGCCGCCCGACCCTTCAGCACCTATGCGCACAACGCGCACTATGACGCTTGGCGCCCTCTCCGAGATGAAGCCCGTGTCCCCTATGCCCGACCCTGAGTTATGGTTTGAAACACTTCTTGCGAGAAAAAGACAGGAGGCAAGCGTATGAAAGAAAATCTCTTGGGGCTCGTCTCCATTTCCTTTCGCGGCCATTCCCCTGAGGAAATAGTCATGGCCGCCAAGGAGGCAGGGCTTTCCTGTATCGAGTGGGGGAGCGACGTTCACGCGCCCTGTCGGGAGAAGGAAAGACTTTTAAGACTCGCCGCCCTGCAAAAAGAAACAGGCATTGTTGCCTCCTCTTACGGAACGTATTTCCGATTGGGCGAAACGCCTCTTTCCGAATTGCCCTTTTACATTGAGGCCGCCAAAATTCTCGGAACGGACATTCTGCGTCTCTGGTGCGGCAGTAAAAGCGGCGCGGATATGAAGGAAGAGGAAAAAGAAGCGCTCTTTGCCGCCTGTCGCGAAGCGGCGCAGGTAGCGGAACGAGAGGGTGTCGTGCTTTGCACGGAATGCCATAGAGCCACCTTTACGGAAAGAGTGGAGGATACCCTTTCCTTGATGAAGGCGGTAAACTCTCCCTCCTTCAAAACCTATTTTCAGCCCTTCCAGTTTCAAAGCGAGGAATATAACGTTTTCATGGCGGAGGCTCTTGCCCCGTACGTCAAGTGCGTTCACGTTTTCAACTGGCAGGGAAGCGAGCGCTATCCCTTAAAGGAGGGAAGTGCGGCATGGCGGCGGTATCTTTCCGCAATCGGCAGGCCCATTCCCTTGCTTCTTGAATTTATGCCTGATGACAGGCTTGAAACACTCTCGCAAGAGGCACAGGCCTTGCGCGAAATCATAGGAGAAACGGTATGAAAGCCATATTTTTATCCGATGCCAAGGAAACACTCTTGAACGTGTACGCCCCCTCAATAAGAGAGGAGCTTTCGGCACTCGTTTCGCTTGATGGGACGGTATACGGTAAGCAGGACGTTCTTTCGTCTCCCGATACTTTTTCCGATATCGAAATTATCTTCTCCACTTGGGGAATGCCCGCCTTCACTGAAGAGGAAATTGCCCGCATTTTTCCGCGCCTTTCGGCCATCTTTTACGCCGCAGGCACGGTGCAGAGCTTTGCGCGCCCCTTTCTTGCAAAGGGTGTCCGTATCTTTTCCGCCTGGGCGGCCAATGCCGTTCCTGTGGCAGAATACACCGTTGCGCAAATCGTTCTTGCGGGAAAGGGCTTTTTTGCAAACACGCGAAAAACCAAGAATCCGGTAGGCTGGCGCGAGATGGCCGCCGTGCGTGGTGAGGCTTATCGTGGCAATTACGGCGCGAGAATCGGTCTTATCGGTTGCGGCATGATAGGCTCTCTCGTTGCGGAAATGTTAAAGCAGTACCGCTTCGACGTTGTTGCCTTCGACCCGTTTTTGACGGAAGAAAGGGCGCAAGCGCTCGGCGTTACGAGGGTCTCGCTTGAAGAGCTGTTTGCAAGCGCCTCCGTCATATCCAATCACCTTGCCAATAATGCTCAAACCCAGGGAATGCTGAACGGCGCTCTCTTTGAAACGATGCGACCCTATGCCACCTTTCTGAATACGGGAAGAGGCGCGCAGGTCGTTGAGGCGGACTTGGCCTCGGTTTTGCAAAACAGAGCGGATTTGACTGCCGTTTTGGATGTAACCCAAACCGAGCCGCCCGTTGAAAATCATCCCTTCTATTCGCTTGAAAACTGCTTTTTAACGCCCCATATTGCAGGAAGTCTTGGCGATGAGGTTGTGCGTATGGCCGAGTATATGGCCAAGGAGCTTTCTGCATATCTTGAAAATCGCGCCTCCTCCTATGAGGTAACGGCGGCAATGCTCGCCACTATGGCATAAAAGGAGAGATGAGATGAAACGTTACGAAATAGCCGATTTGATAGATAAAATTGAAGATTGCGTCGCCCGTCACGCCTTGGGAAATCCGGGCGAGTATAAGCGCTACACCGTAGGGCCTAAGAAGGACGAGGGCTGTAATCCGTACGGCGTTGCCGATGCCGCCAACATTCTTTATACAATCGGAAAATTTCCCCGTGATGAGAAAACGCGTCGCGGCTTTGTCAAGACGCTGCAAGCGATGCAGGATGCCGAAACGGGCCTTTATCACGAGTCAACTCATCACGAAATGCATACCACGGCACATTGCAGTGCCGCCTTGGAGCTGTTTGATGCCGCGCCTCTTTATCCCTGTCGCGCCTATTTGCCGTATACCGAGAAGGCGGCGCTTTACAACCTTTTGGAAAACGGCATTCGTTGGGATACAGCCCCTTGGCGCGATTCGCATATCGGCGCGGGTATTTTGCCTTGCCTTGTCAATACGGATATGGTTGACCTTGCTTGGAAGGATGCCTACTTTGATTGGATGTGGGAGCATTCAGATGAGGAAACGGGCTTCATCTTTGGCGGAAAGGAAAAGAAGGCAGAGCTTTATCAGTATATGGCAAGCGGCTTTCATTACTTTTTCAATCACGAAGCCGAAAGGCGTCCGTTTCGTTATCCGGAGCGCGTGATTGATTCCTGCATCACCTTGATGCGAGAGGGCATCGATAACGAAAACGTGCCTGCCCCTATGGTCAGGTATTGCTCCTTCATTGATATTGACGTTGTGTATTGCCTGACGCGCGCGATGCGTAAAACGCCGTATCGCTTCGATGAGGCGCGCGCCATGCTCGAGGAGTACGAGGAGGCTTATATCCAAAATATGTACCGTGTGGCAAACGAAGAGGATGTCTATTTCAATGATCTGCATTGCCTTTTCGGCGCGGTTTGCTGTCTTGCCGAATTACAGCAGGCACTCCCCGGCACCCTCATTACCGAGCGCCCCTTGCGCTTGGTTCTGGACCGCCGTCCGTTTATTTAATCGCGCGCCTGTTAAAGCGAAAAAAGAAAAAAGGAAAAACGGACTTTCCGTTTTTCCTTTTTTGTGGCCTTATTCGTCAAGATTTCCTATCATCATCAAGGAAGCGAGGGCGGGAACGATATTCAAGCCGATGGAGGAGAGAATCTTCAAAAAGACGCCAATATCCGTGTTTATGTAGAAGCAGCCGCCGATAATTGCCGCTAAAAGAGCTAAAAGCCAGCAGAAAGCAGGCATGTCGGAGGCATCGTTCTTTTCGTCCTTGGTCAAGGGCGCGCCAACTGTGCGGAATAAAATCAAGGTAATGAAGGTCGTTGCGATAAGTGGGATAAGCATCAGCAGAAATTCCATAAATCCGGTTTTAGCGTACTTGGTTACGTGGTCGATGGCCAAAATGCCCGTAAAGCCGTAGGAAAGCTGAATCAGAGAGGTTGTCCAAGACAAAAAGCTTCTGCGGCCCTTGTGGCCAAGCGGCGGCTTCTTGTTTTCAAGCTGAAGCGTTGGCGTGCCTCTGTTTTCGGTAATAACCTGCGGACGTTCTGCGGCGGCCGTCTCCTTCTCGCCGGGGGCGAAGCGGCAGTTCTTGAGCATTTCGGCGCGGCAAACCGCCTCCTCGAAATCCTCTTGAACGCTGAATTTGTTCCTGAAAATGCATTGGTTAAGCCCAAGCTGCATCTGAAGGCCGTCTGAAAGCTCCACCTCGGAAAGATAGACGTTCAGCATAGGAAGGTTCAAATTCTGTGCAAAGGTCAGCTCACGTCGGCAGTTGACCGAGGAAACGAAATTTTGGGAAATAAAGGCTAAAACGCACGCGCTCTTGCGCAGATGTGATGCAATGTATTCGGGCCATTCGCTGCCCGCCTCAACGCCCGCGTCAAACCAAACGCGGAAGCCGTTTTTTTCCAAGGTGTCAATCACGGATAAAACGGCGTCTGTATCCTTGTGCGAATAACTGATGAAGATGTACGGGTTGCTTCCTTCGTAGGGTGTCATCGCTTAAATCCTTTCAGTCTTATTCCTCGTCTTTTTCTCCGAATTCGGCCAAAACCAAATCCTTGTTGTATTCCAAGGTGTGTCGGATATGCCATTCGGACGTGAAAAGCAAAAAGTTTTGCCCGCGGAAATCCTGCACCCATTTGACGTCGTAAAGGTGAAGCGTCTTGGGGTCAGTATCGCCAACAATGCGGCGAATGAGGGTGTAGGGCTGGGGATATGCTCGGTAGGTTACGTTGTATTCCGATTTCATACGGGATTCCAGCACCTCAAGCTGTAACACGCCGACAACGCCCACGTATACGCGCTCCATACCTGAATCGGGCTCGATAAATATCTGGATGGCACCCTCTTGGGCAATCTGGTTCATGCCCTTGGCAAACTGCTTGCGCTTCATGGAGTCGGTCTGCTCGACAACGGTAAATACCTCGGGCGCAAAGGTGGGAATGCCCTCAAAGCGCACGCGGTGTCCCTTCTCGCAAATGGTGTCACCAATCGAGAAAATGCCGGGGTCAAAAACGCCGATGATGTCGCCGGCATAGGCCTCGTCAATTACCTCGCGCTCCTGTGCCATCATTTGCTGGGGCTGGGAAAGCTTTAAGGCCTTGCCGCCCTGCACGTGATAGTATTCCTTGCTTCTGTCAAAGCGGCCCGAAACGATGCGCATAAAGGCGATGCGGTCGCGGTGCGCCTTGTTCATGTTGGCCTGAATCTTGAAAACGAAGGCCGAGAACTCCTCGTCAAAGGGGGCGATAACCTCTTCCTCGGTGCGACGGGGCAGGGGAGAGGTTGTCAGCTCCAAGAAGTTTTCAAGGAAGGTCTCAATACCAAAGTTGTTGAGCGCCGAGCCAAAGAAAACGGGGGAAAGCTTGCCGTGGCGAATTTGATCCAAATCAAAATCAAAGGAGGCGCCGTCAATCAGCTCCACTTGGTCAACCAGCTCTGCCCGACGGTAAGGCCCGATAAGCTCGTCAAGCTTTTCCGTGTCGGTTAAATCGCAGTCAATGGAGGCGAGCCTGTCGCGGCCTCTGTGCGCGTCGCCATAGGCAATCACGCGGCGCTCCTTGCGGTCAAAAACGCCCTTGAAGTTCACGCCGCAGGAAATGGGCCAGTTCATCGGATAAGTGCCGATACCGAACTCCTTTTCCAGCTCGTCAAGCAAATCAAAGGGATCGCGCGCCTCGCGGTCCATCTTGTTGATAAAGGTGAAAATCGGGATGTCGCGCATGGCGCAAACCTTAAAGAGCTTGCGCGTCTGCGGCTCAATACCCTTTGCCGCGTCAATCACCATAACCGCCGAGTCGGCGGCCATTAGGGTGCGATAGGTGTCCTCGGAGAAGTCTTGGTGTCCGGGGGTGTCAAGAATGTTGATGCAGTAGCCGTTGTATTCAAACTGCATCACCGAGGAGGTAATGGAAATACCGCGCTTCTTCTCAATATCCATCCAGTCGGAAACGGCGTGCTTGTCGGATGCCTTGCCCTTAACGGAGCCCGCGCTTTGTATCGCGCCTCCGTAAAGCAGAAATTTCTCGGTCTAGGTCGTCTTACCTGCGTCAGGGTGGGAAATGATGGCGAAGGTTCTGCGTCTTTCTATTTCGTTGCGAAGGTCTTTCATGAATTGATAATTCCTTTTTTCTGTTCTTCGGGATAAATGGTGCGTTTTTCGGTATACATCGTGGCAAAGGCCTCGTCAAGCAGGCCTTGGAAATCCACCTTTTCAAGCTCCGCCATCACCTTTTCTATCTGCGGACGGGTGCGCGGGTGACGGGGGGTAAAGACGGTGCAGCAGTCCTCGTAGGGCAGAATGGAGGTTTCGAAGGTGTCAATCGCGCGCGCAATGCGAACGATTTCCTCCTTGTCCATACCAATCAGAGGACGGAAAACGGGCAGAGAAACGACGCTGTTGGTCACGGCAATCGCCTCCATCGTCTGGCTTGCCACTTGTCCGAGGCTTTCTCCCGTAATCAAGGCCTGCGCGTGATAGCCCTTGGCACAGCGCTCAGCCAGCGTCATCATAAAGATGCGCAAAAGCAGGGTGAAATAATCCTCCTCGCAGTTGTCGCGCAGCTCCTCCTGCACGTGCGTCAGGGAAATGATATGCACGTACATTTGGCCTGTGTAAGCGCAAACCTTGTCGGCAAGGGTCAAAACCTTTTCCTTGGCGGCCTCACTGGTGTAGGGGAAGGATTCAAAATGAAGCGCCTCAATTTCCATACCGCGTTTGGCCATCATAAAGGCGGCAACAGGGGAATCTATACCGCCCGAAAGCAGCAAAAGACCCTTGCCCGCGCTGCGCGCAGGCATGCCGCCTGCGCCCTTTTCCTGCCCTGCGTGAATATAAGCATTCTTTTCGCGGATTTCGATGCGTACAACAACGTCAGGGTTGTGGATGTCCACGCGCAAGGAGGGCATAGCCGAAAGAATGGCGGCGCCAACCTCCGCTGCAATGGCAGGGGAGCCGAGAGGGAAGGACTTGTCCGAGCGCTTAGCCTCCGCCTTAAAGGTTTTCTTTCCGCGAAGAAGCGAAGGAAGATAGGCCTTAGCAACCGCAAGAATGTCCTCCATACTCTTTTCGGCCACGGCGGCGCGGGAAACGCCCACAATGCCGAAAATGCGGCGGCAGTCCTCAAAGAGACCGTCAATGTCGCAGGTCTCCTCGGAAGGCTCGATAAAAACGGTGCTTTGCGCGTGCGAAACGGCAAAATGGCCGTAAAGCGCACAGCGTTTTTTGATTTCCTTGGTAAGCTTGGCCTCGAAGGTGGCGCGATTGGCACCCTTTAAGACGATTTCGCCGTACTTACATAAAATGATTTCCTTTATCATAGAAGCATCCTTTCGTAAAGAGGAAAAAGCGGAAAATTAATCGTAATGGAGATAAATCACGTCAAAATGCTCAAGCTTTTCAAGCGTGAAATGGAAGCCGTCCTCCTTCTTCTCATAGGAAACGGAGGCGCCCCTGACGGAGTAAAGATCGCGCACGGCAACGTCGGAGCGGAAAAGAAATTGCACGTTGGTAAGCGGAATTGGGCGGCGAAGCTCCTGATAGTTGAGCAGCGAGAAGGTGTAGTATTTCTTCTCGGGGTTGTGGCGAAGCACAAGCTCCAAGGCCTCGCTCTCGTCCGTTTCCACCGTAAGACCGCCAACCTCGTCAAGCAAAAGACCGAACAAATTGGCCAAAAGCCTGTAATCACAGTCGTTGGTGGAATCCTCGAAAACTGCGGCGGAATAGAGGCAGGCGCCCTTTCCGTAGGGATGGTAAACCAAGGCAGGATAATCCGTCTTGACGGCAGGCGGATTGCTGATAGCGGAGGAATAATTCTTGAAATCGGAAACATCGCTGAAGGGAAGCGTTACCGTAGCCAAAACCTTGGCCTTGTCGCTGATAACCTTCACCAAGGGCGCCTTGCCCGTGGACATTGCAGGATATTCCTCGGTGAAGCACTCAAAATAGGGAAGCGCCTCTTCCTTGGGTGCAACGTACACAGGGCGTCTGTCGGTCATTTCGGTGAAGGAAACGCCGAGAAGCTCCTCAAGCATAAAGCTGCCGCTGTGCTTGCCGTCGGTGGAAAGCAAGGAGCTTTCGCCGCTGACGTAAAGTCTGCCGCCGTTTTCTACGTAAGCCTTCAAGGCATCGCATTCGGATTTCTTCATGCGGTAAAGGCTCGGCACGATAATCAGCTTGTAGGAGGAAAGCTCGTTGATGTTCTTTTCGGTCAAAAAGTCATAGTCGTAATGCACCATAGACAAAACGGTGTTGAGGTTGTTCATGCGGTTGCGGATGGGCAGGGTATATTCCATCATCTTGATGGTGGGCTGACCCTCGGGGTCGGCAGAGCTGAAGGAGTCAAAATTGATGTAAACGCCCACCTCGCGCTGAATTTTATCAGCAACGTCAACGCGCGAAAGAAAGGGCATAAGGTCCTTTTTGACCTCGCCCATTTCGGCGTAAAGAGCAGGGTTAAGCGTTCCCTTGGGGTCGATGGCATCAATAAAGAGGAAGCTTCCTCCGCCAAGAAGAGCAGAGTAGGCTTGGGAAAGAATCTCACTCTTGTTTTTCAGCGCCGTATGATAGGTTAAGTCGCGCGCGCGGGAGATCATATATTCAAAGCGAAGCTTGTTCGAAACCTTGTAGAACAAGCGGCAAACAACGTCCGTTCTCGTGCGATCGGCATAAAAGTCACCGGAGAGATAATCCATCGCGGCAAAGTAGCGAGGGCCAAGGCT
>JBGVMO010000158.1:0-1636 GCA_045124835.1 Eubacteriales bacterium
ACGTGTCGCCGTAGGTGACGGTGGGTTGCTGAGCGTTTGTTCCCGTAGCAAATACCGCAATGGTTCCGAACGCTGCGGACAGCAAGGACAAAACGAGAAGCAGGGAAAGGGATTTGAGAATCCGTTGCTTGTTTTTCATTATCATTTCTCCTTTTTTAATTGTTTTTTAGACAAACGAGGATACATACTTATTTTATCATTCCTTTTCGACGGTGTAAAGAATGAAATCATGTATACTACTAAACAATGAAAGTTATAGTAATAAAAAAGTCAATTTTCCGTGAGCTATGCGGCAAAACGCGCTTCTTTGTATCCAAATATTAGAAGCTTGCCTTAAAAAGGATAGTCACAATCGCTCAACGTCCTTGCTCAGCCCTACAAGGGCATGTTACCGGCGGAGCGGAAAGCCCACCGAAATTCCAGACAGTTGCAAATTCGACCCACAGCCGCAAATGCGGGGTACTCATCGGAAAAAGCCTCCAAAAACGCAGTCTCATCAATCCTCAATGATTCCCCGTGCTACCGAAGCCGCCTGCGCCGCGGACGGTATCGTTCAACTCGTCTACCACGGTAAAGTCGGCGGTGAGGTAGGGGGCAAAGACGATCTGGGCGATCCGCTCGCCCGAGGAAACGGTTTGCGGTACGGTTCCATGGTTATGAAGCGCGACCATGATCTCGCCCCGATAATCGCTATCGATCACGCCGACCTTGTTGGCGGGTGCCAGCCCTTTTTTGGAGGCAAGTCCGCTTCTGGCGTAGATCAAGCCCACCAATCCCTCGGGGATCTCCATTGCCAGACCCGTATGGATGAGCTTGGTCTCGGCGGGAGCGATGGTCACGTCCCCCTCCTCGCAGGCATACAGATCCGCACCTGCGGCAAAGACAGAGCCATAGGTAGGAACGATCGCCTTTTCATTCAGTTTTTTCATATTCATCAAAACGCTCATTGTTCATTTCCTTTCGTTTTTTCGTAATATTCTCTTGCGAGAACCGCCCGCCCCTCCTTAAGGGATTGGGGCACGCAAAGAATTCTTTGATTGGCAGATCCGCGGAACCGAAGATTGAGATCCTTCAATTCCTCCACAAATTTGCCGTCCACCAGCACGTCAATACAGGCAAGCATCCGACGGACGGTCACGGGATCGCCGATTCGCTCTGTCAGCATATCCTTCTCAAAATCGTACCCCGAATAGCACCAGACCGTCTTTTGGGGGTAGGTTGCCTTGATTCGCTCCAGCAGATCCGCCAGCACCGCCCGATTGGCAGGCTCAAAGGGCTCTCCGCCAAGCAAGGAAAAGCCTTTGATATAGCTTGGCGCAAGGGCTTGCAGGATCGTCTCCTCGGTTTTTTCCGTATACGGCTCTCCGTAGGAAAAATCCCAAGCCTCCGCATTGAAGCACCCGCGACAGCGGTGGGTACATCCGCTGACAAACAGCGAGACACGAACCCCCGTGCCGTTCGCCACGTCGTGGGTCTTTATGGTTGCGTAATTCATAGTATCCTCTTGTTCTATTGCTTTCTTTTGCCTACTTTCAGATTTCCGCAAGCATTTAAGAAATCTCCCCTGTGTTGCTTTCTTTTGCTTGCTTTGTTTTTTGCAAACATTAAAAAACAACCCTGCGCATATTTTCTTTTG
>JBGVMO010000159.1:0-5214 GCA_045124835.1 Eubacteriales bacterium
GCAAAGACCTCCGCGTCAAAATTCTCTCCGAAATTGTCAATGCCGGGCATCGTGTGAAAATCGAAATGCACGGCGCGTTTGATGGGCTTCATAAGCATCTTCCTTTCCCGTGGAGCGTCCTCGCTCCGCCTACCCAAAGTATACCATACCCTCCTTGCTAAAGTCAACCCAAAAAAACCGAAAGCGCGTGAATTTTTCACGCGCTTTCATTGTCTGAAGAACAGCAGGATAGGCCCTGCTTACTGAGGATATCAGCCGCCTGCCGCCAGCGGTGCCAGCTTTTCAATGGCGCCGCTTTCCAAGATGCCCTCGCCGTGCTCCTTTATGTAAGCCGCCTCCAAGGGGGTCTTGGCGCGCTTGGCGTACTCCTCAATAAAGCTGAGCGAGGACAGGCGCGAAGCGGGCAATATGCTTTCCGCTATCTCTTCCTTGATGAATAAGTACAAGGCATCACCAAGCAGATACAGGGCGCTTTCATACCCTCTTTTTTGGCGCGAAAGCGTTTCGCAAACGGCGCAAAGCGCCTCAAAATCCCAAAAGCAAAAGGCGCTCTCTCGGCCGCGCAGGGTTCGCGCGCCCTTCCTTTCTCCTTTTTCCCCCTCGCTTCTCTCCATCTTCGTCACGTAAATCTCACAGCCGCCCTTTCTGTCAGGATAGGCCTGCACCAGAATGCGATTTTCAGCGGCGTTGAAGCCAAGCTTTGCCTTGGCCTCGTCCAAAATCTCCCAAAGGGCGCGGCGGGTTTCGGCGTTATCGTAATCAAGACTTTCACTTGAAAGCGCATATTCTTGCATATCCCGTTTGTCCAAAATGACCTTCAGCTTATCGTCGCTAATGCGTATCATATCCATAAGAGTTTCCTCCTCTATGCTATCAGTATACGCGCGCCGGCGCAAAAAAGAAAGGCCAAATTTCAGGAAGAAAAAGAAAAAAACGGTATTTTCATACCGTTTTTTCAAAAATGCGACAGGGAAGGGAAAATGTGCTTCCGTCGCTTATTCGGCAATGTCGCTGTCAGAAAGGCTGTCGTTGATAGCGGCAACGTCAACCTCAAGCTCCTCGCCCATGTCAACCACCGTCGCGGCAACCTCTTTCTTAAAGCAGTTCAGCAGCGAAAGACCGGCGGCACCCTCCACAGCGGAAAGGGCAAGAAATGCGCCTGCGATGCTCTTTTTCTTAACGCAGGTCACGATAAAAAGAACGAAGAAGATAACGGATTGTGCCAGCATCGTCACGGCAACGGCAAATTTAGAGTTTTTCAGCATCATAAATCTCCTTTTCTATCAGGTATTATTTTTTGCGTTTTCTTTCAGATAAGCGTTGATAAAGCCATCAAGCTCGCCGTCCATAACGGCAGAAACGTCACCTGTTTCGTAGCCCGTGCGGGTGTCCTTCACCAAGGTGTAGGGCATAAATACGTAGCTTCGGATTTGCGAGCCCCACTCAATGTTGTTCTTCACACCCTGAATGTCCTCAATTCTGTCGAGCTTCTCTCTGGCCTTAATCTCCATCAGCTTGGACTTCAGCATCTTCAAGGCAGTTTCCTTGTTTTGCAGCTGGCTTCTTTCGGTCTGACAGCCAACCACGATGCCCGTGGGAATATGCACGATACGGATAGCCGAGTCGGTCTTGTTGATGTGCTGACCGCCCGCACCGGAGGAACGGTGCGCCGTGATTTCCAAATCCTCCTCACGAAGCTCAATGGTGTTATCGTCATCATTGAATTCGGGCATAACCTCAACCGAGGCAAAGGAGGTCTGTCTGCGCCCCGAGGCGTCAAAGGGAGAAACGCGCACCAAGCGGTGAACGCCGTTTTCACTCTTCAGGTAGCCATAGGCGTGAACGCCCTCAACCAGAATCGTTGCGCTCTTGATGCCCGCCTCGTCACCGTCTAACCAGTCAAGCAGCTTCACCTTGAAGCCGTGCTGCTCGCCCCAACGGCAGTACATACGGTAGAGCATAGAGGCCCAGTCCTGCGCCTCCGTGCCGCCTGCACCCGGATGGAAGGAGAGAATGGCGTTGTTGCGGTCGTATTCTCCCGAAAGGAGAATTTCAATGCGCTGGCGCTCCTCCTCCTTGCGAATATAATCAAGCTCCGCAAGTGCCTCCTCTAAAACGCTGTCGTCATCCTCCTCCAAGGCAAGCTCGGTCAAGGTGATAGCGTCCTCAAGGCGCGCACAAACGTCATCATATTCGGAAACAGTGTCCTTATATGCGGCAAGCTCCTTAGAAATTTTGCTGCTACGCTCTTGGTTACTCCAGAAATCCTCGGCGTAGGTCAGCTCTTCAAGCTCCTTGGCCTTGGCGCGCACCTCTTCAATGTGTAAGGAATCCCCCAGCGTAACGAGGGATTCACGCATATCTATTAAATTGCGTCTTGCTTCTTCTAATGCGATGTTCAACGAAAGTTCCGTCCTTTTCGGTATCTAAATATTCTTTTACAAGTTCATTATACAGCAAAATTTCAATTTTGTAAATACCGATTTGATGAAATTCTCTTAAATTCTTGACTTTTTTTCAGGATAATAGTATAATAAGAGCATAAAACAAAGCAAAAGAAAGGAATAAACAAATGAAAGTAACGAAACAAACCATTATCGGTGATATTTTGGACGCCAATAAGGACGCATCCGTATTCTTCCTTGAAATCGGTATGCACTGCCTGCAGTGCCCCTGCTCCCGTGCAGAAACCATCGAGGAGGCCTGCGCCGCTCACGGCACCGATGCTGACGCCTTGGTTGCAAAGCTGAACGCGTTTTTTGGCGAATAAGAAATGAGAAGACACGCGGTGCCGGATGAACGGCTGAGTGCCGCAGCAAGCTTCGTCAGGCAGGGGGCGGTTTTGGCCGACGTCGGTACAGACCATGCCCTTCTGCCTGTTTTTCTTTGCGAAAGCGGCAAAATTGAGCGGGCGTACGCAACCGATATCGCCCAAGGGCCCTTGGAGGCGGCGCGCCTTCAGATTGAGGAAAGCGGCCTTGAGGGTCGGGTTATCCCCGTTTTGACAGACGGACTTTCGGGCCTTGAGGATAAGGGCATCACGGACGTAACCGTCTGCGGTATGGGCGGCGAATTGATTGCCGCCATCATCGAGCGCGCCCCCTTCGTTAAAAGAGAAGAGGTGCGCCTCATATTGCAGCCGATGACGCGGCAGGCGGACTTGCGCCTTTACCTTGCCGAAAACGGCTTTTCCGTAGAAGAGGAGGCTGTCGTCTCCGCCAAGGGCAAATGCTATTTTTGCCTTGTGGCGCATTATACGGGTGAAGGGCGCGTGCTTTCGCGCATAGAGGCCGAGCTTGGCTCTCTGATGTACCAATCCCCCAAAAATCCCCTTTTCCTTGATTTCGTCACGGCAAAGGTGAAGGCACAGGAAAAGAAGGTCAAGGGGCTTGAAAAAGCGGCCTCGCTCTTGGAGTTGACCGAGGAGAAGGCCTATTTGAAAGAGCTTCTTGCCTATCTTGAAAGGAGCAGCCATGAATAGACGCGAGCTGTATGCTTTTTTGGAAAAGAAAATGCCCGCCTCCTTGCGTGAGGCTTGGGATAATGACGGCGTTATGTGCGCCGAAAATATGAATAGAGAGGTCTTGCGCGTCCTTTGCACGTTGGACGTAACGGACGAGGTCGTTGCCTATGCCGAAAAAGAGGGCTTTGACCTTATTTTGTCGCACCATCCCTTGATCTTTGCGCCCCTTTCCGCCGTTACGGAGGAAAGCGCCGTTGCCCGTCGCGTGCTTCGCCTTTTAAAAAAGGATATCGCCGTTTTCTCCTTCCATACGCGGCTTGACGCGGTAGACGGCGGCATTAACGACGCCTTGGCAGAGCGCTTGGGGCTCTCCCAAATCGCGCCGCTGTCGGAGACCTCGCCCATTGGGCGCATCGGCCGCTTACCCTCCCCCCTTTCCTTTGAGGCGCTCTGCGCCAAGGTTAAGGAGGCGACAGGCGCGCCCGTTTTGTCTTGCAAGGCGGTAAACACCCCCATCGGTACCGTCGCCGTTGTTGGCGGTGAGGGCAAGGATTTTCTCCCGGATGCCGAAGCAAAGGGAGCGGATGCGTATCTTTCGGGCAGGGTCGGCTATCACGCAATGCTGGATGCCAAAATCGGCGTTATCGAGGCCGGGCACTATTTTTCCGAGAAGCACGCGCCCGAATTGCTGCAAAATTTTGTCAAGGAAGCCGATAAAGGCCTGCTTTGTGAAATTTATGCCCCCAATTCCTTGCAAATCTATTGACTTTCCGTTATAAAAATGTATAATAGAAGAGATATAAATAAATAAATGGCGGACTGCTCCGCTTTTCAAAAAAAGAGGACTGAACAATGAAAATTTATGACGAGCTCGTGGCGCGCGGCCTGATTGCGCAGGTGACCAACAAGGAAGAAATCGAAAGCATGATTAACGAGGGCAAGGCAACCTTCTATATCGGCTTTGACCCGACGGCAGATTCCTTGCACGTGGGTCATTTTATGGCGCTTTGCCTGATGAAGCGCTTGCAGATGGCAGGCAACCGCCCCGTTGTTCTGATTGGCGGCGGCACGGGTCATATCGGCGACCCCTCCGGCCGTACCGATATGCGTTCGATGATGACCACCGAGACCATCAACCACAACTGCGATTGCTTCCGCAAGCAGATGGAGCGCTTTATCGAGTTTGGTGACGATAAGGCCATTATGGTAAACAACGCCGATTGGCTTCTGTCTCTCAACTATGTAGAGCTTCTGCGCGAGGTTGGCGCCTGCTTCTCCGTAAACCGTATGCTCTCTGCCGAGTGCTACCGTCAGAGAATGGAGAAGGGCCTTTCCTTCCTTGAATTCAACTATATGATTATGCAGGCGTATGACTTCTATCACCTGTTCCAGAACTACGGCTGTAATATGCAGTTCGGCGGTGATGACCAATGGAGCAATATGCTGGCAGGCACCGAGCTTATTCGCCGTAAGCTCGGCAAGGATGCCCACGCGATGACCATCACCCTGCTTCTCAACTCCGAGGGCAAAAAGATGGGCAAAACCGCGTCCGGTGCCGTTTGGCTTGACCCCAATAAGACCTCGCCCTTCGAGTTCTATCAGTACTGGAGAAACGTGGGCGATAGCGACGTTCTTAAGTGCATCCGTATGCTCACCTTCCTGCCCCTTGAGGAAATCGAAAAGATGGATTCCTGGGAGGGAAGCCGCTTGAACGAGGCCAAGGATATCCTGGCCTATGAATTGACCAAGCT
>JBGVMO010000160.1:0-11660 GCA_045124835.1 Eubacteriales bacterium
AAAAGCTTGAGCAAAAGCTTTCCTCGGCAACCATCGGCGAGCTGATTGACGATGGCGTCATTACCGCAACCGTAACAAACCCCACGGTTTTGGCTATGACCCTAGACGAGGCCATCGAACAGCTCAATATGATTTCTTAACCAAATAAAAAGAGCAAGAGTAAAAGGACAAAAGCCTTCTATTCTTGCTCTTTTGCTTGGTAGATTCTGTCTTTCAATTTTCTATTACTGTTCCGGACAGAACGCTATGCGAGCTTTTTGTAGTAGTATCTAAATCGTTTGGATTCATTCCGCTCTGCGTCAGTTCAAATTCGTAATGATTACCGGGAACAACTTTTCCCATTGAAACATCCTGCGTTTTTAATTGTTTGCCGTTGCTGTTATAAAAAGCAATCCGAACAACTAAATCTTCTATTTCCTCTTGCGCTTGTACCTTAATGTAATAGCGGTCATTTTCAAAAATTCTTTTATCGACTATAAAAGTAATCAAAATATCATTATTAGTGGCCTTTCGTTTCTTTGTTCCTAATATAGATCCAATGCTTGAGTTGTTGGAAGAGCCGCCCGAGGAGGAATGATTGTCCATCTCGGAAGAGAAAAGCACGAATAAAATAATAGAGATTACTATTGTCAGCAAAAAGAAAATAAGGAATTTTGCCACGCAACCATTTCTTTCTATCCCATCATTGTGTATAGATGATACATCTATCTTTGAGGTTGTATAATCTTCTTGCGAGTCAATGCGATCAGATGAGTCGCTTCGTTCTTGAGCGTCAGTTGATTCATTATTGTGGAGTAGAGAAGCGCCACAATGCTTGCAAAAATGAGAGTCAATTTCTATCTCTTTTCCGCATCTTTTACAAAACATAATAAAGTCCTTTCTTGGAGTCAATTAAATGGATCGTCGGTTAAATCAAGCATTTTCTTTACGCGTTCAAAGACAAGAGAAAGCTCACCGCTGAAGTTAACCTGTTGATTTTTTAAAACCTTATATGCCCATTTGCAGCAGCGGAGCGCCTCTTCGGGTTTGTCCATATCGCAATATGCGGCGGCCGCCGAGGTTAAAAGCGCTTCGTTGATGATATCCTCTCCGTATAGGATTTTCATTTCGGATAGCAAGGAAATAACCTTTTCGGGACGATGGATTTTTCTATAACAAGATGTTATGCGAGGAAGTAAAACAGAAACGCGGCTTCGCGTGTCTGCTATCGCAAGAGCAGCCTCATAATACTTTAACGCAAGAGAATAGCTTTCGCTTTGCTTGAATTTATCGCCCTCGCGCTTGGCGTCCTCGTAACTCATTTCTTCAAGGCGAATTTCCTTGGCTTCCAAATTATTTAAAATGTTTTGCAGTGCAGTTGGGACAACCATATTGTGATCATCCACCCACTTTGCATTGCGCCGCATATAAATTTTTCCGTCATATTCCCGTTGCTTGTCCATAATAAAAAATTTATCCTTTTTTGTTTTTGCGATGTATTGAAAAATGTTCTTTTCGTGTTACTATTTGCAGGTTGCGGGCCCTATTGTTCTTTTTGTTTCCATCTTTGTGATGAACGATTTCGTCATGTCTTAAAGGTCTTCCGATCATTTTACTTGCTTTTAAGCGATGTTCAGGTGCATAGCCATTTGCTCTGGCTTCAGTGCTTTTTGGAGCCCAGACCTGCCGATAGCCTTCTTTTGTGGTGTAAGATTTTCTTTTTCTGAAAAGACACATAATTTTCTCCGTTTTTGTTTTTTAGCTAACGATATACGAAATGAAATCCAAGGTTTGCTCTGCCGTCCAGCCTTTGTCAGACAAATACCGCAAGATACGTTGCAATCCCTTGTCTGAAAGCGACTGCATTCTTTCAGGTGCAGGTAATTCCTCAGGGGGCGGATAATCCTCAAAGAAAAAAACATCCTCGAACTTTTTTCCTAAAACGATACACAGCGCATAGGCCAGCTTGGCGCTGGGAGAGTACTGTCCTTTTTCGATGGAACTGATAGTGTTACGCGAAACGCCGACCATTTCTGCCAAGTCACCTTGGGATATATTCTTTTCCGTTCTGCATTCACGCAAACGGTTCAGCAAATTCAATTCGTTTTCCATAACTCACCATCCAAGTACCGTTTGAAGATAGAAAAGCGACAAAAAGCCTAAAAGCGAAAGACCGCAAAGAACGGTCATCAAAACAGAAGAGAAGGTACCTATTTTCAAGGCCTTAACCAAATTTTCTACAAATAAAACGGTTATTAAAATTGATGGTAACGCAAAGTTATGTTTGCCGGAGAACAGATATTCTGACACAAACAAAAGGATTGTCAAAACGAAAGCTGAAAAGACTCCGATTTTTCTGCCCATATTTTCTGCTTCGCGCTCGTAAGGATCGTTTTCTTCGTTTTCACTTCGCAGTTTTTCAATAAATTCTTCTTTTTTCATCCTAAACTTGTTTCCTTTGCAAAGTATATTTGGTAAAACAAGTATATCATTGACAAGCAAACTTGTCAATAGCTTTTTAAAAAAATAAAAAACGCAACCTTTTGGGTTGCGTTTTTTGAAAAGAAAGTTGATTTTTTACGTTGCAATTCTGCCCTTAAGGGAGAACGCGCAACGCGACGTTATCTCTGTACGCGGCCGCTGGCGTCGCCACCGGCGAGGTTTTGCACCTCGGCAACGCTCATCATATTGTAGTCGCCCTCGATAGAGTGCTTCAGGCAGCTTGCGGCAACGGCAAACTCAATGGCCGCTTGGGGCGCGTAGCCGTTTACCAAGGAGTAAATCAGGCCGCCGCCGAAGGAGTCGCCGCCGCCAACGCGGTCAACGATGTGCATGCTGTATTTCTTGCTGAAATACGCCTCGCCCTCGGTGTAGAGCATACCCGACCAATCGTTGTCATTGGCACTCTTGCTTTCGCGCAGGGTGATGGCAACGCCCTTGAAGCCGAACTTGTCGGTCAGCTGCTTGGCAACGGAGATATAGCCCTCACGGTTCAGCTTGCCGCCGTAAATATCGGTGTTTTCTGCCTCAATGCCGAAAACGTCCTTGGCGTCCTCCTCGTTGGCGATGCAGTAGTCAATGTAATGGCAAAGCTCACTCATAACCTTGCAGGCCTTTTCCTTGCTCCAGAGCTTCTTGCGGAAGTTGAGGTCGCAGGAAACGGTGATGCCCTTTTCCTTGGCCGCCTTGACGGCCTCAAGGCAAATTTCGGCAACGCCGTCGCTCAAAGCGGGGGTAATGCCGGTAAAGTGGAACCAGGTCACACCCTCAAAAATCTTGTTCCAGTCAAAGTCAGCAGGGGAGGCCATCGCAATGGAGGAGTAGGCGCGGTCATAAATGACCTTGGAGGGACGCTGGCTGGCGCCCTTTTCGCAGTAGTAAATGCCGACTCTTTCGCCGCCGCGCACCACAAGGGAGGTGTCAACGCCGAATTTGCGCAGGGAGTTAACGGCAGCCTGTCCGATTTCGTGAGAAGGAAGCTTGCTGACGAAGGCGGCGTCCATGCCGTAATTAGCAAGAGAAACGGCAACGTTTGCCTCAGCACCGCCAAAGGTTGCCTCATATTTTTCGCTCTGCACGAAGCGCAGATAGCCCTCGGGAGCCAAGCGAAGCATCAATTCACCAAAGGTAACGATTTTTTTCATAATACAGATTTATCCTCTCTTATTATCTTTTTATCTTTATTCGCCCATCTTGTCAAGCGCTTCCTTTACGAAGAAGGAACCGCCAATGGCATACACCTTGTCAAAGGCCAAAAATTCATCAATATTGCCTCTGTCAACGCCGCCGGTGGGGATGAACTTAACCTGCGGGAAGGGAGCAGAAAGGGCCTTGAGAGCCTTAAGGCCGCCGTATACGTTGGCAGGGAAGAACTTGACAATTTGAATGCCGAGATCCAAGGCCTGCATAATCTCCGTGGGGGTTACGCAGCCGGGGTAGTAGGGAACGCCTGCCTCGCGGCAAACCTCGGCAACGGAAACGGAAAGGCCGGGAGAAACGATGAATTTAGCGCCTGCCTTCAAGGCCTCGCGGCATTGCTCGGCGTTGATAACCGTACCGGCACCAACGTTCATATCAGGGTAATGCTCAGCGGCGTATTTGATGGCCTCGGCCGCGCAAGCGGTGCGGAAGGTAATTTCCGCGCACATAATATCGCTGTTCTTCAAAGCGGTCATAATCTTGTCTGTCTCGGAAAGATCCTTGATCACCACAACGGGTATAAACTTATCCATTTTATTTACCAATCCTTTTTGTGTTCTTTAAATAATAGATTTAGTTGTGACAGTTAAAATTGTTTCAAAATTTCAACTTGTGGCGTCGTGTTGCGACCAAAAGGTCGCAACCGATAGAGTTAAAAAACTTGTTTTTTTACTCTTAGACGCCCGAATACGCCGAGAAGCCGCAGTCAATAGGCAGAATCACGCCTGTGATAGCAGAGGAAGATGCGTCATCGCAGAGGAAGAGGGTTGCGCCGAGAAGCTCGGAGGCGTCAACAAAGCGGCCCGTGGGCGTTCCGCCGAGAATCTTGGCAGAGCGCGCTGTGGGCGTTCCGTCCTCGTTAAAGAGAAGGGCCTTGTTCTGCGCCGAAACCAAAAATCCGGGTGCGATGGCGTTGCAACGGATGCCCGTGCCTGCAAAGTGGGTGGCAAGCCATTGGGTGAAGTTGGAAATGCCTGCCTTGGCCGCAGAGTATGCGGGGATTTTAGTCAGGGGGGTGTAAGCATTCATGGAAGAGATGTTGAGAATACAGCCGTGCTTCTTAGCAACCATATCCTTGGTAAATACCTGCGTGGGAAGCAGCGTGCCTTGGAAATTGAGCTTGAAAACGAAATCAACGCCGGAGGGGTCAAGATCAAAGAAGGACTTGCCGCCCTCCTTGGCCTCGTGCTGATATTCGTTGTCCGTGGTGGCCTTGGGGTTGTTACCGCCTGCACCGTTGACAAGAATGTCACAAGGGCCGAGATCCTTCAAAACGGCCTGATGAACGGTCTCCAAGGCCTCGGCATCCAGAACGTTTGCCTTGTAGCCCTCACAGATAAAGCCTTCGGCCTTGAGCTCGTCGGCCAAAGCCTTCACAGCGTCCTCATTCAAGTCCAACGCGGCAACCTTGGCACCGCTTTGCGCAAATGCGCGAGCCATTGCGCCGCAGATAAGACCGCCAGCACCTGTTACGACAACAACCTTGTCGCTGAAATCAATTTGGAAGGGAAGCTTAATCATCGTTTCTACCTCTATAAATTCTTTATTTGTTTTCCTTTAATCTGTCGAGCATATCCCAAACGCCGAGCATATACATAATGCCGAGCGCACGGTCATAAAGCCCGTATCCCGGACGGACGGTGCCGGGGCCCTCGCCCCAAAGATGTCTGCCGTGGTCGGGGCGGATATAGCCCTCATAGCCGCAGTCGTGGTAAGCGCGGAGAATTTCAAGAATGCCCGTGTCTCCGTCGCAGTCGCGGTGGCTGGCCTCGGAGAAGTCGCCGTTCTCAAAATGCTTAACGTTGCGGATGTGCGCGAAGGCAATGCGGTCGCAATGCTTGCGGACGATGTCTGCCACGTTGGTGTCGGGATTGGCATTCAAGCTTCCCGAGCAAAGCGTCAGGCAGTTGCAGGGATGGTCAACCATTCGCAAGAATTTGTCGATGCTCTTCTCGTCAACCAAAAGACGAGGCAGGCCGAAAATATCCCACGGCGGATCATCCATGTGAATAGCCATCTTGATGCCTGCTTCCTCGCAGGTGGGCATAATGGCCTCCAAGAAGTATTTGAGGTTTTCCCAAAGCTTCTCATGGTCAACATCCTTGTAAAGACGGAACAGCTCGTCAAGACGCGCCATACGCTCAGGCTCCCAGCCGGGAAAGGACATGTTGAACTTCTCGGTAAAGTCGAGAATGTACTTGGCCATGGCGTTGTAATCGTCCTGAATCATATCCTTCTGGTAGTAAAGCGCGGTAGAGCCGTCGCCCACGGGATGAAACAGGTCAGAGCGCGTCCAGTCAAAGATGGGCATAAAGTTGTAGCAGATAACCTTCACGCCGAACTTGGCTAAGTTCTTAATGGTTTTGCAGTAGTTTTCAATGTAACCGTCGCGAGAGGGCAGGCCGATTTTAATATCGTCATGCACGTTGACCGATTCAACAACGTCCATGTTGAAGCCGTATTTATCAAGCTGAGCCTTGACCTTGGCGATTTCTTCAACCTCCCAGATTTCTCCGGGCATCTTGTCGTGCAGCGCCCAAACGATACCCGTAACACCGGGAATCTGCTTGATATCGCTCAAGCTGATTTTATCGTTTCCTTCGCCGTACCATCTGAATGTCATTTGCATTGGCATTGCGTTTCTCCTTTATGACTTTTCGTCAATGTTTACATACAAAACAATTATAGCACCGTTTATAAAAAAAATCAATAGATATTCGTACAATTATATTGATAATTAAATAACAATCAGGCAAATTTTTGCAATGCGCGCTTCATTCTCATACAAGGCCCTTGTTTGAAAAAATGCTTGATTTCTTTTCTTGAGTGTGTTAAAATGAATTTGCGGGTAAATGCCCCGCAAAAAGCACGAAAGCAGGAACCGATAATGCAGGAGAAAAACGTTGTTTTAATGAACCTGATGGTTGATGACGTGAAAATATCCGTAACCAAGGATGAGGCAGAGCGCCTCGTTGCCGCCCATAAGGACGGTGCTGTGCTTTACTTCGAGACGGAGGGCAGGCGCCTCACCGTTACCGAGGACGGAACGCTTTATGCCGAGGGCTTTTCGAGCCTGCCGCGCCTTTTCTGCGCGCTGGACGAGTACGGATGGATAAACAAGATGGAAAAGGTCAGCGGGCGTCTGCGCGCGCTTGTCAAAAAGGCCGTTGTTTCGGAGGGAACGGAGGGGCTTTGGTATAGCTTTTGCGATTTTTCGGCCTTGAAGGAGGTCGTTTTGCCCGAAAGCCTTCGTTACATTACTGAAGCCTTTGAGAATTGCGCCGTCTTGAAGCCGTATGCCATGCCGTCCCAAATCAGCTCTCTCTATGGGCATATATACGGGAAGAAATACCCGGAGCATTTGGTTCTGCCCGATACGGTCAAGGATATGGAGACGGCCTTCAAGGAATCCTCCATTCGCTCCCTTGTTATTCCGGGAAGTGTTAAGGAGGTTCCGAGCCATGCTTGCGCTTATGCCAAAGAGCTTGAGGAGGTTGTGGTTTCAGAGGGCGTTGAATGCATTGCTCACGCCGCCTTTACGGGCTGCACATCTCTTCGCCGCGTCGTTCTTCCCAAGTCCTTGAAAACGATAGAGGATTATGCCTTTTCGAGCTGTAAGGCCCTTGAGGATATAGAGATTCCCGAGGGTGTTGACATTGACGAGAAGAGCTTTATTTACTCTCCCTTGCAGGAAAAAATGGGTCTTTTACGGCTTCTGTCTTTGCCCAAGGAGGATGCGGCGCTCTCGGCAACGGAAAAGGAGGCGCTGAAGGTGCCTCGCGCGGTTCTTGAGGAAAAGTCGCTTGAAGAGCAGCTTTCGCACCTTTTCGTTTCGGAAAGCTGCACCGAGGAGGAAAGCTCTTATGGCGTTGTGGAGAGTGAAAGAGTAAGAGGGCGCGATAAATCTCTTTCGGAGATTTCGAATATCAAGGCATTGCTGCTTTGGGATGGCGTCATCGTCGGCTTGCGCATCAAGGAAGAGCGGCTTTTGATAGGGAAAACGGTTTGCACCTATTCTGCGGTCGATGAGGACGGAACAGGATCTCGCTCCGTCACGGATTATGCAACCCTGCTTTGCCGCTCTTGAAGCGCCAAAGAGAAAGGAAAAGACTATGCAGGACGAGCTTTTAGACGAATATAACGAAAAGGGCGAGGTTATCGGCACGGTTTATAAGGCAATCGCGCACAAGGAGGGAAGATGGCATAGGGCCGTGCACGTTTGGATTCTGAACGGCAAAAACGAAATTCTTTTGCAGTATAGAAGCAAGGAGAAGAGTGTATACCCGGATACGTGGGACGCATCCTTTGCCGGCCACGTCGGTGCGGGCGAATCATCCCTTGATGCGCTTATAAGAGAGGGAAGAGAGGAGCTGGGGCTTTCCGTCGATACGGATAAGCTTTGCTACCTTTTTACGAGCCGAGAGCGCTTGCCCTACGGAAAGCTTGACAACAACGAGCTTGCCGACGTGTATCTTCTGCGGCAGGAGGTTGACCTTGAAGCGAGCGTTTTGCAGGCCGAGGAGGTCGCCGATGCTAAATTTTTCTCGCTGGAGGAATTTTTTGCCATGACAAAAACGGATGCCCTTGTGCCGCACACTCTGGAATATACCGCCTTGAAGCATTTTCTTTTGAGCGAAGGACTTTAAAAAATCAAAGATAAAAAAGAGCAGATACACAGGAGTTTTTTCCTGCATATCTGCTCTTTTTGGTTATTTCTGTTCAACGATTTTGTACTTGGTGCCTTGGGGGGTGTCCTCAAGGATGATGCCGCGAGAAGCAAGCTCTGCGCGGATTTTATCCGCCTCGGCGTAATTCTTGGCCTTCTTAGCCTCCATACGTCTTGCAATGGCTTCCTCAATCTCTGCAATCAAGCCATCGTCCTCCTTCATTTCGCGCACAAAGCCGAAAAGGGAGGTCATATCGGTGAAGATTTCCTTGCCCTTGCGAATGGCGGCGGCAGAGGCCTTGTTTTCGCCGTTCATTGCCTGATTCAGCTTGCGGATAAGGTCGTAGATGCAGGCAATGCCGTTTCCGGTGTTCAGGTCATCGTCCATCGCCTCAATCATAGCCGTTCTGCAGGCCTCAAATTCAGCAATTCGCGCTTCGTCGTCGGCGGCCGTTTCATTGCCCTCTGCGTGTGCAAGGTAGAAATCAAGCGCATCTGCACAGTTGAAAATGCGCTCTAAGGCGGCGGCAGACTGCTCGATAATATCCTTGGAGAAGTTGATGGGGCTGCGGTAATGCGAGGAAAGCAGGAAATGGCGAATGGGCATATAGCCGTACTTTTCTGCGATTTCGCGCACGGTGAAGAAGTTGTTCAAGGACTTGGACATCTTCTGGTTGTCCACGTTGATGTAGCCGTTGTGCATCCAGAACTTTGCAAAGGGGTGACCCGTGCAGCACTCGGATTGGGCAATCTCGTTTTCGTGGTGCGGGAAAATCAGGTCTTGGCCGCCGCAGTGAATGTCGATGGTCTCGCCAAGATAGCGCTTAACCATAGCGGAGCATTCAATGTGCCAGCCGGGGGGACCCTCGCCCCAAGGAGACGTCCAGCTGGGCTCACCCGGCTTTGCGCCCTTCCAAAGCGCAAAATCAAGCGGATCCTCCTTCTGCTCGGAAACGTCAATGCGCGCACCCGACTCCAAATCCTCAACGGCAATACCCGAAAGCTTGCCGTATCCCTTGAATTTTCTCGTGCGGAAATAAACGTCACTGCCCGACTGGTAGGCATAGCCCTTCTCAACCAGGGTGGAAACAATGTCGATAATCACGTCAATGTTGTCGGTCGCAAGAGGATGCACGGTGGCAGGACGAACGCCAAGGCCCTTGGCATCCGTGAAATATTCCTCAATATAACGGGCGGCAATTTCTCCGTAGGTGATGCCCTCCTCGTTGGCACGGCGGATAACCTTGTCGTCAATATCCGTGAAGTTCTGAACGAAGGTAACCTCGTAGCCGCGGTATTCAAGATAACGGCGGAGCATATCGAAAACGGTGAAGCAGCGCGCGTTGCCCACGTGGAAGAAGTTATAAACCGTGGGGCCGCAGGCATACATCTTTACCTTTCCGGGCTCAATCGGAACGAAGGGCTCCTTTTTAAAGGAGAGCGTGTTGTAAAGCTGGATCATAGTATGTTCCTTTCAGGGTATATACCTATTAAGAGGTAGGTCAGTATTTTGTTTCAAATAGCATTGTACCATTGAAAAGCGTTTTTGTCAAGAAAAGGATGCAAAAAAAGAAAAAATATATTTTTGAAAAAGGAAGACGCCGTGCTTCTTTTTCCTTTTTGTGCGAAAAAACGATTTTTTTCTTTGAAAAAAGACTTTACAAAACCGTCTCTTTGTGCTATACTCTTTGGGAAATAACCATTTCTTTCACGCCGATAAAACAGACTTTGCCCGGTTGGCTTATGGGGGGAACCGTATGCCTTTGCTACAAAGGCTTTTTTATTGCGAAAAAGAGAAGGGGTATTCAAAAACAAATTTTGGAGGAGACATTATGAAGCTTGTTTACAACGTAAACGAAAAGCCGTCTTTCGGCAAAAATCTCATTTACGCGTTCCAGCAGCTGC
The DNA here is from genome assembly GCA_045124835.1 of Eubacteriales bacterium. Taxonomy (GTDB): domain Bacteria; phylum Bacillota; class Clostridia; order Oscillospirales; family CAG-272; genus UBA1740. Next base: position 10,250 of record JBGVMO010000160.1, read on the forward strand.
TTGCCATTATCGCGGCAACGGTGTTGGTTCCTGTTCTGGTAGGCTCTCCCTACCTCAGCCAAGCAGCTGCGCTGATGGGCGCCGGCGTTGGTACCATCGTATACCTGCTCTTTACCCGCTTTAAGAGCCCTGTATTCCTTGGAAGCTCCTTTGCATTTATCGCGCCCTTGGGCACCGGCGTTCTTTACGGATACTGCGGTGTTATTCTCGGCGCTATCTTTGCAGGTCTTGTGTACGTCGTTATTGCCATCATCATTAAGTTTGTTGGCAGCGATTGGATCACCAAGCTGATGCCCCCCGTTATCATCGGCCCCACGGTTGCTCTTATCGGACTTTCCTTGTCCGGCTCTGCTATCAACAACGTTTGCAACACGGCTGTTTCACCCCTGAACTACAACCTGCTTCACATTCTGGTTGCGCTTATCACCTTCTTCACCACCGTTATCGTTTCGGTGAAGGGAACCAAGGGCATGAAGCTCATTCCCTTCGTTATCGGTGTAGGTGCTGGCTACGTTGCCGCTCTTATCATCACCCTTCTCGGCTACAACGTTTTCGGCTCCGAGTACTGCAAAATCATTGATTTTTCTGCTTTTGCTGCGGTTGCTGATTTCGCGAACTGGCTGCCTAACATCACCATCGTTGGCGCCTTCAAGGAAATCTTTAACGGCGGCGTTCTGGTTGACGGTAAGGGTATCGTAGAAATTCTTCTTGCCTTTGCTCCTGTTGCTCTGGTTGTATTTGCCGAGCACGTAGCAGACCACAAGAATATCTCCTCCATCATTGAGAAGGATCTTTTGAAGGATCCCGGTCTTGACAAGACTCTGCTTGGTGACGGCGTTGGCTCTATCGCAGGCTCTGTTGTCGGCGGCTGCCCCAACACCACCTACGGTGAGTCCGTTGGCTGCGTGGCTATCACGGGTAACGCCTCCGTTTACACCATCTTCACCACCGCGATTATGTGCATCGTTCTTGCCTTCATCTATCCTGTAATGCTGTTCATTCAGTCCATTCCCGGATGCGTTGTCGGCGGTATCAGCATTGCCCTTTACGGCTTCATCGCCGTTTCCGGCTTGCGTATGTTCAAGAACGTTGACCTTGACAACTCCAAGAACCTCTTCATCGTATCGGGTATTCTGGTTACGGGTATCGGCGGCTTGACCCTGAAGTTTGCAGGCATCACGATTTCTGCAGTTGCTTGCGCTCTTATCATCGGCATTCTTCTGAACGTTATTCTGAAGCCCTCCGCTGCAGAGGTAACCAAGACGGTTGCCGTTGAGGGTGACAAGGAGAAGGAAGAGACCATGTTCGGTAGCGTTTATACCGAAAAGAAGGACGAGGAATAATTTCTTTTTTCCTCTCTCTTATATGCGGCGGGGGGGGGGGGGGGGGGGGGGGGGGGGGGGCGCGGGGG
>JBGVMO010000161.1:0-1769 GCA_045124835.1 Eubacteriales bacterium
CGGCAAATTTTGCATACGTTTCTTTGCTTATCTTCATTATGAATATCCTTTCAAAAACATTTTTTCGGTTGCCGTTAGTGTTTGCATAAAAATTTACTTTTATACGGTTGACAACGTCGGCAAAAGGGTATATACTATTTATAGAAAAAACGCACCGTATTTCAAATTAAGGAGCAAAACATATGAATTGGGAAGAAATCTACGGCGGAATCAGAGCCTTTGCAGGTCGCGCCGCAACCAAAATCAATCAAACTGCCGATATGGCAGCCTTGCAGGTCAAGCTTTCTATGGCAGAGCGAAAGCTCGAAGAGGCGTATGCCGCTCTCGGCAAAGCTTCTTTTGCTCATTTTGTAGAGGATAAAGAAAATTTTGACCAAATTTCCATTTGCATTACGGACGTTAAGGATGCAATGCTGGAGATTCGCTCGGTTAAGAAACAGATTGAGGAGCTCAGAGAACGCGCTCTCGAGGCCGAAAAAGAGGTAACCGTTTTTAAGGACAGTGTTGCCGAAACAGCCGCCGAAGCGGCACAAGCACACAAGGTCGCAGAAGCGGCAAAGAAGGACGCCGAAGCGAGAGCCGCCGCAGTGCGCGCAAAGCAAGAGGAAGAAGCCGAGCCCCTCGAGGTTTTCGACTTTGAAGATGACGATTTTGTCACCGACGTCTCCCTTGCAGGCGACGCAGTTGAAGTTGATTTGGAAGTTGAAGAATAAAGCATGTATGTACGCAAAAAGACCGCCAAGTTTTGGCGGTCTTTTTGGTTTCTTATAGGGGATGATGTTCTCGACGCCCCGCCACAAAAGATTATCTTTCCACAAACCCACTCAGCATGACAGGCTGACGGTTTGTTTTGTGACGTAACAAAAAAGCTCCCTTTTGCAAAGAGAGCTTTTTGATGAATTGTCTTTATACTTGCTTTTCTTCTTCCTTCTTTTGTCCAAGCTTCGCCCAAAATTTGAAGGTCATCGGCCAAAGAATGCCTGCTACCACAACGATGAGGAAATAACGCACACCTGCACCGACGTTGGTACCGAAGATGGCGTTGATGGGGGCTTTGAGGCCTACACGTACTGCCAAAACAAGTCCTACGCCAATGGCGAGCTTGAGGAACTGTGCCCACCAAACGGCTTTGGTTTCAAATTTGAGCCAATGGCGGTCAAGGGGATAAATGATGCAAAGTCCAATGGCGAGCGCGAGCATCTGCCAAGCCGTTTTTTGTCCGCTTGCAAGGTTTGCGGCATCAACGTCGGCAGGGAACTGATAAAGCGATACGAACAACAGGTTTGCGATTGACGCCGCCAACAGAACAGCGCAAGCAATGTAAATTCTCTTCGGCTTGTCAAAGCCTTGGTAAACCACGTAATAAAGTCCAAAAATAACAACGAGCGCGATGCCGAGGGAAACGAGGACGTCAAGCGGTGTGTGCACACCGAGGTACATTCTCGAAAGGGCTACGAGCAGCACGAGCACGGTGCCGCCAATTTGAACGGCGCGCTTTTTCGCGGAGCGAGCAATGCCGCCCCAAAGACCTGCGGCGCATTGGGTGTGTCCGCTGGGGAAGGAGTATCCCGTTGCCGCCTCTCGTGCGCTTTCCACAATGGTAAAGTTGGGGTCAAGCACCCACGGGCGCGGAATACGGAAGGTCATCTTTAAAAACTGAATACAGATTGTTCCCGTAAAGCAGGTAAAGAGCAGATAATATCCACGTTTTTTATCAATGCACCAAAAGAATACGAGTGCAAGAACGATAAAAAATGTTTCTTCACCAA
>JBGVMO010000162.1:0-1536 GCA_045124835.1 Eubacteriales bacterium
TGTCTGCTCTTTTTGCTGACACTGGTGTTCTCCCTGCCCCTCGGGCTTGTTGTAGCGTTTGGCTCAATGTCAAAGTTTAAGCCCCTTTCGTGGCTTTGCCGCACCGTTGTGTGGATAATCAGAGGAACGCCCTTGATGCTCCAGCTTTTTGTGGTGTTCTATGTTCCCGGAATACTGTTCGGAGTTCCGCTTTTTTCGGGTGATAACGGAAGATTCATCGCCGCCCTTGTGGCGTTTGTGATAAATTACGCCTGCTATTTTTCCGAGATATATCGCGGAGGGATTCAGAGTATCCCTAAAGGGCAGTATGAGGCGGCAGAGGTGCTCGGTATGACCGCAAAGGAGACCTTTTTCACCGTCATTCTTATGCAGGTGGTCAAAAGGATCCTCGCGCCCATCAGTAACGAGGTCATAACTCTTGTTAAAGATACCTCTCTTGCGAGAGTTATCGCCGTGGCGGAGATCTTTTTCGTCAACGAAAACGATTTTCTCTCCAAGGCAATGATCTGGCCTATGTTCTATATCGCCGTGTTCTTCCTCATTTTCGTAGGTGTTCTCACCATTTTCTTCCGCTGGTGCGAGAAGAAGCTGGATTATTACAGAGTTTAAGGAGGACGCTATGGCTTTTCTTGAAATAAAAAATCTCAAAAAGCAGTTCGGGGCGACCCGCGTCCTTCACGGAATCGACTTTTCAATGGAAAAGGGCGAGGTGGTGGCGGTCATCGGCTCGTCGGGCGGCGGAAAGACCACGTTTTTGCGTTGCCTTAACTTCCTTGAAATGGCGAATGAGGGAACTATCAAAATAGAAAACGGCTTTGCGTTTGACGCATCGGAAAGCTACACGGCACCCGAGATACGCGCAATGAGGCTGAAGCTTGGACTTGTTTTCCAGTCGTTCAATCTGTTTCCGCAGTATACGGCGCTTGAAAATGTGTATATTCCGTTGAATCTTCGTTCAAAGGAAAAAATAAAAAATGAGTTCCCGAGAGGAAAGGCGCGGAGAGCCGCGCTTTCGGAAGCCCTTGAGGAAAACAAGAAACGCGCTGCCGAGCTTCTTCGCGGCGTGGGACTTGAGGACAAAATGGGGAACTACCCCTTCCAGCTTTCGGGCGGACAGCAGCAGAGAGTTGCCATTGCCCGAGCTCTTGCGCAAGAGCCTGCAATACTTTGCTTCGATGAGCCTACGTCTGCGCTCGACCCCGAGCTTACGGGCGAGGTGCTCCGAGTTATCAAGGAGCTGAAGGACGCGGGATGGACGATGCTTGTGGTCACCCACGAGATGGACTTTGCCCGTCACGTGGCGGACAGAGTGGTCTTTTTCGCGGACGGACTTATCGAGGAGGAGGGAACTCCCGAGGAGATATTCACGAATCCCAAGTCTCCCAAGACCGCCGCATTCTTAAAGCACGCGAGCGTGTAATGTAATTTAGATGTTTTTATGAAAATACCCACCGATGATAGGTGGGTATTTTTTGCTGAGGAAATATAAATTGGGGTTTAGCGAAGAGTTCAAACTTTAATTTGAAACCCGTAGGG
>JBGVMO010000163.1:0-1944 GCA_045124835.1 Eubacteriales bacterium
TAATCGTCTACGAACTCGTCCGTCAAGTCCTCAATATACAGCTTGGACGCGCCCGTTTTGATTGCCTTTTCTTCCAAGCCTTCCAGCTCGTCCGCTTGCCCTACGTTGGCGCTGACTGCAATAACTTCGCAGTTGTTGTAATTCTCTTTGAGCCAAGGAATAATGATAGAAGTATCCAAACCGCCCGAGTAGGCAAGTACTACCTTTTTGATGTCTTTTTTATCCATTTTTGTATTCTCCTTCGTCCCCTTTGAAAAGGACTGCATATTTATTCTTTTTTATACGTTTATTATACGCTCATATTTTACACTTGTCAAACGCTTTTATCCCTTATTTTAAAAGATTTTTAGAATATTTTATGAATAGATTGTATAAATGCATAAAATATGCATAAAACACGATATTTTGCATAAAATCTTGCATAAATTTGCAATCCGCCGTTGTAGCGTTTATAGGGGGAGCATTTTTGCTTGACAAAGGCGCTCTTTTACATTATAATAAGAGCAGCAAAAAAGGAGAGGCTCATGCAAACGTTAGAAGTTTCGCCCGTCGCGCACGTACAGACGGACTTTAAAGAGAAATTCGGTATTCCCCGTCAAAGCGGCAGAGCGCCTGCGCTGACGGCGCGTATCGTGTTTGAAAAGGAATATAGAACGGACGACGCTTTGCGTGGCATAGAAGGCTTTTCCCACCTTTGGTTGCTCTTTCATTTTTCAGCGACTAAACAAGAGGGGTTTTCGGCGACGGTGCGTCCGCCGAGGCTGGGCGGCAACGAGCGCGTGGGCGTGTTCGCCAGCCGTTCGCCCTTCCGTCCCAACCCCATCGGCCTTTCTTCGGTGCGGCTGGAAAAGGTGGAGCTGACCGAGCATCAGGGGCCGGTGATCCATGTGTCGGGCGTAGACCTGCGGGACGGCACGCCCATTTATGATATCAAGCCTTATCTGCCCTATGTGGACAGCCATCCCGATGCCCGGGGCGGCTTTGCTCATGAGAAAAAGGAGTATCATCTGGAGGTTATTTTTCCCGAAGAGCTGCTGAATAACTTCCCCAAGGCCAAGCAGGAGGCCATCGTGGAGGTGCTGCGGCAGGATCCCCGTCCCCAGTATCATGACGACCCGGAGCGCAAATACGGCGTGGCCTTTGCGGGACACGATGTGCACTTCACTGTAAAGGATGGGACCTTAACAGTATTTGAAGTGGTAACATTGAAATAAGACAGAAAAAGCGGCTCGACGAGCCGCTTTTGGTTTGATAGCGCAATCTTACAGCACGGTGTTTTTCACCAGCTCATCCAGCCGCTTTTGCTCGGCTGCGATCTGTGCATCCAGGTTTCTCTGGATCTCTTCCAATCGCGGCAGGACGCTTGCAATCTTTCGCCGCACATTTTCCACCTGCGACTTTGACTGGCTGATTTGATCGGACACCGTCCAATCCACAAAAAGGCCGTCAAAAATAAAATCTGCCGTGCGTGTAAAGCCGTCCAGATTTACATGAAAATCACCGTGCATACTCACATCGGACAACTCGATTTTGAACCTGCGCAGACGGCGCTGCAGCTCTTCCACGCAGCTTTGCGCCTCGTCCAGCGCCTCATGCTTTGCCAAATCCACCAGCAGTCCGCCGCCCAACAGATCCCATGTGGCAAGGCCGCTTGCCTTCCCCAACCGCTCCAGCGCATCTTCGGCCGCGGTCAGTGCCATGCTGCCTGCGCCCAGTGCTTCCCGGTTCTCTTTTTGTCTGTTTTTCAGAATGGAAATGCCGGTCTCCAACTGCAGGATCTGCTGTCCTGCCTGGCTGTTTGACGCCTTAATGGCATCCGATTTTTCCTGCAGGGCCTGTACATAACGGAGCTCCACACCCCGAAGGTCGTTCAGCTCCTGCACATATTTTCGGATCTGTTCATCCACGTCGGCCAGCTCCCGGGCAGCTGCATCATATTTGACG
>JBGVMO010000164.1:0-16320 GCA_045124835.1 Eubacteriales bacterium
TTACGCAGAAGGCTACTCCTTATCTATTGCCTCAAAGCCCGTCAAAAGCCTGCGCCTTTTGGGCACGGCGCGCGGAAGCTTTACGGTGTCCGGCGAGATGGCCATCCAAGAGGATGGCGCCGTCCTTCTTCCTCTCTCTGCCAAGCTCCTTCCGATTTCCTCGCTTCTTTCCGTTTCGGAAAATCAGCTGACCGTTTCAGGCGAATGCAAGGCCTCCGTTCTTATGGAGCGGCAGGAAGAGGAGGCTATTCTTTGCAGCGAGGCAACCCTTTCCTTCCCCTTCCGCTTGACGATGACAATGCCCGATGCGCTTTTGCAAACGGACGAAATAGAATACGTGCTTGAGCCTCTTTTCGCCTCGGTCAAAATAGACAAGGGTACTCTCTCGGTTGTGGGCGAGCTTGCGCTTTCCGTGCGCGCACTGCGGAGCGAACAAATTTCCGTTCCCGAAAAAATAGATGCGGAGGCCCTTCCCACCGACAAAGGTGAAAATGACATCCGCATCTATTATCCGACGCCCAAGGACAGTCTTTGGAGTGTTGGTAAGCGCTACAACGTCTCGCTTGCCTCTCTTTTAGCCGCCAATGATATTCCGAGCGAGCTTTCTACCGAGCTTGACAACCCAAAAAGCCTTGACGGCGTTGCGTGGCTTTTGGTGCGCGCCCTATAAGAATTCAAGAGCCGTAGGCGGTATCTCCCTTTAAGGAAGCCTCATAGCTCTCCTCGGAGATATAGGAAAGGGGGTCTACCTGCTTTCCGTCAACCTCCATTTCAAAATGCAAATGGGGTGCATCGGCGCTTTCAATGCAAGCGCTTTCGCCAACAGCGGCAAAAACCTCGCCTGCTTCAAGCTCCTTTCCAACGGCAACACCCTCAACCAAGGCTTCCGCCAGATTCTTGTAAATGCTGACAACGCCGTTGCCGTGGTCAATAGAGACGCAATGACCCATAAAGGCATCCTGCCAGATGGACTTGACAACGCCTGCCGCCGTTGCCTTCACGCCGTCGCCAAGCGTTGCGGCAACGTCGATGCCCTGATGCACACGCCAATCGTTCATTGTGATGGAATAAACGGGAGCGGCAGAGTCGTGATACTTAGAGACGACGCCGTTAAGGGGCGCAGAAAAGACGGTGGGCTTTTCTTCGGGAACGGTGTCCTCCGTTCCGTCCGTGCTTCCGCTATTGTCGACGGGAGGCTTATCTTCGCCATTTTGCGAGGCATCGGGGGTAGGCTTTGGCGTTTTATCGTTTACCGAGAAGGCGGCCGTCAAGCCAATGACGAGCGAGACTAACACCAAAACGCCAACAACTATCAGATATAGTGCGCGATTCGTTTTTGTTTGAGAGGATTTGTTTTCCATTTTCTTTGTTCCTTTCCGATTTACTGTTTCTATTTTTGACAAATCTCCAAGGTTTATACAAAAAAGGAAAAATATATTTTTGCGTAAAAAAAAGACCGTGTTCAAGTGAACACGGTCTTTTGGATTCAAATTGACCTATCAGTTGGCAGCGTCAACGATAGTGGTGAAAGCGTCTACCTTCAAGGAGGCGCCGCCAATCAAGCCACCGTCAACGTTTTCCTTGCCAAGAAGCTCCTTGGCATTCTTATCGTTCATCGATCCGCCGTACTGAATGATGATTTCTTCAGCGGCCTTTTCGCCGTAAAGAGCAGCAACGGTCTTACGGATAACGCCGCAGGTCTCGTCTGCCTGCTCAGGCGTTGCGGTCAAGCCGGTGCCGATGGCCCAAACGGGCTCGTAAGCGATGATAACGTTCTTCAGATCCTCTGCGGGAATGCCTGCAAGGTCAAGCTTGGTCTGCATAGCAACAACCTCGTCGGTAATGCCTGCAAGACGCTCTTCCTTTACCTCACCCAAGCAAACGATGGCCTTGAGGCCTGCGGCAAGAGCCGCCTTGGTGCGAAGGTTTACGGTCGTATCGGTTTCGCCGAAGTACTGTCTTCTTTCGGAGTGGCCGATGATAACGTACTCTGCGCCAACCTCCTTCAGCATAGCGGTGGAAACCTCACCCGTGTAAGCACCCTTTGCCTCGTAATGCACGTTCTCGGCGCCAATGTGAATGTTGGTGCCCTTAGCGGCCTCTGCGGCTACGTAAATGTCTACGTAAGGAACGCAAAGAACGATGTCGCATCCGTCCTTACCTGCAACGCAGGGAGCCAAGTCCTTAATAAAGGCCTTTGCCTCGGAGGGGGTCATATTCATTTTCCAGTTTCCTGCAATGACATACTTTCTCATTTTTCTAACTGCCTTTCCTTATTTTAGTCAAAAAACGATTATTCCTTATCCATCAGGCAAGCGATACCGGGAAGGTCCTTGCCCTCAAGGAATTCGAGAGATGCACCGCCACCCGTGGAGATGTGGGTCATCTTATCGGCAAAGCCAAGCTTCTCAACAGCCGCTGCGGAGTCACCGCCGCCGATGATGGAGATAGCGCCCGAATCAGCAACTGCCTTAGCAACAGACTCGGTGCCTGCGGCGAAGTTCTTCCACTCGGAAACGCCCATAGGTCCGTTCCAAACCACCGTGCCGGCACCCTGAATGGTCTTGGCAAAGAGCTCTCTGGTAACGGGGCCGATATCAAGACCCATCCAACCGTCAGGAATGGAATCGGAATAGATGTTCATATGAACGGCATCCTCGGCATATTCTCTGGCGATAACGTTGTCTACAGGGAGAAGGAAGGAAACGCCCTTCTCGCGAGCCTTGGCAAGAAGCTCTCTTGCAAGCTCAAGCTTATCGTCCTCGCAAAGAGAGGTACCAACGGTAGATCCGGTTGCACGGAAGAAGGTGTATGCCATACCGCCGCCGATGATGAGGGTATCAACCTTGTCAATGAGGTTGTTGATAACGCCGATTTTGTCAGAAACCTTAGCGCCGCCGAGAATGGCAACGAAGGGACGAACGGGCTCCTCAAGAGCCTTACCCATCACGCTGATTTCCTTCTGAATGAGGTAGCCGCAAACGGCAGGCAGATAATCTGCAACGCCGGCGGTAGATGCGTGTGCGCGGTGTGCAGTACCGAAGGCATCGTTTACGTAGATGTCGGCATACTCGGCCAATTCCTTGGCAAAGCCTGCGTCATTCTTTTCTTCGCGCGCATCAAAACGGATGTTTTCAAGAAGAACGGCGGTGCCCTCCTTCATAGCGGCAATCTTTGCCTTTGCGTCCTCGCCAACGATGTCCTCAGCGAAAACAACCTTGCCTGCGCCCAAAAGCTCGTTCAAACGAACGGCAACGGGCTTCAGGGTGAACTTCTGCTTATCGCCGGCAGCCTTTGCAAGAAGCTCAGCGGTAGCAGCGGCCTGCTCCTCGGCAGGAAGAGCGGCAACCTTCTTCTTCTCCTTCTTGGTCAGACCAAAGCCCTCGGTCAAGATGTTGTGGGGCTTGCCCATATGGGAGCTGAGGATAACCTTTGCGCCGTGATTCAAGAGATACTGGATAGTGGGGATTGCGCCAACGATTCTCTTATCGCTGGTGATAACGCCATCCTTCATGGGAACGTTAAAGTCGCAACGCACGAACACGCGCTTGCCAGCAACGTCCACATCTTCAACGCTTTTCTTGTTGTAAGTAGCCATGGGAAATCTCCTTTTCGTTTTATCAATATTTTTATTTATTCTAACGTGTGAAAACAAAAATTATTCAGGCTTGAGAAAAAATCCCAACCTTTGATAGTATAACACACTTTCTTGCGATAGTCAAGAAATTTTTGTTAAAAAATCAACAAAGTTGCCTTTTTTTGCCCTCTACGCGCCGCAATGGCAAAAATTTACAAAATGTTCACCCATCTCCCCGTGATTTACTTTATACTAAATCCCAAATAAGTTAGAGGAGATACCGCTATGGAAATGAGCAAGGATAGCTTTATCAAGGCGCTTCTGGATGCCGCTGAAATAAACGGTATCGCGTCTCTTTTGGATGAAAAAAAGGCAGAGCTTTTGTTCGCCCTGACCGAACGAATGCTGTCTGAAAACGAAAAATACAATCTGACGGCCATCAAGGAGCCAACGAAAATCATATTTCTTCATTACGTTGACTGTCTTTTGGAGGCGGCGCTTTTCCCCAAGGATGCCTCGGTTATTGACGTTGGCTGTGGCGCGGGCTTCCCCTCGCTGCCCTTGGCCATCTGCCGCCCCGATTTAAAGATAACCGCCTTGGATTCAACGGCCAAGCGCGTGCTTTACGTGGAGGAAACGGCGCGTCTTTTAGGCCTTACGAACGTCAAGACAGTCACCGCGAGAGCCGAGGATGCGGCGCGCCTTCCTTCCTTGCGCGAGCGCTTTGACTGTGCAACCGCCCGTGCCGTTGCCGCTTTGCCCGTTTTATGCGAAATTTGTCTTCCCTTTGTCAAAAAGGAAGGGCTCTTCATTGCGATGAAGGGCAAAAACGCCAAGGAGGAGCTTTCCGCCTCCCTTTCCGCCATTAAGCTTCTCGGCGGTGTTTACGAAACGCTGGCAGAGGCACCCATCGTTGACTTTGCGGGCGAGCAATACGCGCGCGGCACCGTTCTCATTCGCAAAAAAACAGCAACGAACGCGCTTTATCCCCGTCCTTACGCCAAAATTGTCAAAAAACCGCTTTGATACAGGAAGTACGCATATGAAAGACCAAAAACGCGTTTTAGCCATTCACGACCTTTGCTGTGTTGGAAAATGCTCCTTAACCACGGCCATTCCGATTTTATCCGCGGCAGGCATGGAGGCCTGCGCATTGCCGACCGCCGTATTTTCCACGCACACGGGCTTCCCCTCCTTTACCTTTTTGGATTTGACGGACAAGCTTGCAGAGATGGCCGCCGCGATTAAAGAGCAGGCATTCCGCTTTGACGCATTTTATACAGGGTATCTTGGCACAGCCGCCCAAGCGGCTATCGTAAAGGAGGCCATCGCACTTTTAAGGAGCGAGGATTCAACCGTTATCGTGGATCCCGTTATGGCCGACAACGGTGCCCTTTATAAGCACCTGACGCCCGATTTCCCCAAGGAAATGCTCAAGCTTTCCTCCTATGCCGACCTTATCACCCCCAACGTAACAGAGGCGGCCTTGATGCTTGAAAAGCCCTATATGGAGGCGCCGCAATCGGAGGAATACGTGCGCTCGCTGTTGACCGAGCTTCACAAGAAAACGGGCGCTTCTGTTGTTTTAACCAGCATTTGCTTGCACGAGGGTGACGTTGGCTGTGCCTGCCTTGACGGTAAGACGGGCGCCGTGTACTACACCTTCCAGCCCAAAGAGCCCACCTCCTATCACGGCACGGGAGACGTTTTTGCCTCGGTTCTTTGCGCCGCCTACATGCAATCGAGGAATCTTGCCAAGAGCGTTGCGCTGGCCGCTGCCTTCGTGCGCGATGCCATACGCATTACGGAAAAGCAGCCGTCACTCTGGTACGGCATTCGCTTTGAGGAGCTTCTCTCTACCCTGCAAGGCAGGATTGATGAAATTCAATAATTGCATACAAAAAAGGATTGCTTGCCGCATGCGCGGCAAGCAATCCTTTTTTGTAGAAAATCAGTTGTTGGCAACGAGATGATACAGCGAGGCGTGGTGCTTTTCACCCGTCAGGGCAAAACGAACGCCCTTTCTCAAATCACTGCCAAGGAAGGTTTGGCCCGACAGAGCATCTGTATACACGGCGTCTGCCTTAGCGGCCGTGAAGCGCAGAAGCGCCGTTTGGCCTGCCTTACAGCCCTCGCACTCGGCAAGAGAGAAGAGAATTTGCTTTCCGTCTTCGGTGGCGTAATAGTGCGCGTCATACTTCTTTTCGTAGGGGCAGACGAGGCTGTAATAATCGCCAAGGCGAATGACGTCATCAAAGGACTTGTATTCGCGAATCTGACGGGCAATTTCCTTTTTCACCGCGTCACTCATCTTCAGAATGTTTAACTCATAGCCCAACATACCGCCAACGGCAACCTTATATCTGAAATCGAGAGATTTCATATCCTCGTGGGGATCGGAAACGTGGCAAGACATGGTGGCGGCAGGATATGCCAGAAGCGCGCCGCGCTGAATGTCAATACGGGAGTAGGGCTCGGTGTTATCGCTCGTCCAAATCTGGAAGCCGTAGGTCATCATACCAAGGTCGTAGCGTCCGCCACCGCCCGAGCAGCTTTCGATAACGGCATTCGGGAAGCGGGTCGTCATATAGTCAAGAAGCTCGTAAACGCCCTTTTGATAACGGAAGGTGACCTCCTTCTGCTTTTCGGGAGGAAGGGTAGGCGATCCGACGGCGGCCAAGTGTCTGTTCATATCCCACTTGAAGTAGTCAATGCCAACATCGCCAAAGGTCTTATCGTAGGAGGCCTTGAGGTAGGCGATAACGTCGGGGTTTGCCATATCAAGCACAAGCTGGTTACGGGAAAGAAGCAGCTCTCTTCCCTCAATGCGCAAGCACCAGTCGGGATGCGCACGGTAAAGGTCCGAATCGGGATTTACCATCTCGGGCTCAATCCAGATACCGAACTTTACGCCTCTTTGATGAATGCCGTCCACAAAGGATTTCAAGCCATTCTTGAACTTTTCGGGGTTGGGATACCAGTCGCCAAGGCCCGCATCGTCATAATTGCGCGCGCCGAACCAGCCATCGTCCATAACCAGCATATCAATGCCGAGCTTGGCCGATTCCTCGGCAAAAGCAAAGAGGGTTTCCTCATTGATATCGAAATAGCAGGCCTCCCACGTGTTCAAAACCACAGGGTGCTTGGCAATGGCGCAGGCGGGCATCAAATGGCGGCGCACGAAGCGGTGCATTTTGCGCGACATATCGCCAAGGCCGTTTTTGGTGTACAGCATCAGCGCCTCGGGCGAGGTGAAGGCTTCACCGGGGTTGACGGTGTAAGAGAAGGTGTCGCTTCCAAGGCCGAGCTGCACACGGGTGTTGCATTGCTGATCAACCTCAACCTCATTCAAAAACGATCCCGAATAAACGAGATTGAAGGCATACACGTCTCCCTTGTTCTCGGTTGCCTTGGGGGAACAGATGGCAAGGAAGGGGTTGTGCTGGGGCGAGGAAGCGCCGCGGCGCGAAAAGGTGGACTGCACGCCGTGATGCAGGGGGAAGCGCTGAATATTGCACTCATCGTTGTGCGTTCCCCAAAGAGAAATCATATGATAGTCGCAGCCCTTCATATCAAGAGAAAGGGGCATACATTTAGCAACGGTTACGGGCGCTTTGCCGTTATTCTTAATCGACATAGAGCGCGCAATCACGTCATCCTCATAAAAGACGGTATAGTAAAGGTAAAGCTCGCAGCCTGTTACCTTATCAAGCATTTTGATTTCAAGGGTCAGGGTATCCTCATCGGCCGAGGAGGAGGGGATGCCGTCAATTTGGTTTCTGCCCTTGATAATGCGATAGGATTTATAGATAAAATCGGTAACACCCGTTCCGTCCTTGCCCTCCAAGCGAAGCGCGGCAATGCGGTAATCGCCCGAATCAAAGAAGGGGCACTCCTGCGGAATTTCATCGGGATTCCAGTTGGCACCGAGAGATTCAGGATAAGCGGCATAAGAAAGAGGCGCGCCCGCGAAGGCGGAAATTTCGCCACCCTTTTTACCGTAATAGGTATGTACGAGATAACGACCCGCACCGATATCAAAGGCATAGGCGGTGTTCTTGGTCGTCAAAAGAAAGCGGTTGTTTTTGCGCTGAAAATGAATGGGCATAGCATTTCTCCTTATAGGTTTTTACTTTTGTATTGTAACACGGGAAAGGGGGATTTGTCAAGGTGAAAGAGGAGTTTATTCGGTTTCATAGAAGGAAAGCGCTTCCCTTGCCATACGGCAAAGGCCCTCCTTGACCGCATCGGGCGAGAGAATTCTCACCTTGCCGCCAAAGCCAAACACCCAAGCATAAAACTGCGGGCTGACGGAAGCATTGATAGAGAGGCGAAAAAAGCCTTTTTCTTCATCGGCAATAAAGGGCGTGTCCTTCCCGAATTTATCAAGCATTGCCCCCGCAACCGATTCCTCGCACCGCAGAAGGACGCTTTGGCTTTCGCCGCCGAACATCCCGAAAACGCCGCGCGCATATAGGCCCGGATCAAGCTTTTCAAAGGTCTCTTCTGCCTCTCGCGGCTCATCCGTGACGGTGACATCCGTCATTTTGTCCACGCGGTAATGCCGAAGCGACGCGCTTTTACTGTCAAAGGCAATCAGATAATAATTTTCATCCTCCCACGAAAGCAAAAAAGGGCTGACAAGATACCTCTCGCCGCCGTGGCGCAGGACCTTCTCCTTTTTGGCGTTCCACTCATAATAGAGGAAGGAAAGCTTCTTTTTTTGCGAGATGGCAGTATGCAAGAGATCAACGGTGTAATAGATGCTTTCGTTCATCGTTTTCACACGATTGGCAATCTGCACCTGCCGCTCAAGCGAGGCGGCGGTATAGACGCTTGCATCCGTTGCGAGCTTTTTGATAAGCTCGCTGCTCTTTTTCTGGGTGATAAAGCGAGAGCTTTGCACCGCATCCACCAAAAGCTTCAGCTCGGCCGTTTCAAAGGTGCGCGCGCCAAGATAATAGGCGGTTCCCCTTCCTCGCACGGTGATAATATCCGCGCCAAAGGCAACGAGCGCCTCCAAATCGCTGTATACGGATTTTCGCTCCGCAGAAATTCCCGCGGCGGCTAAATGCGCAATGATCTCCCCGACGGTAACGGGGTGTGCCTCGTCACTTCTTTCACGCAAAAAGCGCAAAACCGTCAACAGCTTCAATTTTTGGTTTTCCTTTCTCGGCATTGGCTTCGACTCCTTTTCGGTTTGTAAAAATATTGTAGCATATTTTTACGCCTTTGGCAAGTCAAAGACGCTTTTTCTGCAATTTCTGCATAAAGAAGGCCACGGTGGGAAAAATAGGCAATGCAGATAAAAAGAAAGGATTTTTACTATGAAAAGAAAACTCATTTCCCTCTTGCTTGCCCTTTGCCTTCTCCCTTGCGTGCTTCCTTTTTCCTCCTTTGCCGTGCTTCTCTCTCCTGCTATGGAGGTTTTGGCCAAGGAGGCTACGCTTGTAAAAAGCGGCTACACCGGTCAGACGCTTTTCTTTAACGCCTCTGATTTCAAGGAGGCCTTAGGCAGCTCGGATATTTCCGTGATAACCGTCACCTCTCTTCCCGATGAAAAAGCAGGCGTTTTGAAGCTCGCCTCCTCGCGCGTGGAAAAGGGACAGGCCATTTCCGTTGCCGTTTTGGATATGCTGAAATTTCTTCCCATAGATGACACAGTAAGCGAGGCCTCCTTCACCTTTACCGCAGGAAATGCGGCAGGCGGCGCCGAAATTCTTTGCAAAATATGCCTGCTTGAAAAGAAAAACGAGGCCCCCTCCCTTGCACTTTCGGATTCTCTTTCCGTTTCGACACAAAGAGGAATTTCCTATTTCGGCACACTCAACGCAACCGACCCCGAGGGTGATGCGCTTTTCTTCCGCGTGATTTCCTATCCCAAATACGGAACGCTGACATTGCTTGATGCCGCAAGCGGCGCATACCGCTACACCCCCGCAACCAATTTCACGGGTAAGGACAGCTTTACCGTGGTTGTACGGGATGAATACGGCAATTACAGCCGTCCCACCGCCGTTTCCGTCAAGGTTGCCAAGCGCGACTCCACCTTGGTTTACGCCGATATGAAGGACCACGCCGCCTGCCTTGCCTCCCTGATTTTGACCGAGCGCGGCCTGATGCTCGGCAGGCTTTCGGGTGACAACCTGTATTTCGACCCCGAAGAAGCCGTCTTTCGCGGTGATTTTACCGTTTTGGCCATGAAGGCGGCAGGCGTTTCCGCCATTGAGGGCTTAACGGACACCTGCTTTGACGACAACGAAAAAATCCCTTCTGAGATTCGCCCGTATATTGCCACCGCACAACTGCTCGGCTTTGTGAACGGCAGCTTTAACGGCGAGGGGCTTTACTTCGAAGCAGAAAGACCCATCACGCGCGCAGAGGCCGCCGTGATTCTCTGCAACGTGATGAGCCTTGAGGCCTCCGATGAGGTTGTTGCCGCAATGGCACGCGTTTCAGAGGGCGAGGCCATTCCCTCTTGGGCGACTCCCTCCTTTTCTGCTTTATACGCCGAGGGCGCAATTTCCAAGCGTGAAAACGGTCTTTTTGACGCCAAGGGCGAATTGACACGCGCAGAGGCCGCCGAAATGCTGTACGCTGTGATGAAATAATAAAAAGTCCTTCGCAAGATGCCAATACCACGGCATCAAGCGAAGGACTTTTCCTTTATAAAACGATTTCGTAAAGCGAGAGAAGCTCCTCCTCGGCCGCATCAATTTTGGCTTGCAGAGCCGCCGCCTTGACGTAGTCGCTGGCGGCATCGCCGTACAGCTCCTTCTTGTACGCCTCTATTTCAGCCTCCAAAACGGGAATGCGCTTTTCCGCACGCTCCCGCTTGGCGCGCTCGGCGCGAAGCTTGGCGGCATCCTGCTTTTGACGCAGGTAATCCTCCTTGGCCTCCGAGACGGTCGAGGTCTCCTCCACCTTTTTTTCCTCCTCGCTTGCGGCGCGGTGGCGCAGATAACAGGCATACGCCGTTTCGTCCTCATAGGGCGTATATATGACACAGCCATTTTCTGCTTTGGGCGAAAGCTCCAAAAGCGCACCTGCCACTCTGTCAACGAAATAGCGGTCATGCGACACGGCGATAACCGTTCCCTCGTATTCAGCAAGCGCCTCCTCCAATGCCTCGCGAGAGCCGATATCAAGATGGTTGGTCGGCTCGTCAAGCAAGAGAAGATTGGAGGGGTGAAGCATCAGCTTTGCCAAGGTAAGTCTTGCCTTTTCGCCGCCCGAAAGCACGGCAATCGGCTTGTCCGCATCCTCACCGCTAAACAGAAAGAGAGCCAAAGCAGAACGGATTTCGCCGTTGGTTTTCTGCGGAAAGGTATCGTGCAGCTCCTCAAAGACGGTTTTTCTCTCGTCAAAGGAGCGCACCTCCTGATCATAATATCCAACCTCGATGCTATCAGCAAAAGAGATACTACCAGCCTTGGCGGCAAGCCTTCCTGCCAAAAGCTTCATCAGGGTGGATTTTCCGCAGCCGTTTGCACCAAGAAGGGCGATGCGGCTATCCTTTTTGATTAAGAAGGAAAGGTCGCTGATAATCGGCGCTTCTCCATATCCAAAGGAAAGATTCTTGACCGTTAAAACGTCATTACTGTACGAGCTTTTACTGCCAAAGGAAAAATGAATCTGCTTTTCGGGCGCGCGGGTTGCCTCCACCCTCTCCATTCTGTCAAGCTGCTTCTGCTTAGCTCTGATGGTGACGAAGTTATGCTCCTGCCCACAGCGGCGCTGAAAGGCGATATTTGCCTCAATGCGCTTAATTATTTTTTGCTGCTCCTTGTAGTTTTTCTCCTGCGCCGCCATATCCTCGGCCTCCTTGAGCTTGGCCGCGGTGTAAGCACCGTGATAAAGCTTGGCCGTTCTATAACGGAGCATCAAGGTTTTATTCGTGACTCTGTCGAGAAAATAACGGTCATGCGACACAACGAGCACGGTCTTGGAATAGCCCTTCAAAAAGTCCTCAAGCCAGAAAAGCGCGTCCAAATCCAGATGATTGGTCGGCTCGTCAAGAAGCAAAACGTCCGGTTCCTTGGCAAGCAAAAGCGAGAGCGCCAAGCGAGTGTGCTGTCCACCGGAAAGTGAATCCACCCTGCGTGACAAATCGGCCTCGGTAAAGCCGAGATGCAAAAGCATTCCGCGACAGCGGGAGCGATATTCAAGGCCGCCCGCCTTTGCATAGCGCTCATGAAGCGCGGAAAGACGCCCCGAAAGTGAAAGAAGCTGTGCTTCGTTCTTTTCTTCGTTGAAATGCGAGAGAGCCTCTTCAAGCTCGGCCATTTCCTTTTCCATTGCCGTTAACGCAGGAAATGCGGAAACGGCATACTCCATCAGGGTTAAATGACCGTTTGCGAGATTGACCGCCTCATCCTGCCGCAAAATGCCAACTGTTCTATCCTTGGAAAGAAAAATAGAGCCACTGCTTGCGGTATACTCCCCCGTCAAAAGACGAAAAAGCGTTGTTTTTCCTGCACCGTTGGCACCGACAATGCCGACTTTTTCTCCTTCCTCCACCGAGAAATCCACGTTTTCCAGAATGGCCTTGTCACCAATGGAGAACGAGAGCCCCGAAAGACTGATAACGGTCATATTCTTTACCCTTTTCCTTTAATTTTATCTCTTCTATTGTATCTCCTTTTACGAAAAAAATCAAGTATCTTTTTTGCTTTAAGAGAATGGGGCGGCAAATGGCAGGGCCGCCCGTTTTTTATTGAAAAGCTCTCACGAAAGGTATAGCTTTCAAGCCCTCTGCCCCTATGGGTGACCGACAGAGAATAAAAAAGGAAAAGCTTTCCGTTTTCTTCCTTCCTTTCAACAGCGAGAGTGATACAAAGCGGGCGATGCGTAAAGCGCTTATTGGCGTCCTCTGCTTTTTCATACTCTTCAAAAACGCGCAACGAGAGCGACGCGCCGGCTTTTCTTATAAGAGATATAAGCCCCTTCGTTTCTTTATTTCTTTCTGCCGACAGGGGTCCCTCAAAAACAGGATAAGAGAGGGAAAGCACGACGGTTGGAAGTTTCCCCTCGAAAAGACGCTCCCACACAGTCTCAATCCTTGCCGCAAGCGGCATAGGCCTTTCTTTTTGCAAAGCTATTCCCCCCTTTTTTACATCCTATGCCAAGCACCGCCTCTTTATACACCCTTGACAAAAAGGAGATTCCGTGATTTAATAGAGAAAAAGCAGTAAGAAAGGAGCAAAGATGGCCTTATATCCTTTAAAGCTCGCCCCCGTTTTAAAGACACCGCTTTGGAGCGGCGCGCGACTTGCGCGCGACTATGGAAAGGCAGGTGCCTTGCAAATCGGCGAAAGCTGGGAGCTTACAGTCCGAGAGGGCGATTGCTCCCTTATTGAAAACGGCGCTTATCGCGGCTCTTCCCTTGCCGCGCTTTTATCCGATTTTAAGGAGAATCTGCTTGGAACGACGCCGCTTGTCAACGGTCGCTTTCCGCTTCTTATCAAGCTGATTGATGCCGCCCTTCCCTTGTCCGTTCAGGTGCATCCCGATGATGCACTTGCGGCACTTTTGGAAAACGATAGCGGCAAGACGGAGCTTTGGCACATCCTTGCGGCAGACAAGGACGCCTACATTCTTTACGGCTTAAAGGAGGGCGTTTCACTTGAAAAGGCCGCCCTTGCCTTACAAGGCGAGGATTTTGCGCAGGTGATGCGCCGCATTCCCGTTTCACCGGGGGAAACCTATTTTATTCCCGCAGGACTTCCGCACGCCATCGGAGAGGGCGTTTTGCTTGCCGAGGTACAGCAAAGCTCCGATTTAACGTACCGCCTTTACGACTATGGCCGCAAGGACAAAAACGGTCAAGCGCGCCCCTTGCACATTGAAAAGGGCGTTCGTGCGCTTCGCGCCTTCGATACCGATAAGATTGAGGCCTTGCGCTTTGAAAAGGGAAAGACCGCGCACTTCGGCGGCGAGCTTCTGGCCAACACCCCGTATTTTTATGCGGAGCTTTTATCGGTCAAGGAAGAGCTTTCTCTGCCCTCCGCTCCGTATATGCGCCACCTGCTTTGCATAGAAGGCGAGCTTACTCTTTGGTGTGAAAAGGAAGCGTATTCCGTTAAGCAGGGACAGAGCATTCTTTTGCCCGCCTTGCTTTCGGAGATTTTGCTGACGGGCAAGGGAAGGCTTCTTTTAAGCGCGCTTCCCGAATAATTTTGAAAAAGAAAAGCACTCGCGACAGTCGGGCTCATCCGCTGTCACGGGTGCTTTTGGTATTATAGGCTTTTTCGATAAAGAACCGTTCCTCTTTCGACACGCAAAACGGCGGCCGTTTCTCCCTCTATGGCAAGAACGCCCGCATCGCTTTGGGGCCCCATAAGAACGGAAAAGGGCTTGGAGGCTTTGAAGAAGAGAGGCTCTTGGCTGTTATTATAAACAGTAACGAAGTTTGCGTTCTCCCCCTCTCGCGCAAAAATGAGAAGCTCACTTGTCAAGCAAAGAATACGAAGCTCGCCCTCGCGGTAAGCCTCGTTTTTGCGAAGCGCGCCAATGGCACGGTAGTGGGCAAGCAGGTCTTCATCCTCTCTGCCCCACGGAAACGGCATACGGTTAAAGGGGTCGGAATACCCCTCTGCGCCCACCTCGTCTGCATAATAGATGGAGGGAACGCCCGGCAGCGTTGCCAAAACGGTATAGGCGGCGGCAAGCAGGCGCAAAGCGCGCTTTCGCTCGGAAGGGGTCATACGCAGGCTTGCAAGCTGCTCGTTTGAATAGCCGTCGGGCGCCTTACCGCCGAGGGCCGTTAAAATACGAAGGGTATCGTGCGTTCCAAGCAGGTTCATAGCGAGGTCTGCCGCGCGCTTAGGCATATTGGGCAAAACCTCGTTGAAATAATAGGAAAGTGCATCCGTGCTTTTGTGCCGCAGATACGAAATAAGGCCCGTGCGCAAGGGATAATTCATCACCCCGTCAAGCTCGCGCCCATAATAGTAGGAGGTGCGGCGGTCATAGGCAATCTTATTCGAGGCATCCTCCCAGACCTCACCGTAAAGGACGGCATCGGGCACCTTTTCCGTCAATCGTCTTTTGATGCCCTGAATGAAGGAGGAGGAAAGCTCGTCTGCCACGTCAAGCCGCATACCGCCAATGCCCAAGGTAGCGTAGGTGTCGATAACGCCGTTCTCCCCAAGGAAATAATCGCGGCAGGACGCATTCTCGGTATTCAGGCGCGGCAGAATTTCGATGTTCCACCAAGCCTCGTACTCATCGGGAAAGCGCCTGAAGGTGAACCAAGGATAGTAGGGAGAATCCTTGCTCTGATAAGCGCCAACGGTATCATAGCTTCCGCGGCGGTTGAAATAACGGCTATCGTCTCCCGTATGGTTAAAAACGCCGTCAAGAACGATACGGATACCGTACGTTTTTGCCTTTTCAAGCAGAGAAAGAAAGGCAGGGCGACCGCCAAACATCTCATCGATTTCCATATAGTCGCCCGTATCATACTTATGGTTGGAATAGGCGCGAAAGATGGGAGAAAGATATATGCACGTAACACCGAGCGAGGCAATATAGGAGAGTTTCTTTTCCACGCCCGCTAAGTCACCGCCAAAAAACATATTATTGGCAAGCGGCGCCCCCGGGTACTCAGGATACTGCGGCATTCCGTTTTCCCAATCCTCGTTTAAGATAGCACCCTCCCTGACGGGATTTTCGGCGCCTCGACAGAATCTGTCAACGAAAACGTGGTATATCACGCCGCCCTTAAGCCAAGCGGGCTCGGCATAGGCAAAATCCGAAAGGGTCAGCTGGAAAACGAAGGCTCCCCTTCCCTTTGGAACGAAATGAAATTCGTTGCCTCCCTCAGCATCAATTTCGCCATAAGGAGAAGAAAAGGAGAGACGGCAAAAGTAAAGCCCGCTCTCCTTGGGCAAGGGAGCAAGCGCGCAGGTAAAGAGGTCGTTTTCTCCTTCACTTTCCGAAAAGACAAGAGGATAGCGGGCAACGCATTCTCCCGTTTTATCGCAAAAAAGGGAAAGACTGCCATTGAAGAGCCCCAAAAGGCGCGGCAAATAAAAGGTATAGGAAAGGGCGCTCTCTAAGGAAAAGGCATGCCTTCCGTGCGCGTCCTTTTGATTTTCATAGACCGTCGCTCTCCCCGTAAAAGAGGAGAGCGATGAAAAATCAATGCGATAGGGCAAGGGGGTTACCTCCCGACAGGATTGATGTGCCAAATGTCGCTTGCGTACTGGTTGATGGCGCGGTCTGCGGCAAAGCGTCCGCTGAACGCAATGTTGTAAAGCGATCGCTTAGCCCAAGCGGCTCTGTTCTCGTAATCCTTCAGAACCTTGTGGTGCGTGAAGCAATAGGCATCGAAGTCGGCAAGGCACATATACGGGTCACAAACACCGTAGCTATTGGCAATCAGATAGTCCGCGATATGCGCAAAGCTCTGACCGCCAAGCTTGCCGTAAAGCCTGTCAATCACACCGTGGAGTCTTTCGGAATTGCGGTAAATTTCCTTGGCATCGTAGCCATGGCGCCACATTTCCTCCACCTCATAGGTGTTAAGACCGAAGATATAGATGTTCTGGTCACCGACCGCCTCCAGCATCTCGACGTTTGCGCCGTCAAGCGTGCCGAGGGTCAAGGCACCGTTCATCATAAACTTCATATTGCCCGTGCCGCTTGCTTCCTTGCCTGCCAAGGAAATCTGCTCAGAGATTTCGGCCGCGGGCATCAAAAGCTCGGCCATACTGACGTTGTAGTCCTCCATAAAGACG